>PXCI01000050.1 GCA_003566675.1 Clostridia bacterium
CCTTCCTTGAACGGAGCTTGACCAATGCCTATCGTTCTCGCGTATTGTCTATCGTATCAGCGCTGCTGCTGGAAGGTAAATAGGGATTTGGTATGTCAACGCAGCGTCTGTATCCGTGACATCAACCGTAACGCCTGAGGCAGATCGTCCACCCTCGGTGGGTTTGTGGGCATGGTGGACGTAAGGGAGAGGGCATGTGAATAGGGAACATGGGTACTGTCACCCGTCATGTGGCGACGATCAGGAGTTTGCAGAGGCCAACCTGTCGATTCATGTTAAGTCCGGTATGACGTTGCTGCACAGTGCCCATTGAGGCGTTCCGGGCGGGGTATGGGGAGGGAGGCTGAGATGGGTGACGTTGTGAGACAAGATGACGGGTCTCCGGATGAGGCGCTGCCAGGCAGGCCACGGCGGTTTTCGGGGGTTGGTTACGCTTGTTGCCTCACCCGGAGGGGGGATCTGTCAGTTGCTGATGATGCTCTCTCTGAGAACCGGTTCAGGTCCGCTATTTTCCAGGTCCCAGCATTGCCTGAGCAAAGACTCTGCTCGCTCCTCGCTGAGAACAGGCGTGACGAGCATACGGAACTTAGCCTCGAGGTCTTCATCGGTGATGGGGTTCTGCACCGACCCCCTCGCATGGGCGATGTGAAGGCAGTGGTCTGTCCCATCGGACATGTGGATGGTCACCTGTGCCTCCTCGGGCATCAGTTCGCTGGATGATTCGGCCCTGATTTTGTTTCTCAGGACCATTACCTGTGGGTCCAGGACTGTCTCGTCGGTGAACTCATCCAGCCCCACCTTGCCGTAGGTCAGGGCGGATGCAACACAGTGATAGATGCTGAATTTACCCTCGAGTCCCGTCCTGGGTTCCGTCTTTCCTGTGAGTTCCAGCACCAGGGGGTGTACCTGGAGTTCAACAGACTCGATGCGCTTGGGATCGGGGTTGAACTTCTTTTTCAGGTCCAGTGCGCCGTCGATGCCGGGGTGAGTGACAACACCGCTGGGATACGGTTTTATGCCCACGTTGAGAATCTCGTAGGATGGGCTCCAATCCCGGGTGATGACCTCCAGGTCGTGACAAGGCGACAGCACGGAGGCCCATCCTCTCGGAGCCTCGAGAGCTCTCAGTGAACTGCTGAAACCAGCTCCGGCGAGCAGGGCTGCCCGCACTCCGTTGCTGGCAGCGTGGCCGGGTAGGTAGGGTTTGGTCATCGTACCGAAGAACTCCCTGAGCCCGGAGGATTGGGTGGCAGCGATGCCCATGGCTGTTGCCATGCGGTCGTCCTTGAGTCCCTCGATCTTGCAGCCTGCCACTGCGGCCCCCAGCACGCCCGCAGTCCCGGTGATGTGCCAGCCGCGGTCGTAGTGAGATGGGTAGACGGACAGGCCGATGCGCAGGGCCGCTTCCATCCCCACGGCGATGGCCAGGATCCACTGTCGACCAGAGATGCTCCGCCACTCAGCCAGGGCTGTTGCCGCCCCGATGATGGGAGAACTGGGATGGATCACCGTCGTCAAGTGGGTGTCATCGTAGTCATGCACATGCGACATCGTTCCGTTGACCAGGGCTGCCTGCTCCACTGAAACCCGGTCTCCGGAGCCGACGATGGTTGCCTGGGGGGCTCCCCCCATCTGCAGGACATGGCTCCTGAGGATCTCTGTGGTCTCATGCCCTGCGGCCGCCAGCCCCACGCCGAGCCAGTCAATTATGCACCGTTTCACCTGGTGGGTCACGGGGCGTGGAAGATCGGAGTATTGCATGTTCGAGCATGTTTCGGCCAGCTTTCGGGTGACTTCCATGTTATCATCTTACCTTTCCTGTGAATAATGAACCGGGCTGCTCTATCCTGCACGGTGATTGCTCCCTGTGAGTTGTCCAGGGTCATCATTGCATTCGTATCTTAGGCCTCGTAGACGACGTCTCCACCCAGAACGGTCATCAGGCATTGGACGTCAATGAGTTCCTCCGGGTCGATCGCGAGGGGATTGCAGTCCAGGACGGCAACGTCGGCTAACATACCCGG
This sequence comes from Clostridia bacterium, assembly GCA_003566675.1. Taxonomy (GTDB): domain Bacteria; phylum Bacillota; class Sulfobacillia; order SLMV01; family SLMV01; genus PWUC01. The sequence continues at coordinate 2,025 of PXCI01000050.1, forward strand.
TACCAGGCGGCCCTTCACATTCTCCTCCATGGTGACCTGTGCGCCGGCGGCCGTGTACATCTCGATGGCCTCCAGGGCGGATATCTTCTCCTCGTCGCCCAGTGTGATCCCGCCAACCGTCTTGCGGGTTACTGCCGAGTAGATACCGAGCATGGGATCGACGGTGGGTGCGGTCGGCACATCGGAGTTAATGGCCACGACGATGCCGGCGTCGCGCAGGGTTCTCAGGGGGGTAAAATACCGCGACCGTGATTCACCCACGTACTGCTCACAGAGATCGCCCTCAACGTAGATGAAAGCCGGTTGGGCGTTCGCAATGATGTCGTGCTTGGCCATGAGCTGCATGGCCCCGGGTGTGGGGAAATAGCCGTGAATCAGATGATGGCGAACATCGGTCCGGGGCTGTCGCTCAAAGGCCTTTGCATAGGCATCGACGATCAGGTCCTGAGCCCTGTCGCCGCAGGCGTGTACCCCGATGCACCATCCCCGGCGGTGCAGGTCGAAAATGATGTCTTCGAGTTCCTCCGGGGGTATGCGGCCCAGGGTTCGGACGTCGGTCTGGTCCAAGTAAGGTTCATTCAGGTCTGCGGTCTTACTGTAGAGGCCGCCGTCGAGGCTCAATTTTGCTGCTCCGATGGACAAGTAGTGGTTGCCGAAGCCTGAGGATATCCCCATGTGGTCCAGCCGCTGCTCCCTGAGAGCGAGATATTGATCTCGGAAGTCCGGCATCAGATTGACCCTGAGATGGAGGCTGCCCCTCCGGTAGACATTCTGGTAGGCTCTGATCATATCGGGCGTAACCCCCGGGTCGAGGACGCTTGTCACCCCGAAGGACAGGTACTCGGGGATTGCCGCCTCAATCAAGGCTTCAACGTCAGCGGTTCCTTCGGGAGGCATGATGTCGCGTACCATTCTCTTAGCATCCTCCCGCAGTAGGCCTGTGGGCTCTCCCGACGAGGGATCCCGGTCAATCTTGCCACGGATAGGATCGGGGGTGTGTCGGTTGATTCCGGTCAATTCCAGGGCCCGGGAGTTGATCACGTCCATCATGTATATGCGACTGAGGATCACCGGGTTGTCGGGGGAAACGTCGTCCAGGTCCCAGCGAGTGGGAAACCGACCCTCTTCCAGCAACCCCTCAAACCAGCCCACTCCCTCAATCCATTCTCCTGGCTGGGCCTGGCTCGCTGCCACTGCCACCTTGTCTCGAATGTCTCTGATAGACCGGGCATCGTACAGGTCTACCCCCTTCACGATTCTGCCTGCACTGATCAGGTGGCTGTGGGATTCGTTGAAGCCCGGAACTGCGGTGAGTCCGTCCAGGTCTATCACCCGGGTGTCTCTTCCAATCAGCGGTTGTAGTTCCGCGCTGCTCCCCGTTGCAAGGATACGATCCCCGCAGACCGCTGCGGCCTCCACCGATGCGGGGCCCTCTTCCGCCATGGTAAGTATGTGTCCTCCGGTGAGAACAAGATCTGCTTTTAGGCTCATGGTGGTCTCCTCTCCCTGGCGCGTGGCGCATGGTCTGAGTCAATCCGGCTGCACCCCTTCTATCTCGGGCCCGAGTCTGGGGTTCGGGTGCTGCTGAGTTCTATTTGCCACGAGAAAGGCTGATTCCTGCCTGTTGTTCGGGGTGCGTCTGTCCGTGGGCAGTTTGCGGTGAGAGGCCTCCGTCACCGATGTCAGATCCTTGCGCACGGTTCATCACTCGCGGATCTCCGGGGGGACGGAAGGGCAATATATTACGAAAGACGTATATATATACTGGGAGGACTTTGCCATTGCTATCGAGAATTATTACAATCAAAGCGGTATTCGTCCTATTCAGGGTGTTTCCGATGTGTTCACCGAGCAAGGTGATTTTGACCCTGGTCCACTGGCAAGAGTTTGCGGTCAATAGCGGTCGGGGGATGCATGATTCTATGCGAATGGGGGACTGGCCAGATGAGCAAAGTGAGGCGTCGCAATCCGGGGGATAGTCTGCTCGTCTTCAGCCGGGAGACGGGGACATGGTATGAGTTGATGGAGATGCTGTCCGTTCTGAACGCCGATGATGGAAGACGATCCTGGTGGTACCGAGTTGATGTGTGGAGCACGCTGGATGTCGATCGGGAAGGTCGGTTTGAGTTTACTCAGAATCACGAGATAACTCCCACGGATTTGAGGGCAAAGATGATGCAGTGGGAGGCGCAGAGGCAGCGAGTGGAGAACACGTGAACACCTCGTTTTAGGGGAACGAGCCCCACCTCTTATCGGGGTTTTGCCTGGGGTGTTCTGTCCGCCTGGGTGAAGCTTCCGGATGGAAGGTTATTGAGTCCGTGACAGGGATGCGCATCCATCTTCCGGGGTGTGAGAATGTTACCTCACATTCCGGGGATGGTTGGTTTGCGCTAAAACCGTGTGCGAATGCCGCCGTCGTCGAGCTGCACATGGATTCTCCTCTTAACGTTGCCCCTCTTTTCAGCCCATTCACCGGTGAACTCACGGTCATTCTTTGCCAGTTCTTTTTGCTCGGACCGCCAGGCGGTTGATCCCGCGTGATGGTTGAAGTAGCATTCGGTGGGAGGTGCCGGTCATGCCCATGCTGTTACACGAAGGGGTCAACACTCTTACCCAGCCTGCTCTTTCAGCCTGATCCCCCTGGTTGTTTACCATGCTAAGCGTAGGACCGTTGACGGGGTTCTTTGAGTAGTCGTTGTCTACACGCCTTTGACTGCTGTAACCTGATACCTCGTTGAGGAAGTGGGGAATGGGAGCATTCTTGCCAGCTGGGTCAGCCATGGAGTCACGAACACCCTGGCCTTCTGTATCTCCGCCTTCGTGCTGTAGGTCACGTGGAGATCCTTGTCCTCATGCAGGCTGTCGTTTCCCCCGGTTAGAATGGGCCAGATCAAATTGAGCCTGTGCCCCTGGGTCTCATCACAGTACCCTATGATCGATAGTTACTGTAGATTTGCAGCCCTGCCCGCTATCCTGCCTCACAGGCACTGGTCCTCTAGGATCTGAGCATAGACCCTGGCCGCATCGATGACATCTTTGATGGGCACATGATCCTGTTCGCTGTGAGCGAAGGTTTCATTTCCAGGACCGAATCCCACACATGGTATACCCTGTTCGATTATGTAAGGGGCATCGGTCCCAAAGAGCCATGCTCCGACGGGCTGCTGGTCTCCAAGGATCCGGCTTCGGGCCTGTTCCACCCGCTGCACGATGGGGTTTGAGGGATCGATCCACATCGGAGAGGTTCGGGTCACGATATCCATGTGTGCGCGGAACTGCGGATCCTTCTCAGCCACCCGGGCGGCGATCTGCTTCAGTTCCGCCAGGACTTGTTCCTCCGTCTCCCCGGGGAGGGTTCTGCGGTCGACGATGACGGAACAGCTGTCGGGCACCGTTGGACTGGTCCAACCGGGGCTGGCCATAATGTCGACCACGGTACAGGTACACTGCCCCAGGATGGCGTGTGAGGGTAGCGTGTACTCTGTTTGAAGACGACCCAGGAAGGGACCCATCTTGTATATGGCGTTGATTCCTCGATCCGGGCTGCAGGCGTGACTGGTCCGCCCCCTCGTTGTGACTCGCACGTTGAACTTGCCCCTGTGGCCCACGTTGACCCTCATGCCTGTTGCCTCTCCGCACACGGCGAAGTCCGCCCTCACCCCGTGGCTGAGAACGTGTTTTGTTCCTTCGCCCTCACCCTTTTCCTCCAGGGCTACAGCGGTGACGACGGCTCCTCCCTTCAGCCCGGGACGGCCCTTGAGGGTGGCTGCGGCATGAACCATGGCGGCGACGGCCCCCTTCATGTCGCAGGCACCGCGTCCGTAGATGGCATCCCCGGAGCTTCCGAACCGGGAGCCATCCACAATGAGGGCAGAGAAGGGATCTTTCATTTGGCCCACACCGGCGTGATCGATGTGACCGTTGAGCATGACCATGGGGCGTCCTCCAGGGTTGATGTAGCCGATGACGTTATGCCTGTCGTCAATCTCAACTCGGTCGTAGCCAAGTCGATTCATCTCCGCTGCGACCTGTTCAGCAACATTGGCTTCCTCTCCGCTCAGACTGGGCGTCCGGATCATCTGCTGGGTGAACTCGATGATCTCCCGCTCATCGAGGGATGAAGCAAGAGTTCTCATGTTTATCTCCTTTACGGTCTGAGGTTCTGTGATCGTATTGTAGCCCAATCGGTTGTGCATGGATCATCCCTTCCAGATATTCTGGCTCGTTTCCTGCTCCCGGCCATACAGGGGCATTGGAGGAATCCAAGGACAGGGTGAGAAATACAAAGACAGGTTCTTATGGGAAAGCGCTGAGACCGAAGGGGAGGGTTCCATGGTTGCCTGGATTCGTTCCATCCCCGCGTGCAGTACGGCTTCACTGCCATCGCTGTGGCTGGCTGCACTTACCTGTGGACGCAGGGTCTATCGCATCACAACATTATGTGGGTCTTCGTGGGAATCGCCGCAGCCCTGATCGTAGCGGGGCTGCTAGGTGGGATAAGGCTTCTCCTCGTGGTCCTGGTTCTATCCTGCGTGTCCATCTATGTCTTTGCCCTTCACATATACCAGAACTACATTGGGTCACTGGCGAGGAGTTCCTGGCAGATCCTGTGTATTTTCACGGCACTGCCGAGCCCGAGCTGAAACAGTTGAGGAGACAAATTGGGATTGAGCAGGGGATGAAAGAACTCGACGATGACACGGCCCGAGCCCTGTTCCTGACGGATTGGGTCGCGGATCAATGGGCTCACTCAGGTAGCAATCAGCCGTCCAATCCCGATCCATTGACTGCGAGAGGCCGAAGAGGAATCCAGCTTCCGCTGCGTGGAATATACGATCGTACTGGCCGGCACGGCCCAGGCGATGGGGATGCAGCGCGGGTCGTGGGGTTGAAGACCCGGAGGGCGGACACGGCAAGGTCCGGAGCGGGCCACGTTGTCACTGAAATCTGGCTGGATGACCTTGGGAAGTGGGCCTTTGTTGACGGCCAGCTTGGTTACAAGGTCACCCTCGACGGAACACCCCTCAATGCCAGGAGTTCCAGCAGGCCCTGGCTCGTGGGTCGGCAGGATTGGAGGTCGTGTCAGGAGAGGGTCCAGTCGCATGGGAGCCGCTGGAGGTCTTTCAGCGACAGTATCCCCTCTGGGGGTATACGTATACATCGAACCTCGAGGCCTTCTATCGCGAGCCCGACTACGAGGGTGCCGCTCCGTTTTATCCCTCTTTAATTATTTTTGGGATGAGACAGGCGTGGGGAAAGTCACACTGCAAAACAGTAGCAGAGCCACCCTGATCGAGAGCGTTACTCCGGTGGGAGCCGCTCGGGTGGCCCCGCTGATACTACTGTGCCCGGAGCCTTGGCGAATATGCGGGCTTATCGCAATTTCACGACCGAAATGTGCTGGCATGTTTTGGATTGAAGCGGGTATTCGGTTGCATGATTCTTGTTCGGTTGGGGCGGACTATGAAGATGGATCTGACGGTAAGGATCACATTGACGGAGGGAGGGGAAGACAGCGAAAAACAGTAGCAGAGCCACCCTTGATTGAACGCGTTACTCCGGTGGGAGCCGCTCGGGTGGCCCCGCTGATAGTACTGTGTCGAGGTCCTCGGAGAGATGATGCGGGCTCATCCCAGTTCCGCGACCGAAATGTCCTGGAATGTCCTGGTACAGCCTGGTGTCCGAGGTCTCGACGGCCATGATGCCCGTTCCATGGAGCCGTTAGATGAGGCATTTCGCGGGCCGGTTGCATTTCGACTGCAAGATGCAGACCAATATGGGATGCGGTAACCCTATCCGTATGCGATCCGATGGACAGTGGTAGGAACACGATTGAGACACGCGGGGAGGTATAGAGATGTTGAGAGCATTTTGTGGGATGAACCTCATCAACTGCAGGGGAGATGAACCGATTCAGGACGCAGTGGTCCTGGTTGATGAAGGGAGAATTGTCGGCTCTGGCAGGCGTGAGGAGGTGGCGGTGCCCAGGGAGGCTGAGGTGATCGATCTGTCAGGAAAGACCCTGTTGCCTGGTCTGATCGACGCCCACGTTCATTGTATTTTGGATGCGACGGGCGATCCAATGGCAAATCTAATGGGCGAGAGCCCGGCGGTGTGGGCCCTAAAAGGGGCACGGCATCTTCGGGCGACCCTTGAGGCGGGTGTCACCTACATACGCGACGTGGGAGGCATGGAACACGTGGACATTGATCTGCGCGACGCTGTCGCAAGCGGGTTGATCGTGGGTCCCATCATGCAGGTTGCGGCCCATGTCATCACTATGACCGGGGGGCATGGCCACGCCATAGGGCGGGAGGCCGATGGGGTGGGTGAGGTTGCCAGGGCCGCCCGTGAGCAGCTGAAGGCCGGAGCCGATCTGATCAAGGTCATTGCGACGGGTGGGGTGATGACACCTGGAGTTGAGCCCGGTTCTGCCCAGATGAGTGAAGAGGAAATGGCCGTTGCGGTCCGGGAGGCCCATAATGCCGGTAGGAGAGTGGCCACCCACGCCCAGGGAACGGAGGGCATCAAGAATTCCATCCGGGCGGGTGTTGACTCCGTTGAGCACGGCATCTTCCTCGACGAAGAGGCAATCGAGATGATGAGGGAGGGTGGCGTTTATCTTGTGCCCACGCTCGTCGCACCCTACTGGATTGTGGAGGCGGGGGTTGAACAGGGGATACCTGACTATGCTGTTCGGAAGGCCAGCAGTGTCATGGAGAGTCACAGGGCGAGCTTCCGGTTGGCCCTGGAGGCCGGGGTGAAGATCGCCATGGGAACTGATGCGGGAACGCCCTTCAACTGCCATGGGCAAAACGCCTACGAGCTGAAGCTCATGGTGGAGGCAGGGATGACGCCCACGGAGGCTTTGCATTCTGCCACTCGCGTGGGTGCTGAACTCCTGGGTGTTCAGGACCAGGTCGGTACGATTGAGGAGGGCAAGAGGGCGGACATGATCGTGGTGGATGGAGATCCCCTTGTCGATATCGACGTGATGTTGGACGTCGATCAGGTGTACATTGGAGGCGAACGACGGGTCTGAACCCAACGTTCAGTCGGAGGTTGAGATCACTGTCGTCATTCTGGGTATATCCAGGGTGCCCTGGGCTCCGGGTTGGCCGAGAGCCCAGGACATCCTGGCACCAAGGACACGGGTTGGTCATGGTGTCACCAGAGAACCCATGAACAGGATTGTGCCCGTCAGATCATCACAGATGGCGAAGAAGAACGGCCGGTTCATGTCCATCTGGAACTTCTCCATGGCGCTTTCCATTCGGATCTCTACAGAGGTCACTGCGGCCGCCTCGGTACCCTGTTCGTTGACATCGATGAAGGTCTTGTGCTTCACGTCCTCGATGTAGAGGTTTTCCCCGGCCCTGATTGGATACATGGCTCCGAAATCGGCCTCTCTCGAATCAAAGGCCACTTCCATGCCCAGGGCTTTCAGGGTCTCCTTGAGTTCTGATTCGTACTCAAAGGCAAAACGGGGAAGGGAGATCTCACCTTCCATTTCCCGAAAGGCTGTCATGTGCTCCGACCATGTCTCGGCATTGAGACCGCCCAGGAAGTCTTCCAGGCTGCTGTCTTCAGCGGGCAGGAAGATGTACATACTCATCCTGTCTCCTTCTCCGTAGGGAAGGGCGATGGCCTGGAAGCTGTCCTTCTTGTGGTAGCGGTAGGTGTCCTCCTGGTGCATGAAGGGACGGGTTACTTGCGTCCCGTCCGGGAGGAAGAAGGAAGCGTCTCCGGTGAGTTCCGGCTCAAATTCATGCCCCCACGTCCCGTTGAAGTAGATGGCGTTGATGAGGAACATGACGGTCGCGGGGTCGATATCGTCGTCCACGATGTCCTCGATTCGGCCCTGGGTCTGTTCTTTTACCCAGTTGTTGATGATCGACGAGGCTTCGGGATCGTCAAAGTCCAGCTCCTGGATTGCGGCTTCGTAGAATTGTTGATTTCTCTGCAGGAAGTCCTCCCTGAAGGGGAGCCCCTCGCGGGCCCAGATGGAGTTAGCGATGTCCAGCTCAACGGCCGGGTCGGGGTTCTGTAGAATCGTCCTCAGGTCGAAGAAGGCCTCGTTGACAGCATCGAGATCCATGTCCTGTATCTGTAGCACCTCGGCCATGGCCTGTCTGGTTTGACCGTCAGCACCGTTGTAGGTCATGGCGAGGGCCAAAGAGATGCTCGTGGGCGATATGAAAATGTTTTCGCCAGGTTCCGTCCTGGTGAGCTCGCCAAACAGATTGAAGGCAAACCGGGTGTTCGCTGCAACCAGTTCCTCGTCCACCTCTTCAGAGGGTGGGGGGAGACCGAGGGCGGAATCCTGTGCACCGAAGTACACAAACGCTCCCAGGGCGATGGCAATGGCTGCCAGAGCCAAGAACCTCACTTTTGCTTGCACCGATGATCACTCCTCCCAATGTACACTGTAATGACCGCAGAAGGGGAAGAAAGTTCCCTGGGTTTCGTCGATTTGACCGTGCGCATGCAAGCGTAGATAGGCAGATGCCGTGGAATCCGGGGAGGACGCTTCGGCCAGGCGCCTGGAACGTGTGACTAAGAACGTACATTAAAAGAGATTATGCTTCGAATGTTTGCTTTAGGGCGAATGATATGATATCATTGCTGTGTAATATTCGTACAATAACATGGCAGGGGTGAGAATTGTGTCCCTAGATTCCGCGGCGGCCAGCGAACTCCTGAAAGAAGTCGAGGAGCAGCAAGTCCACTTCGTGCGGTTGCAGTTCATCGATATTACAGGCATTCCAAAGAATGTGGAGATTCCTGCAAGCATGTTACCCAGCGTCCTGGAGAACAACATCGCGTTTGATGGTTCTTCTATTGAGGGTTTCACCCGTATCTTTGAGTCGGATATGTATCTGCAGGTGGATCCGAGTACCCTTGCAATCTATCCCTGGCGTGCCGATTTGAGTGAAGGGCCGCTTTCTTCCATCAGTAACGGGAACCGGCGGACAGCTCGGCTCCTATGTGACGTTATCACGCCCGATGGTAACCCCTATCCCGGCGATCCTCGTTATGCACTCCGACGGGCGGTCGATAGGGCAGCAGATCTTGGGTTCGCAGCCTACGCTGGCCCTGAGCCTGAGTTCTTCCTCCTGCACACAGGCGACCACGGAGCCTCAACCCTCCATACCCATGACTACGGAGGATACTTTGATCTCGCTCCCCTTGACCTGGGAGAGGAAGTTCGGAAAGACATCGTTCTTGCCCTTGTTGCCATGGGCTTTGATGTGGAGACTGCGCACCACGAGGTGGCCGCTGCTCAACATGAAATCAATTTCCGCTACAGCGACATGCTGGATACTGCAGATAAGATCGTGACGTTCAAACTGGTGACCAAGACGGTTGCAGCTTTTCGTGGCCTTCATGCCACCTTCATGCCCAAGCCGATTCAGAAGGAAAACGGTTCGGGTATGCACATTCACCTTTCGCTTTTCCGTGATGGACAGAACGCATTTTATGATCCGGAACAGCCCTATGCTCTGTCGGACCTGGCTCGACATTTTATCGGCGGCCTGATCGCGCATATCGGGGCAATCACCGCCCTGGCAAACCCGACCGTCAACTCATACAAGCGGCTTGTGCCGGGCTATGAGGCGCCGGTCAACATCTCCTGGGCACGGCAAAATCGTTCGGCATTGATCCGGATTCCGGCATCGAATAAGCCCGCCACCTCAACCCGGGTTGAACTACGATCGCCCGATCCCTCGTGCAACCCCTACCTGGCCTTTGCGGCCATTTTGGAAGCTGGGCTCGATGGCATCGAACGCCAGACGGAACCCCCGCCCCAGGTTGAGGAGGATATTTACCATATGACGGAGGAGGACCTGCGGACACGGGACATCGGTTTGCTACCCCAATCCCTTGATGAAGCTCTCGACGCCCTCGAAAGAGATGAGGTGGTGGCCACTGCCCTGGGCAGTCATATACTTGGCAAGTTCGTTGCTGCCAGGCGCAGCGAGGCGGCCGAGGCACGCCTTGAGGTTACGCCGTGGGAGATCGAGCGCTTCCTTTCTCTGTAGGCAGCGCGGATGTGGAAGCTGCGCAAGCGATGAGAATGTCCAGGATTGGTGAACGAGTGACAGAGCACGGGTGTGCCATGACGGCAGCATGGACGGGCAGACCCCCTCCGCTCATGAAAATCAGACCGGAAATGAAGACGGGATTGTCAGGGGATTCTTCTAGGACTGTTCTTCATGTCATGATGAGACTTCTGATTGTAGGGACACCACTGAAGCCACGGAGCCCATGTGCCGGCTCAGCTCTGGTGCCCCGGTCTCCGAGTGGATCCGGAGCCCGGGGCACCTGGCAGAGTCGGTGGGGTCAGGGTGTCGCCAGAGAGCCCATGAACAGGATGGTGCCGGTCAGATCGTCGTAGATGGCGAAGAAGAAGGGTCGGTTCATATCCATTTGGAATTTCTGGGGTAAGGACACTATCCCCATCTCCACGGAGGTCACTGCTGCCGCCTCGGTACCCTGTTCGTTGACGTCGATGAAGGTCTTGTGTTTCACGTCTTCAATGTAGAGATTCTCGCTCGGGCTGGTCGGATACATCGCTCCAAAATCGGCCTTTCCTGGATCAAAGGCTACTTCCATGCCCAGGGCCGCCAGGGTGTCCTTGAGGCCGGTCTCGTACTCAAAGGTGAACCGGGGGAGGGAGATGTCACCTTCCATTTTCTCGAAGGACGCCATGTGCTGCGACCATGTCTCGGCATTCAGGCCGCCCAGGAAGTCCTCCAGGCTACTGCGTTCACGCGGCAGGAAGATGTACATGCTCATCCTGTCTCCTTCTCCATAGGGAAGGGCGACGGCCTGGAAGTCGTCCTGTTCGTAGTAGCGGTAGGTGTCCGTCTGGTGCATGAAGGGCCGGGTCATGTCTGTCCCATCAGCGGTGAAAAAGGAGGCGTCCTCTGTCTGCTCCGGATCAAACTCCTGCCCCCAGTGGCCGTTGAAGTAGATGGCGTTAATGAGGAACATGACGGTCTCGGGATCAATGTCGTCTTCAACAATGCTCTCAATTCGGTCCCGCGTCTGTTCCTTCACCCAGTTATTGATGATGGAGGAAGCGTCGGGATCGTCAAAGTCGAGCTCCTCGATCACGGCCTCGTAGAACTGCTGATTTCTCTGCAGGAACTCCTCCTTGAAGGGAAGTCCCTCCCGGGCCCAGATGGAGTTTGCGATATCCAGTTCCAATGCGGGGTCTGGGTTCTGCAGGATGGTCCGGAGTTCTGCGAAGGCCCGGTTGACCGTCTCGAGGTCCATATCGGCAACCTGCAGTACCTCAGCCATGGCCTCCCGGGTCTGGCCGTCCGCTCCATTATAGGTCATGGCGAGGGCCAAAGAGATGCTCGTGGGGGAGATAAAGATGTTCTCACCGGGCTCCGCTCTGCTGAGCTCAGTGAAGAGGTTGAAGGCAAACCGGGTGTTCGCCGCAACTAGCTCCTCGTCCACCTCTTCAGAGGGTGGGGGGAGACCGAGTGCGGAGTCCTGTGCACCGAAATAAACGAAGGCTCCCAGTGCGATTGCGGTTCCTACCAGTGCGAAGATCCATCTTCTAGCATTCATCGATGATCACTCCTCCCGATGTACGTGGTTATGACCATCGGGGGGGATAGAAAGTTCCCTGGATGGGCCATGCATCGTATGGGAATCTTTCCGGGTTGGATCCTGTGTGTTGAGCACTCGAAAACCAGATCCGGGATGGAGAACCCCGGAGTGCCCTCAAATAGGGGGCCTGGAGCTCCTATCGATGTCTCACACGCGTCGGTGCGGTGAAGGAGCGAGGGGGGACCTGGCTGAGGGCAACCCCTCTTGGCACCTAAGCCTTTCAGGGGCGGTACCCGGTTCAGCATGCTGCCGTCACATCTGATGCCCGCTCGTCCTTAGGCCCGGGAAGGACACAGGGGGCCTCCGTAGAAGAAAGAGCAGGGCCAGGCAGAGAACACTCCCGGATTTCGATTCACGCTGTGCGGATGGTGCAGAAAAAGAGACGGATCCGATCAAAGCGCTGACTGAGGGGTGTGACACTCGTTATGGATTCTGATGCTGCAGCCAGTGATCTTCTCAATGCCCAGTCTATAAGGGCGCGAAATGTGATGTTCGCCGCCCACGCACTGCAACACATGTTTACACTGTCGTTGCCGCCGCTGTTTCTATTCATACATCTCGACCTGCAGCTCAGTTGGACCCAGCTCGGGGTCCTCATCGCGGTGGCTAGTGTCACTGGAGGGCTGGCCCAGTTCCCCTCGGGTTTGCTGGTGGACCGTTTCGGGGTCAAGCGAGTATTGGCTGCGGGTTTTCTGTTGACGTTGTCGGGTCTCTTCCTTTTCTCGCGCTCATCCACCCTGATCATGTTCATCGTAGCACAGGTCATTTTCGGCCTGGGCAACTCCACCTTCCACCCGGCCAGTTTTGCCGAGACATCGCGTGCGGCAAGGCGTATGGGTCGTTTGAGCATGGGCCTGGCACTGCACAGCATTGGCGGCAACATAGGAACCGCATCAGCCTATTCGGTAGCAGCAATTTTGGCGACATGGCTTGGTTGGCGCAGCGCTCTGCAGGTCCTGGTTGGATTGGGCATCGTACTGGTGATCTGGTTTGTCATCTCCTACCGTGAGATGCCGGAACCGGAGGAGTCTGCGGAAGCCGGTCACGCGACTTCCTCTGAAGAGGATCCTGCGAAGGGGGAAGGGGCTGCTGGGAGGATTACACCGGACCAGTGGGTGCCGGTGACGATCATCGCGACGGCGGCCTTTTTGTCGGGGGCTTTCGGCAGTGGCTTCCGCTCTTTTTTGCCGACCCTCCTGGCCTCTATTCGGGGGTCCACGCCGGCTGTGGCGGGGATGCTGTCAACCTTGATGCTACTGTCGGGTGCGGGTGGGTCTCTGGTGGGTGGCCAGGTTGGAGATCGCTACGATCGAACGATCATCATCCTCATATCCTCGGTCGCCACCGTCTCCTTGATTGCGGTACTGCTCGGGGTTCCCCTGCACGTCTTCCCCCTGATTCTTCTGCTCATTGGGATTGGGTTCTTCCAGTCTCTGGCCCGGCCCTGTCTCAATGCGCTGACCTCCGGAGCGGCACCCGTGGGAAAGACGGGCAGCGTGTTTGGCCTGGTCTTCGGGGTCATGTCCATTGGAGGGTCCTTATCGACGCCCCTGGTCGGATACATGGCCGATCTTTACTCCCTCGAGATGGGCATTCGGGTGATTAGCGGATTCCTCCTCGGTTTTGGCCTCCTCATCTTCGGCTTCCGCAAGGCAATTAAGGCCAGGTCCAGGTATTGATGCGTTTAGATCGCTCACCTGTGGGTCTCTGTATCTATGTAGCAGGGCTGGCACGGGGTGCTGTGAGCTGCAGTCCCGTCATGTGAGGTGAGGGGTGGGGGCAGTTTGCCCCGCGCCTTATATTGCCAGTGCCACTTGCGGGAGGGAATTTGGGAGGTATTGAGGTGTCCACGGCGAATAGATGACCATCGTTGAAGATTGCCGACGGACGCAGTTGCAACCGATCATCGTCGAAAGGAGTGACGGCATGAAGGAAAGGCTGTCCTCGGTCCTGGATGTTCTGAAAGCGAAGGGTGTGGATTATGCAGACATCCGGGTCCATGACGTCATCGAGGAACGCATCTCCACGGAGAACATGAGAGCCCAGGATCTGGCAACCAGCCGCAGTCGCGGTTACGGGGTGAGAGTGTTTGTCGATGGAGCGATGGGCTTCTCCTCATCCCAGGAGTTTGAGCGCATGGAGGAGGTAGCGGAGTCGGCCCTGCGAATCGCCCGAGCGACGGGTATTGTCCAGCGGAAGCCGGTCGAGCTGGCCTCCAAGGAGCCTATCGTGGATCACTACGAGACACCCGTTGAGATTGAACCCTTTGGTGTTTCCAGGGAGGCAAAGCTGGAGATGCTCTTCGCAGCAGAGAAGGCGATGCACAGCAGCGCCCAGCTCTTCCGAACCGAGGGTTCAATGGATTTCCGTAAGGAAGACAAGATTTTCGCTGACACGGATGGGTCTTACATAACCCAGACCTTGTACGAGTCGGGGGGTGGAATCTCAGCCCATGCTGCGGGTGAACAGGGGATGCAGACCCGCAGCTACCCGAATTCCTTCCGGGGCAACCACGGCACAGCCGGATACGAGCTGATCCGTGATATGAAACTGGTGGAGAATGCTCCCCGGATCGCGAAAGAGGCGGCGGAACTCCTGGAGGCCGAGGATTGCCCCTCTGGGCATTTTGATCTCGTCATCGACAGCTCGCAGATGGTGCTGCAGATTCACGAGAGCGTGGGGCATCCCGTGGAGCTGGATCGGGTGCTGGGCCACGAGGCAGGTTATGCCGGTGAGAGCTTCCTGGAGCCCAGCATGGTGGGGTTCGCCTACGGCTCCCCCCATGTCAACATCGTTGCCGATGCCACGGTTCCAGGGGGACTGGGAACCTTTGGTTATGATGACGAGGGGGTACCCGCCCAGCGGGTGGAGGTCATCACGGCAGGTGAGTTCAGGAATTTCCTCACCTCCCGGGACACTGCGCCAATGGTGTCGGCGCTGTCCAACGGGACCTCGAGGGCCGATGGATGGGGACGGATCCCCATTGTCCGGATGTCGAACATCAATCTGCTCCCGGGGGATCAGACCCTCGATGAGTTGATTGCCGGAATCGAGTGCGGGCTGTATTTGCATACCAACAAGAGCTGGAGCATTGATGATCGCCGGTTGAACTTCCAATTTGCCTGTGAGATCGCGTACGAGATCAAGGATGGCGAACTGACAGGCAAGATCTACAAGGATCCCATCTACACTGGGATCACAGCCGAGTTCTGGAATTCCTGTGACGGTGTGGGCAATGAGGACCACTGGCAGATGTTTGGCACGCCCAATTGCGGCAAGGGAGAGCCGAGCCAGGTCGCTCACGTAGGTCACGGGGCCGCGCCAACCCGCTTCAGGGGCGTTAAGGTGGGTGTTAAGGATGTTGGATAGGGATCGCAGTTACGACATCATCGAGTTTGTTTTGAAAGAGGCCGAGGGTCATCCCACACGGGTCATGATCACGTCCCAGGAGGAGGGGCTGACCCGGTATGCCAACTCCGAGATCCATCAGAACGTGGCCGAGGACGTGACAACCGTAACCATCACCGTGACCGGGGATAAGAAGCGCAGCAGGTTGTCTACCACCGCCTACGACGAGGAGGGCTTGCGGGAGGCCGTCGCCGATGCTGTTGAGAATCTGAACTACATACCCCCCGGGGAGGATCAGCCTCCCCCTTCAACCGAGCCCCAGGAGCTCGTCGCCGATCACTACAACGAGGCCCTAGCTGCCGGTTTCGAGGTGGAGAAGCGGGCGCAGATTCTCAAAGACTGCCTGGACACCCTCGGGGAGGGCTACCAGGCCTACGGCAAGTTCTCCCACAAGGAGAGCCGTCTGTCGTTCGGAAACTCGGAAGGCGTGAGGCGTTTTGCCCGGAACAACGAGGTTGATTTTTCCGCGCTGGTCTCTGCCGCCGGGGGAACGGGCTATGCGTCAACGGGTTCTTCTCGGCCCGATGACCTGGATGTGCCAGGCACCTTTGCCCGGGCTTACGAAAAGGCGAAGATGAACCAGGATCGCGAGGGGGTTGAGCCGGGAAGGTATACGGTGATCCTGGAACCCCTTGCGGTGGGCAACATCCTCACCTTCATGTCCTTTGTCGGTTTCAGTGCCCGGATGGTGCAGAATAGGGCCAGTTTCCTGACGGGCAAGATGGGAGAGAAGGTCTTCGATGAACGGATTACCATCGTCGATGACCACATGGATGAGAACACGGTATCTCTTCCCTTTGACTTCGAGGGATACCCGCGGCAGAAGGTCACCCTGGTCGATCGCGGGGTCGTGCGCGGGATGGTTCATGATTCAGCCAGTGCGCAGAAGGATGGAGTGGAAAGTACGGGACACTCCGTCGACATGCCGCAAAGGGGCGGGATTCCGCTGCACCTGGTGATGGCCGGCGGGGAGGGCGATCTTGAACAGATGATCGCCGGGACGGAAGAGGGTCTTCTCATCACCCGCTTTCACTACATGAACGTGGTCAATCCTCGCGAGGCACTGATGACGGGGCTGACACGGGATGGCGTCTTCCGGGTCGCTGGGGGTAAGATCGTAGGAGCGGTCAAGAACATGCGCTTCACCGACAGCATGCTGCGGGCTTTGAACCACGTGGCGGGGATCACTGCGGAGCGGGAACGGACTCCCTTCTTCTTCGGGAACTACTGTGTGCCTGCAATCAAGATTGAGGGCTTCCATTTTACGGGTGCGACCGAGGCCTAGGGCAGCTGCCATCATTGAGTCTGGCGGGATGGGCTGGCCCCAGGCCGGTTCCCCGCCAGACTTTCATTTGAGGAGGGCGTGAAAGGATGACGATCATGGTGAAGGGTGCGAGAGATTTGAGGGCCGGATCATGAATCTGGTGGGTAACTGTCAGACAACGGCGATGGGGATCCTCCCCCATCGCGATGTGCGGACAGCTCTCGATCTTGCCCTGTCAATGGACATCCCCTTCTGGCCTCAGCTGCCGAAGGTGAGCTTCTACGAGGATATGTATGTGCAGGTGTCTGAGCATTTTCCGGGAATTCGACTGGATCCGGCGGAGCGGCGGGTTTCTGTGAGCCACGAGGCTTTTTATGCAGAACTGCCTGAACTGGTGGCGCACTGGGAGGATATGGAATACTTTGCCCTGTCATCGCAATACAGTGCTGCCTTCCGGAGCTTCCTGGACGAGGAACTGGCACAGTATACGCATGTGAGGGGACAGCTCGTGGGGCCGGTGAGTTTTGGCCTCAGTATCACCGATGCGGATAAGAGGCCGATTATCTACGATGACGAGATGCGGTCCTTTCTGTTCCCCTTCGTTCAGAAGAAACTGGTTGCTCAACTGGAGGAATTGAAGAAACACCACCCGAGTCCCTTCGTCTGGGTCGACGAACCGGGCCTGGAGATGCTGTCGAGCGCCTTCACCGGCTATACGACGGAGAGGGCAAAGGCGGACTACCAGGAGTTCCTGGAGGACGTTCCCAGTCCGAGGGGCGTGCACCTGTGCGGCAACCCCGACTGGTCCTTCCTTTTAGACTTGGAATTGGATGTGCTGTCGGTTGACGCCCACGCGCAGGGGGAGGTCTTTGTCCGGTACCTGTCGGGCATTGCGCGGCACCTTGACCGGGGGGGTATCCTGTGCTGGGGGATCACGCCGACCCTCACTGAGGAGATGGAGATCGAGAACGTTGGCTCCATCGTTGAGCGATTGGAGAGCATGTGGAATTACCTGGACCAGAAGGGCCTCGACCGGGACAGGGTTCTTCGCCAGAGCTGGCTTGCACCTGCCCGGTGTTGCCTGATCAATATAGATGGGGACAAGACGGTGGAACGCTCCTTCTCTTTGCTGAGGCAAGTGTCGGAAGAGGTTCGGGGCAGATACGGGTTGCATGATTGATGCACACGCGGCGAAGGACGATTGAGACCGGACAGAGTCGATCAATGAGGGCGTATTCTGGCTACTATTTCTGCGCCTGCGTGGTATAATATGGTTGAAACCGATGCGGCCCACGGTTTAAGGTCCGCTATTGGGTATTGTGGGTCTGCCAGGCTGGGACCTCGACAATTTTGTACTGGCACGAACCGCCCCGATTCATCGGAGAGAGGGTTCAGTCGTTGACACTCCTCCGGTTGCGATATATGATGATTGCGAAATATTCTGGATGAGAGCGAGGGTGGCGGAATTGGCAGACGCGCGGGATTTAGGATCCCGTGCCTTCGGGTGTAAGGGTTCGAGTCCCTTCCCTCGCACACTCTTTGCAGTCAGCGTGGGCAGTGGGGAATCCGCTGCCCATTGACGCGTAAGACCGGAATATTGGACATGCTCGCGTTTAATTCGTTATTATGGGGGCAGTCGTTGACAATCCTTCACGAGGATGAAATAGGGGCCGTATGTACGAAAGGGGACATCTGTGATCAAGGTAAGGGTGGAACGAGGAACCGAGAAGGAAAACGTGCGCATCCTGCACGTGGACGTTGATCCCGAGATGGTGAAGAAGTACACCGACCAGGCCTTTCATGAGTTGCGGAAGGAAGTCACCGTCCCGGGTTTTCGTAAGGGTAGAGTTCCCAGGATGCTCTTTGAACGCCGGTTTGGCAAAGAGGTTATCTGGGAGGAAGCACTGGAAAAGATATTGCCCGACGCGTACAGGGAGGCGATCGAGGAGATGGAACTCGATCCCATCGCCCCTCCGGATATCGACCTTGAGGACCGAGACCTGGAAGATGGGTCGCTGTCTTTCACGGCTGAGATTGAGGTTGCACCCGAGGTGAAACTGGGCCAGTACCAGGGACTTGAAGCAGAACTGGAGGTCCAGGAGGTCACTGATGAGGATGTGGAGGAGACGCTTCATCAGGTCCGTGATTCCAGGAGTGCTGTGACGGTAGTCGAGGATGAGGATGCGACTCTGACGCCCGGGATGCTGGCGGTGTTGGATTTCCAGGGTTATGCGGGCGATGAACCGGTTGAGGAACTGCACGGTGAAGAGGTGCTGGTCGAGGTTGGGTCGGGGGGCAACCTTCCAGGCTTTGATGAGGGAATACTCGGAGGTGCCGTCGGCGAGAGCAAGACCTTTCCTGTCGAGCTGCCATCTGATTTTCCGGTGAAGAATCTGGCTGGTTCTGAAGTTCGCTTCGAGGTGGACATTAAGGAACTTAAGGTGAAGGAACTCCCTGATCTTGACGACGATTTTGCCAGAGATGTGTTCGGGGAGGATAGCGTGGAAGTCCTACGGGAGAACTACCGCGAATACATGATCAATGACAATGAGCAGACGGCCCTGAGGGAGCTGGAACAGCAGGTGATTGATGGGCTCGTTGAAGATTCCGAGCTTGAGGTCCCCGAGGTCATGGTGGCCCAGGTTGTCGCCGAGAGGATCTCTGAGCTGAAGACCCAGGCCGAGAACAACGATGGATCCCTCCTTGATCTGCTGCGGGCGCAGGGCCTCGATAGTGAGGATCATCTGAGGGAGGAGCTCCGCGCTTCGGCTGAGAAGGGGATTCGGCAGATGCTGATTCTGCAGGCTGTGGCCGACGCGGAGGACATCGACGTGGAGCAGGAGGAGCTGTTCGCAGAGATCCAACAACGGGCTGGGGCGATGGGTGCTGATCCGGGTGCCTTCTTGCGCTCTGGATTCATGCAGGAGATTGAGAACGAGCTGCGGTTGAAAAAGACGAGGGAGTTCCTCGCTTCCCAGTCCTGTCCTGAATACGATGAAGTAAAGGAGCGTCTCAGCGCGCGCCGCGAGCGCGCACCGCATCACGACCGCGTCGAGCGAGACGCCCGGCGCGTGGACGATCGACCCCGTAGGCGGCATGAACTCCTTCCATCACTACACGATTGGGGTGAGGCTCGCGTGACG
>PXCI01000054.1 GCA_003566675.1 Clostridia bacterium
GAAGACCTGTAATATCCCGCTCGACTTGCATGTATCAAGCACGCCGCCAGCGTTCGTCCTGAGCCAGGATCAAACTCTCCACTTGTATCTTCATGCGATCCCGAAAGACCACATCGTGAACAATCCTAGCTCCCCTGCTACCGTAATCCTTAAAGTTCCGCCTGGAACTTCCCTCATCAGAACACTGTTCACTTGTCAAAGACCGAAGTTTCGTCGCAGCATCTAATCTTAACATTTTCCGGCTACTCTGTCAAGAATGGGGCGGCGTTTCTTCCGTCGCCCGTAGGCCATTGTATCACGGATCCTGCCGGAGTCAAGCTGTCTTTTTGAACGGACGCTTCTCCTTGTTGCAGATTCCAGGCGCCGCTTCTTCCGTCGCCGTAGGCCATTCTATCACGGATCCTATCGGAGTCAAAGCCCCTGTTGACTAGCGTTATGTCCGTGGTGTGTATCGAAGGGGACAAAAATGGTACCCCGTAGGGGAGTCGAACCCCTGCTACCGGCGTGAGAGGCCGGCGTCCTAGGCCACTAGACGAACGGGGCACCTCAAGAATGACTGCTGGCTGGGGGAGGAGGATTCGAACCTCCACAACTAGATCCAGAGTCTAGCGTCCTGCCGTTAGACGATCCCCCAAGCCTATAACTTCTCTTATAAAGACCTCTTTCTCACATGACGCAGTAAGCATTATAGCACCGACTTCGCGGCAAATCAAGTCGAAATGACCCCAATTTTACTCGGCACCAGAATTGCCTCTCAACACATCATCTGGATCCTCCAGGGGTATCTGCGAGAGCCGCCTGGCCAGGAAGCCTCCCCGGGCTATGCGAGGTTCCATGGTCAGCACGAAAGCGCTGGGCTCGATGTCATCAATCAGCCTTTTGAGATCCGGCGTGAGTCTCCTACGATAGAACACCAAAAGCACCTGTCGCATGGAGTTTCGTCCCTCGCCTGCCCATGTGGTTACAGCGAACCCACAGCGACGCAACTGCTTTCCAAGGGTCGATGCCTCAGGCACGACTGCCAGAACCAGGGAATACCCAAGGGCCAACCGCTCTTCCAGCCACATCCCGAGGGCCGTACCCGCCGCGTATCCTCCCGCGTAGGCAACCAATCGCACCGGATCGGAAAGGTTGGTGACAACGAGGGAAAGCGCATAGACCCAGACGGCCACTTCAAAGAAACTCATAGCCGTAGCTGCGGTGCGATTGCCCTTCATAAGTAGTATCCACCGGAGCGTCATTGTGGACACATAGATCACCTGCGCCAGAAAAATGATCGCTATGTCCAGGGCGGGCCCCTCAATTCCACGTAGCATAATCATTCCACGGAGCATCAATCACGCAACGCGGGGGCGGATGCCTCATCAACGCCCCCGCATTCAACGTGTACGAACACATTCAGTTTCTATTCTGAACTGCTACCTTCACCGTCCAGGCGCAGAAGCCGTTGCCAGTTCCGATCCACCTCAGCCTGCAGGTCGTCGAGGATCGGGCGGTTCTCTTCACGGAACAGATGACGGAAACGCCCCTGGCGCTTCAACCAAGCCTCAACCGGCTTCTTCTCTCTGGGGCGATAGGTGATCTTCCAATCTCCCTCATTTACCTCAAACAGCGGCCAGTAACAAGTATCCGCCGCCTCGCGGAGAATATCAATTGTCTCCTCCGGAGGGACGCGCCAGCCGCGAGGACACGGAGCCAGGACATTTATAAAAGCCGGGCCATCGACTGCAAGGGCCTTCTCGGTCTTGGTCACCAGGTC
The DNA here is from genome assembly GCA_003566675.1 of Clostridia bacterium. Lineage (GTDB taxonomy): Bacteria > Bacillota > Sulfobacillia > SLMV01 > SLMV01 > PWUC01. The sequence continues at coordinate 1,760 of PXCI01000054.1, forward strand.
CCGCCAATGCGCCGGAGTCGTCTGGGCTACATAGGGGATGTTATGAGCCGCCATGATCGCGGTCAGGTCCTTGCGATGCTCGGGCTTTCCCGGAATCTTCTTGCCCGCTGGACTCGTGGTTGTGTCGGCACCCCTGGGGGTGGCACTGGATCTCTGAATTCCGGTATTCATATATGCCCCATTGTCATAGCATACGTACACCATGTTATGACCGCGCTCCATCGCCCCGGAAAGGGACTGTAATCCAATGTCGTAGGTTCCCCCATCGCCACCGAAGGCGATAAACTTAATATCTCTATCGATCTTCCCCTGGGCCTTCAGAGAACGATACGCAGCCTCCACACCGCTCAGGGTTGCCGCGGAATTTTCGAAGGCGCTGTGGATCAGCGAGTTATTCCAGGCAGTGTACGGATAGATGGTGGTGGCCACCTCGAGACAGCCAGTGGACACCGAAGAAACAATCGGAGTATCGCCAGCAGCAGCCATCATCTGTCTGACCATGATGGGAGCACCACAGCCGGCGCACAGACGATGCCCGCCCGTCAGGGAGACCTCCCTTTTTGATAGTTCACGCAAATTGGTCGCCACAGATCTCACCCTTCCCTACTCGCGGACGCCCAGATACGTTATCGGCCGAGTAATCCGGCCTGTACGAGCAACCTCAAGGGTTTCGTCGAACACTCTGCGGATGTCTTCAGGTCGGATATCGCGTCCACCCAGCCCATACACGTAATTACTCACCAGGGGACGTTGCTCACAATCATACAGCGCATGGCGAACCGCATGGTAGACCGGTCCACCAGCCGTAGAGAACGTGTCGGAGCGATCCATCACCGAAACCGCAGGATGTCCGGCTAATGCCCTGACAATCTGCTGTGTCGGAAGGGGCCTCATAACCCGCACCTTCAGAAGGCCCACCTTCTGACCCTCTGAGCGCATGGCATCGACGACGTCCTTTGCCGTACCCGCAGTGCTACCGAGCACAATAATGATGCCATCTGCATCCTCTGTTCGGTACTCTTCAAAAAAACCGTAGTCCCGCCCAGACAGTGCGCTGAACTTCCGACCAATCTCAGGTATCACTTCGAGGGCTTTATACGAGCCCTCAATCTGCTGTCTTTTGTGTTCAAAAAACCAGTCCTGCAGATCCAGGGGCCCAACCGTGATCGGGTTGTCGACATCCAGAAGCGTGTATGCCGCTTCATAGGCGCCGATGAACTCGCGTACCGTGTCATCGGTCAGAACATGGAGGTTGTCCAGGGCATGGCTGATAATGAAACCGTCCATGCAGACCATAACGGGCAACTGAACCTCGGGGTGTTCCGCGATTCGCACCGCCTGGACTACATTGTCGTAGGCCTCCTGTGCATTCTCGGAATAGAGCTGGATCCATCCTGAATCTCTAGCTCCCATACTATCCGAATGATCACAATGTATGTTGATAGGTCCGCTGAGCGCCCGATTAACCACGGGCATGACGATGGGGAGGCGGTTCGACGCTGCGATATACACCATCTCCCACATCAGGGCCAGGCCGTTTGCTGACGTGGCTGTCATAGCCCTTGCTCCAGCGGCGGCAGATCCGATCACCGCGCTCATGGCACTGTGTTCGCTCTCAACCCGAACGAACTCGGTGTCCACATCTCCATCGGCGACGAAACTGGAGAACATCTGGACGATCTCTGTTTGTGGGGTTATGGGATATGCCGCAACCACATCGGGGTTAATCTGTCTCATGGCCTGGGCAACTGCCTCATTTCCCGTGAGGGCCACACGCGACTGCGTGGCTGAGCTCATCAGTTTCATCTCCTCTCATGCAGTATCAGACTACTCCTCAGGTTCCATTTCCAGCGCACCATCAGCCGGGCATTCAAAGGCACAAATCCCGCAGCCCTTGCAGTGGAAGAGATTGATGCCGGTTACCTCGCCTTCATCATTGACCTCTATGGCCGAATCCGGACAGTACACCCAGCACATTCGACACTGGATGCAGGGTTCAGGATCATAGATTGGGCGCATGCTCCTCCAGTCGCCGGTCTCATACGTCCGCGCATTTCCGCCCCAGAGCACAACACCACCCCATGGGACTTCCTTCCAAGTATCACCGGGTTTTGGCGTATTGGGGAACTTCTTTTTTCGGGAACAGGGAGCTCCTTCTTTCGCTTTCACTCGCCCTGCACCTCCTTGTAAGCACGTTCGATGGCTTTCAGGTTGCCCTCGACGATCTCCGGGCGACTTCCGAATTTCTTCTCAAGCTGCTTTTCCATGGACTCTATGAACAGATCATATTCCAGCACTCCAGTGGCCCGTATCACCGCTCCAAGCATCGGGGTGTTCGGGATCGGGCGTCCCAGCGTCTCCATCGCAATCCGATCAGCATCAACTGTAAATACGCTTCGCCCCTCAAGACCTATTAGTTCCCGCATGGCTGCAGGCCCCTTGTCCGTGTTCACAACAACTACGCCATCTTCGGTGAGACCATCTGCCACGCCCACAGATCGGACCAGGCTGGCATCAAGCACAGCTACCACGCTCGGCGCTGACACTGCCGAGTGTATCCTGATTGGAACAGAGGCAATCCGGTTGAATGAAGCAACCGGAGCACCCATGCGTTCTGGCCCGTACTCTGGGAAAGCCTGTATGTACTCTCCAGCTTCTGACGCAGCTTCAGCAAGCAAGTTGGCGGCCGTCTTAGCCCCCTGCCCTCCGCGACCGTGCCATCTGATCTCCAGTATTTTGTCCATGTGTATCCTCCTAACCTCCCTATCTTGTACGAGGAACCCCAGGACCCAACATCATCTATCAAACACCATCTACCTGACCCAGGCAAACCGATCATGCTGCAAATCCAGACCAGATACACCGAGTCTGACAACCGGGGAAGGCGACCATGTCCCGATTCGCTCATCGTGCCTGCGCACGCTCATTCGCAGACGATTGCTTGTCAGCAAATGTAGTCTAACACGGTACCCCAGAAGCGTCAAGAAACGGCGACGACCGCAGAATATGACAGTGTGGGACGCCAATTCCGGAATACACCTCCCCCGACATCTCCATGCAAACCCCCCACCTCACGCGAGTAATGCACTGGCCCTTCGCCGGGGCTATCAATCGCAATAAGACGCGATCATTATGATCCTTAAAGGACTAACTGCCCACAATATCTTCACAATTCGGCTTTGTCCTGGGAGTGACGCGGTGCGTACCGGATTCCGCAATTTTTGACAGACGACTCTCCGTTCGCAATTTATGGATGTCCGGGTAGGATCGAACAAGATGACTCCGATGGCGCAGTATAAGTCGCTCGGAGCACCTTCATCTCCATCAGGATATGGGCTTCGCACGTCGAAAGACAGACCCGATCAAACTCTTTCGCACCAGCCCACTAGGAGTTTACCTCTGTGTGGGCTGGCCGCAAAGAGACGAAATCACCCCGCATTGATCCGAGTGCTGTCCACAAAGGAAATTGCGATGGGCCCCCGGCTAAGGAGGACGAGACGCTTCACAGATCCCTGTAGATTCAAGTAGATATCTGGCGAACAGATCATGAAATATCCTCTACCGGCACAAAAGACGCTGCGGGTGCCCTCGATTCTGCGGCAGGATCAGGGAAGGCCATCTTGACCCTACACTGGTGAGACAATTGGATCAATAATTGAGGTAGGGGATTTTCTCATCCCGACGGGAGAATTCTTGATCTGAACTGCGGGTGCGCAATGCGGGGCGAGCCTGAGCAAAATCCTGACGTTATCTGTGCGATCAGCCTCCAGGAACATCAACTGAAGTGATGACCTACATGTTGGTGCGAAGGTTGCCACACCACTGAGAGGGACTATGGAATCCAAGAACCCAACTCGAGAAGAAGAAACACGTCCTTATATACACGTATGCAACACGCGATCCATAAGTAGCGAAACGTTTGATGAGATCGCGAAGCTCATCATACCTGTCCACGCAAAAACCCTAGGCGAATGTCTCGAAATTGCGCGGGCTGCAAGTGTCTCCCGTTCGAGAAGCCCGCAGACGTATCTGGAGTGTGCCAGTCTTGCCATAGTCGAATGGAGGTCAGTTACGACGACCTACATCCATCTGACCATTGAGGCGCTGGAAAGATGATCTGCCTGCCACGATTCGCAAACAATTTAGCTAGCTCATATACTGGATTATTGTCAGGATGACCACTCCCGGAATCCCGAGAAAGCCTGCAATCAGCGCCGTCAGCGGATTAATGGCGATATGCAGCCCCACAACTGATCCGACCAGGTTGAGAAGCCAGAGTACAACTCCTCCGATCAGCCCATTATACAGGACGACTAAAAGCCAGCGCATGGGCAAATAGAAGAGCCGCACGACCACGTAGATCAAGAGGAGCCCAAATAGGAAAGCAAATACTACCGAGTAGTCCACCTTAGCCACCTCGGTATAATAATATGTTCAGCATCATGGATTATGTCTGATAATGAATCAGAGCTGGCTTCAGTCCGTGGGGAGAGCGACGGTCTTGAACCTCGCGGAGTTAACCACCCTTCAACTCGCGGCGCACCTGATCCAGAAGGTAGGCATACTTCTTTTCCGCAGCGGCCAGCAGATGGATCGCGTGATCAACAAGGGCGGGGTCTGAGACGTTTTGGAAATAAGCCTCTGCCTCTTTCCATTCCCGGTGCGCCTCATCAACAGAACTCCACCACTGCTGTTCCTGACCCGACAGACCGAGGTCCGTGGGGGGATTGAGGCGATCTGAGAGACCTCCAATCAACCGGCTGGCCCTCTGTCTCACCTCACCAGAGATCTCCTGATCTTTACTCATCTCTCCCATCCTCTCAAAAAGGCATGCAGACAAACCCATCCCTATACATATGCCAGATGAACGAAAAACGTACTCACTGATACATATATATTTCCAAGATTGATTGGGTTTATGTGCCAGGGGATGAAATAAGAAGGAAAGGGGTGCCTGCTGCATACACACATCCAGGCACCCAGAAAGACTCTAGGTGAGAGGATAGCGGCCCAGAAGGGCGCGACTCAATGTGGCCTCGTCGGCATAGTCGAGGTTTCCCCCCTCGGGGAGACCGCGTGCGATACGGGTAACCTCCACTTCCAACGGTTGGACAAGACGGGCGAGATACATGGCCGTTGCCTCTCCCTCTACCGTTGGATCTGTGGCGACTATCACCTCTCGAACGGTGCCATCTCGGAGACGCTCCAGCAGTTCCCGAATGCGAATATCATCGGGACCCACTCCGTCCATGGGTGATATCAGACCGCCCAGGACATGATAGAGCCCATCATAGTCCCGGGTCCTTTCCATGGCCACCACATCGGAGGAATCCTCTACCACGCAGATGATGCTGGATTCCCGCGACTCATCACTGCAAATCTCACATCTATCACTGTCGGTCAGATTGGTGCAGATTGAGCAGTAGCGAACCTTCTGCCTGCCGCTGACCAGGGCAGTAGCCAAAGCCACGACTTCCTCTTCAGGCCTCTTTATGATGTGCATAGCCAAGCGCTGGGCGCTCTTGGGGCCGATCCCCGGCAGCTTCGCCAGTTCCTCAATGAGCTGAGCGACCGGAGGCGCAAAGAACGAAGACAACAGTTACCCTCTCCTCAACTGGTAAATCCGGGGATATTGGGAAGATTCAATCCCCCTGTAATCTTCTCCATCTCGGAACTGACCATATCTCTGGCTGAACGCAACCCTTGATTGACCGCAGCAATGATCAGATCCCGCAGCATATCGATATCATCGGGATCTACGACATCGGGATCAACCTCTATATCCACGACTTCGAGGGCTCCATTGCACACTACGCGAACAACTCCTCCACCCGCCTGCGCCTCAACCGTCTTCTGGTCTAAAGAGTCCTGAAGATCTTCCATGTCCTTCTGCATCTGTTGAATCTGCTGCATCATCTTTCCCATGTTTCCAAAGCCCACAATCATTCTCCTCTCAAAACTATCTCTGGGGGACCTCGCCGGAATCCGCCTGCCGGGTGGATTCATCGCGAGTAACATCCAAATCCTTCAGACTTCCCACCACTCTACCAGAAAACATGTTCAACACCTCTTGTACGACATGACCCGTATCTTCACCGTTACCCGGCCGACTCTGTTCCGTATCTTCAGGCTCCCCTGATCTATTACAAATCTCCTCGGCTTCGTCGTCACATGCTTCCATACTATTCGTTGTGTCTACATAATGGTTCGACTCTGACTCACCAGGGGAGAAACCGCCCATCTCTGACTCCATCAGACAGCGGATCCTCAAGTCTTGGCCGGTGATTTCCTTAATCACCTGTTCGAGAACCTTGCGGCCCTGGTCTTGAGTGCGATCACGATGAAACTGGAACTGATCCTGAAATACCAGCAGGAACGCTCCATCGACAATGCCTCCTGGCCTGACAGGCTGAAGCAGTGCGTGAGTGGGCAAACTTTCTTTTCGCACGGCCTCCTTCACCTTATGCCAGGTATCGTCCAGGTCAACAGACTGAGCAACATCAGTCCCCGGCTCCGGCCTTGATTTCTGCTCCTTCGGCCTCTCGACCTTCTTTGATCTGGCCGAATCCGCCGGGGGTTCCTTCTCTGCCTGCGGTCGTGCGGAAGGCTCAGGCGCCTCCCCTTCAGGGGCACTCACTGTTGCCAGACCCTCGGATTCAGCCGACCTAACCCCCGCCAACCTTATTGTGGCCATCTCCAGCAGAAAGCGAGGCTGGGTGGAGTACCGGCTCCGATCTTCTGTCTCAGCCAGCCGATCCACAATATCGAGGAGACGAGGCAAGCCGAACTTGCCGGCAACCGCCTCCATGTCCTGCAGATCACCCTCGGGCATGATCGGCTCATACGCCCCATCACTTGCCCGATAAAGCAGCATGTCGCGAAAATACGCAAGCAGATCCCTGATAAACTGCGACACATCAGCACCAGCCATAGAAACCTCATCGAGCATTTCCATGAGACCGGGCACATCGCCTGTGTTCATCCGGGACGCGTACTTCAGCAAAACCTCCCTGGAGACTGCACCCGTGACCCTGTGAACATCTTCCTCCTCTATCTTACCCGAAGAATAGTCGCGACATTGCTCGAGAAGCCCCAGGGCATCGCGAACCGCCCCACCGGCCTGAAGGGCTATAACCCAGATAGCGGACTCACTAACCTCGAGTCCATCCGACGCCGCGATCACCTGATGCAGGCGAGCGGTAATCTCTTTTGCGGTCAGATATCGGAAGTCAAAGCGCTGACACCGTGACTGTACGGTGACGGGGATCTTATGAGCCTCGGTTGTGGCAAGGACGAAAATCACATGGCTGGGCGGTTCCTCCAGGGTCTTCAGCAGCGCATTAAAGGCCTCTGGAGTCAACATGTGGGCCTCGTCTAGAATATATACGCGATAGCGCCCGGACGTACTGGCATAGGGTACGCGTTCCTGCAGTTCGCGGATGTCATCAATGCCACGGTGCGATGCCGCATCCATCTCAACAACACTCATGGATGACCCGGAGTCGATCGAGCGGCACATATCACATTCGTTACAGGGTTCAGCTTCAGATGGAAGAACGTTCTCGCAGTTGACAACCTTGGCCAGAAGACGAGCTGCGGTAGTCTTGCCGGTACCCCGCGGTCCGGCAAATATGTAGGCATGGGCCACTTGGTCTCTGTTCACCGCGTTCTTCAATGTGGTGACCACATGCTCCTGGCCGACCATGTCATCAAAACGACGGGGACGCCACTGACGATACAGCGAGGATCTCTGCACAGGATTCACCACCAAGATTCACATTGAAATCTCCGCGAATAGAGCAACAACGGATGGCCTCTGAAACGGACGATCTCCTCAGATGGATGGAACGTAAATATAATGGCCGTGCACCTTCCGTCGACCCGCCGCGATGGGCGTTACCCGCGCAGTTAGCTCGGACTCGGTAACCCTGCGGCACATGGAAGTTCGTGCTTACCGCTGCTCCCTTCCGGGCCTGACGGAGTTCACACGTTTCCATTGCGCAGGACCCAGCCGTCAACACCACTTACACGGGGCAGACCCCACCGAGACTAAGCCTCGGGAAGGAATTCAACCCTGCTGTAGCGGATTGCAGGTACAGGGCACCGCTATCTCCCCGTCTAGCACGGCCAAATCTGTGCGGAGAGGGTGGGATTCGAACCCACGGGACGGTTACCCGCCCACACGCTCTCCAGGCGTGCTCCTTCAGCCGGACTCGGACACCTCTCCATCGTTACATCCAACAGTCTCACCGCTCAGTAGACATACTGGCGGAGAGGGTGGGATTCGAACCCACGGTTCCCTTGCAGGAACACGGCATTTCGAGTGCCGCGCCATCAACCGGACTCGGCCACCTCTCCGCATCATAAACTGAGCCGCGTCCCACCTTGCAGACATTATAACACTCGCAACCCTCAGCGACCAGTCCTCAATCGACGGAAGAACTCCTGCAGGATTGAGGCACACTCATCTCCCCGCACTCCCTCGATCACCTCAACCTGATGGTTGAGCCGAACATCGGAAGTCACAGACATCAGACTCACAATTGCCCCAGCCTTAGGATCCCGAACCCCGAAAATTATCCGCTGAACCCTCGCATTCACTGCTGCTCCCGCACACATGGGACAGGGCTCAACCGTCACATAGAGATCGCATCCTTCGAGCCGCCAATCGCCCTGGGCCTCTCCCGCTGCTCGCAGGGCATAGATCTCCGCGTGTGCCGTGGGGTCTCCAGTCGTCTCTCGCAGATTGTGCCCACGGCCCAAAATCTCTCCTCCAGATGAAACCACGACCGCACCAATGGGTACCTCGTGTTTCTCCAAAGCACAGTTCGCCTCATCAAGGGCGGCCCCCATCAATGTGTTGTGTGTCCCCTGATCCTCATCCATTTTATCCGGGCCTTTCCCCGTGAGATTGCGACAACAGCAAAGCCCGGATGACAATCCGGGCTTGTGCGCCAGGGAGGACTCGAACCCCCGGCACAGGGATTAGGAATCCCTTGCTCTATCCGCCTGAGCTACTGGCGCATCATCGCAATGATACCAAATCAAAACTACGAGAGCAACCACATCCCTGCAGCTGCGGTCCGGACACCCGATGATTCCAGACGCACGCCGCGGTTGCCGGAGGGCCCACGATGCAGTAACCCTGTCTTTGTGACAGGTGAGCTGTCAGTCTACTGCCAGAGATGTACATGACATGGCAAGGGAAACTCGTGCGACGGTAGCGCAAGTCAATACATAGTCTGACATCCCCACTAAGATTAATGCAGACAATTGACGATATTGAAAGAGGAACCTATATACAAGGGTCCCGTATGCAGATATAGATACAGACACATGAGATAGCATTGCGCACCATCCACCCCTTTGAAAGGGGCTGCTCATCCTATGGAACGTTTCTCATGGAAGCGTTGCGCAACATGAACAAGTACCTGCGATTGACATTTCTTGCAGCATCGCTATTGGTGGTGCTCCTTGCGTTGCTGTGGTACTTCGGGCTTGCCTTCGCGCAGGCCCCCAGCGAAGATAACGAAGTCCCTGAGCCGCCCCCGGGACCCATCTATCACGTGGGCGAAATTGTCACGGACCTGGCACCGTCATCTAATGGCATGACCCATTTCATTCAGATCGATATGAAGTTGACATGCAGTGACAAGCCTACCCACGCGAACTTATTAGACAATCCAGGCAGGGTGAAGACCGAGATTCTGGCAGCCATTCGGTCTATGACCGCAGAGGCAGTGATGGGCGACGCTGGAATGGAACACCTCAGGAGCACCATCATCCATAGATTGGGGGCCCTACTCCACCCGGGTGAGATTAGCGACCTATACTTCATCGAGTTTCTGGTCCAGTGAAGCTCGAACTCCCGTGTTCAGCTGTCCGGTTCGCCTTTACTGAGAGCCATCACACTGAGAATCTCGAAGATGATGCATGCCGCTGCGAGAGAAGTAACCTGGGATGGATCGTACGCAGGCAGGACCTCAACTAGGTCAACACCCCTTACATGGGTCAGATCCAATCTCCTGATGTAAGAAAGGGCTTGGGCAGAACTTGGTCCTCCCACTTCAGGTGTGCCGGTGCCCGGCGCGTGAGCCGGATCCAAAAAATCAATGTCGAAAGTCAGATATACAGGTCTATCTCCTACAACCTCACAGATCAACCGACAGACTCCCTCTGGATCCATCGAAAGAAGGCGGTCCGCCTCTACGATGGTAAAGCCGAGTTTGCGGGCATTTGCGAGATCCTCTGGACCCGGTATCGACCCCCTGATCCCCAGCTGAATCGAGTTTTTGGGCAGGATAAGATTCTCCTCGGTAGCGCGCCTGAAGGGCGTGGCATGGTTATATCGATCACCATACACTGAATTCCAGGTATCGGAATGGGAATCAAAATGGATGACTGCAAGGGGGCCGTGTCTTTTCGCAAGTGACCTCAAGATCGGCAGGCTAATTGAATGGTCTCCGCCAAGGCATACGGGGACGATATTGGCGTCGACCACTGAGTCCACTGTCTCCTCGATTAACTGCATACTCTCAACGGCGTTCCCCGGTACGAGGGGAGTATCTCCAATATCCACCCCGCAAAGATGTTCCATCGGGGAGACTCCGAGGGCGGGGTTGTACCCGCGAAGGACAGCCGACATCTCGCGAATGGCCGACGGCGCAAAGCGAGTCCCAATTCGATAAGTCACACCGGTATCGAAGGGTACACCTACAACAGCAAAATCGCACCCGCACAACTCATCTAGCCCATCAACATGAGGCAACCTCATGAAGGTCTTGATCCCTCCAAAGGCCGGTACAACACCCCGACGACGATGAGCAGGCTCATGTAGATCTTCAGTCATAGCTGTCATCTCCAGATCCAGGACTTCAGTATTTGTCCGGTGATTCCTTCGTCATTCGAGGCCCCGACTCCTTTCCCAGGCAGCGAACCCCTGTAATCAGCAACGAATACCATGTTACCGAGTATACACACAGGAGGTGACGTATCATCGTGCAAGAACCGATGGACCACAGTAAATCACCGGCGTGTGAAGACACCGAGGTCAAGGGCAACTGCGCAGAGCCCAGTGAGAGTACCTAAGTCAAGTGCAGCTGCGAAGAGGTCAGCGAAGACACCGAGTCCGAGGGCCGATCTACGGAGGTCAATGAAGAATGCTCCTGCTCCACCACCAATGACATGTGCAACAACGATTGTGATGTGGATGCCGATTCTAATGAGGGCGACGACTGTCCAGCTCCAGAAGCGACCGCAGTCGAAGAAACCAGCCACCCTGACTGCCCACCCAATTCTGAACCATACACCATAACCTCTGGCGACACCTACTCCCAGCTCGCTCAACGCTTCAACACAACCGTCGCAGCAATTGTATCCGCCAATCCTTTTGTGGATCCTGATGACCTCCGCGTGGGACAGGTCGTATGCATTCCAAGGCAGCCCTTTTACTCCTCGTGCCCAGAAGGCAACTACTACACCATCGAACGTGGCGACACATTTTTCGTCCTCGCGCGACGTTTTGACACAACAGTGGAAGCCATAAAGCAGGCCAATCCCGATGTTGACCCGGAGGCGCTTCTGATTGGGATGACCCTTTGCATGCCGGAGAGCGTCGCACTGCCCCCCCACCGATGCCCAACAGGAACCACCATATACACCATCGAGCGGGGTGACACCTTCTTTCACCTTGCTCAGCGCTACAACATCACCGTCGATGCCTTACTCAGGGCCAACCCAGGAATCGACCCCGACCGCCTGCGCATTGGCCAGGTCATCTGCATCCCTGAAGATAACGTGCACCCTGTCTGCCCCGAAGGCACCTACGAATACACCATTGAACGAGCAGACACCCTCTTTGACCTCGCCCAGTACTACAACATCACCGTCGATGCCATACTCAGAGCCAACCCCGGGATTGACCCCGACCGCCTGCGCATTGGCCAGGTCATATGCATCCCCCGCGGAACCGAGGCACGACACGAAGTAGAATGCCCGGCATGGACGACGCCCTATGAAGTGAGGGCCGGCGAGACGCTGTTTCGGATCGCAAATCGTAACCGCCTGACGCTTGAGGATCTTCTGGAGGCAAACCCGCACTTGACAGACCCCGATCTACTTGATGTAGGCCAGATCATCTGCCTGCCGGACGACGGATAGCAGGGCCGAGTTCCTGATCAACAGGCACCAGAGTCCCATAAAGAGACCAGAGTGCCTATCCCAGGTCATGGAGAGCCACGGACCCATCGGCAAGAATTGCGCTGTAGAAGAATACCGTCTTTGGGCGGGGGTCAGGCAGCCTACTCTCAGATCAAGCCGACCACCCACATTACGCAGGTCGCCAGAAAGGCTGCCACCCCCCCCACCAGGGTGGCCCCCCCGTAGGCAATCACTGCGCGATCGACCTCCATCTTGGAAAGAGACGTACAGACCCAGAAGTAGCTGCTGTTCACATACTTGATCACGATGGACCCCGTGGCGGCAGCAATGACGGCCGCCTCTGGTGACAGGCCCAGAGGTAGGAGCATGGGTCTCATCAAAGCCGCAGAAGTGATCACGCCAACAGTAGACGAACCCGTAATCATATTCACGATGACACCAATCAGAAAGGGCAGGACAATGGTGGGAACTCCCGCATCAAGAACGATCTCGGCAACGTAGTCTACCGCTGGGGTACCCTTCAGAATGTGACTCAGGGATCCACCAAGTCCGGTAACGGCAAAGATGATCGCGGATGTGCCCAGGGCCTTTTCCACCCACGTAGAGACGGCTTCACCCTTCTGCTTCCCCCGAGCCCCTCTGGCCGCGAGCCAGAATCCCAGGCTCAGCGCGACGACAGGCCAACCCACGAAGGTGAGTACGGCAGTGATCACATTGCCCGCAGGCCAGATCAGGTTCGCCACACTCTGTCCGGCAATAAGTAGAATCGGCACAATGATGGGCGAATAGGCAGCAAGGGTTGACGGCAATTCTTCTTCCCTTCCCTGTTCCACAAAGGAGTGCCCGACGAACTCGCGGGATGGAGGTGCATCGAGCCGAGAACCAACCCACACCGCCCACAACCAGCAGGCGATTGCCCCAACGAGGCTGGCGATCCCGCCGTACAGAATCACCATACCGATGTCGGCTCCGAGCAGTGCAGCCGCAGCCAGCGGACCTGGGGTGGGCGGGACCACTGCATGGGTCAACTGCATCGCACCCACCAGACCGGTAGCCATCAGCCCCATGGAGGCTCCGAATTCCAGGGCTGCGGAATGCACCAGGGGGTTGACGATCACGTAAGCCACGTCGCCAAAAATTGCGATGCCAAGGACAAAGCCGGTGAGAGTCAGGGCAAAGGGCATTCTTCTGCGTCCGATGAGGCCTATCATACTCATTGTAATCCGCTCAACAGCTCCGGTATGTTTCATGGCCTCGGCCATCACCGATCCAAGAACAATGACCACGCCTATGCTGCCGAGGGTGCTCCCGAACCCAGCATGAAAAGCTTCTATGAATGCTTCCTGGTTGACGCCTGGTATGAGGGCAAAGAGCAGAATTGGAACGAGCAAGGCAAGAAATACGTGCCATTTAAACTTGCTTATCAGAATCAGCAACAAGACCATAACTCCCAGGAACCCGAGGAGCGTGGCAATCGGACTCACTGCTACAGGCACACGTGCACCCCCTCCACACAAAGCGCAGTCCGGCTGCAACACTCACCGGCGAGCAGGAACCAGTACCAACCATAGACCCAGGCCCATTAACACTACCGGCCAGTAACCCCAGACCGTGTTCAGTACCGGATGATCCGAGCGCAGCAAAAACAGAAGGCCGAAAACGCCCAGAAGACCGAACGTCGGATACAGGGCCCAACGGCTGTTCTTACCTATGATCGTCTCCACCAGGTAGACAATGGAAAATGCCAGGCCAAGAAGCAGGAATAACAGTGGTCCCCTCATCCAGGGGGCATAGTAGGCCGAGGTACCAGTGAAGATTCCCACTGCAGATAGACAGGTGCCAACGACGAGTAGCCCTGTGCGGTACCCGTACATTGCGTAGCACACGATCAGCCCGGCCCCGACCAATATGAGGAACCGGTCCCCGGTAATGATCCCCGCCATGCTTGCAAAGATGACGAGACCGGAGACGATGAGCACCGTCCCCACAATTCGCGCATTCATTGTTTCATCCTCTCCTATTGCGCACACGATAGGATCATCAACCATGATATACGATATTGCCGCATCAAGTACATCATTAGCATGCCGCCTCACGTCAATGCTGCAGGAGCCCTAGTGGATCTGGGCGATTGAGATATCGCTACGATGTGTCCTTCGGTGATGGGGACGATTGGACGATCCAGGACTGCAGATGTACCCGTGGCCCCTCTATCCCCTGCGGCCACTGTACAAGACTAGCAACCCGGCAATGATGAGAAGGAGCGGCCAGAACTGCCAGTAGGCTATGGAAAAGCTGAGATAGCCTGACTCCTGTACGTACACGAAAGCAGAAAAGGCCCCGATGATCAAACCTGGATAGAGAGCCCATCGACCCCGTCGGGCCACGGCATACTCAACCCCGAATACGATGAGGAAGGCTAACCCCATAAACAAAAAGAAAAGATAGCCCCTCTCCGGCTCAGGGCTTCGTTCCGTAACCGCGATGAAAGCAGCCAGGGCCCCCGTGCAGCTGCCAGCTACCAGTAATCCGGTTCGAAATCCGGAAATAACATACCCAGATATCAACCCGACAGTAATAACCAGAAAAAACAGATCACCTGACATGATCCCCAGCTGGCCGAAAAAAATAATGAGCCCTCCGACCAGCAAAATGATCCCCAGAGCGCGCCTGTCCACAGATCTCCACCCCTCTTCCTTAACGTCTATCTTATCCGAAATCCGGAGCCAAGGCAGCTCCCTCATTCCGCTCTTCCCTGTCCTGCACTGCCGATGCCTGATAACGATATCACCTCTATCCCGAACACAGAGGACGTGGACGTTAGGGCGGATGCCCGGGCGAATCTGTTAACTACTGCTCCCCGATCAAAGATAATCTCAGTGGCATACGGAAAGAACACCGGTGGGAAGGAAGAAGAGATGGCGGCCAGAACGCGCGTCACCTCTCCACCCTCCATCGCCACAATCTTCTTCCTCACCCTCTCCAAGGTAGAATCAAGACGCAAAGAATACCGAAGCAGATGCGCCTGTTACCTGGTAAGAATGATGTGGTTACCTGCCCTGTAATCAGCAGCAGTGTTGAACCTAAATGGCAAGGCATCTACTGGACTAATCGATCCAGACGGCCAACGATCTACATCCCAGAATTTCTCGTCTATCGCGGTCAATTTGATCGACTACGTATAGGTCGTTCCGTTCCGGGCAAGCGGATCGGACCATCTGGGATACTACATAACCCCCTCCATGTTCTTCCAAGGAAGGCTGCTTCACCGGACCGAAGGAGATTCTGGAGACAGGGACCGAAACATCCTGGATCTGCATGTCTTCCACCCTCTCCCTCCTTACGAACACCCGGGCTGCCCGGGGCTCAGGTCTTACCTCGCCCACAACAATCCTCTCCGATTCATCATAGAACCGAAGAATGTGAGGCGTCTTGTTTAGAATCTCCATGCTTCTCCTCTCTATCTTCGGCCACTGAACGGGTGTCAGGCATAGGGTGCACCGAATACGCCGTCACTGCGCCGAGTAACCAGTGCGGATCCTCCTTGAGAATAAGGCTGCGTACCTCTCTTCACCCTTTGCCCGTCACGCAGCAATCCTTCCGATTCTCGTCCCGGTCACCCTGGCCACAGAGGCCAGGACCTGAGTGCGTGGAGAGCATCAGGACCGACGACGGGAGTTTCTGATCCGAACACCTCCTTCCATCCCCCACAGCGACCGGTTACTCCTCGCCTGACGTACCAGGGGTGGCATGCCCCTCCTTCAACTTAGTCCTTCACACCCCACAACATGCAGTACCTACTCACACATCGAATGGGCCCCTCCTCCAGATCACGGTGCATCCTGGACATCCCGCGATCAAAGGACGAATCCGAGATCAGGTGCAGCGATGAAAAGGCTCGATCCCGGTAAGGTGCCGGATCCTCAAGATCATAGTGAAACTCAACCGTACGCTCACAGAGATCGGTGAAACCTGCGTCCTGCATCATGCTCACCAGATCGCAGATGCGAGGATACCTCTGGATCTCAGCATCCACCGTCTCGGGAAAATACGTGCTCAGCGGAGTCCGGCGATGAATAATCTCGGTGGAATCCGTAACCGTGCACAACCTTCCCCCCGACCGCAGCACCCGGTGCATCTCGCGGAAATAGGCAGGATGATCCGTCACATGGTGGATGACATCCACGGAAAAGACCAGGTCAAACCCCCCGTCGGGGAAGTCGAGATCCTCGCCCC
Source organism: Clostridia bacterium (assembly GCA_003566675.1). Taxonomy (GTDB): domain Bacteria; phylum Bacillota; class Sulfobacillia; order SLMV01; family SLMV01; genus PWUC01. The sequence continues at coordinate 18,155 of PXCI01000054.1, forward strand.
GTCCAAGAGCAAACCCGGCCGACCCATCAAGTTCAAGGGCTCGCTCCAGCATCCGCTCCGAGGGGTCCACCCCCCATCCCTCGCAGCCAACCGTTGAGGTGAGGGCCCGGATGTAGTTCCCTGTGCCGCAGCCTACCTCCAGCACACGCGAGCCCCGGCTTATCTCCCCCAGAATATCCTGGAGAACCTGGGGGTGCACCCGCCTGTGCCTGGCATAGTCTCTGGCAACCTCATCGTAGTTGATGCGCACAGTCTTCCACTCAACCTATCAGGTGAAGATTTGTCTGCCGACCCGCGAGATAATAGATCTTGCCCCGGGAAAACAACACATCCTGTTCGAGGGCAAACACCACGTCCTGGCCATCCCACTCCGGCACCTCACACGTGACATTTAGCTCCATCGCGTGACAGGTATCATCGAAAAGCTCGTAGTCCCCCTTGCCGGGGACCCCTCCCTGCCTATCCCACAGCCCTATCGTCGGTCCAGCCCCATGCCCGTGATACCCGATTGGGTGGGTGTAAATGCTGGCCCTGAGTCCCTGTTTGGAGGCCCTTTTCAGCGATCTTTCGAGGATCTCGTTGCCCGATCGGGCAGCGATACACTCCTCGGCCAGGATCTCCTGCAGGCGATTGCCCTGCGCCAGGCCCGCCTTCAAACCCTTAGGGGCATCCGTCTCGCCAAGATCCAGGACGTAAGCCATCTGCTGAGTGTCCGTCGCCAAGCCCAGGTAGTGCAGCCCCACATCACAATGCAGTAGGTCACCGGGGCGGATCAAAGTCCTGCCATCTTTTTCGCGGAACTTCAGCCCGTTCGCCTGAATGCTCACAGAGGGATGGAACCAGGCTGACAGGCCCAGATCCAGGATCCTCTGGCGGAACCACCACTGAACATCCTGCGTCGTGGTGATGCCGGGATGGATCACCCGAGAGGAAAAAGCCTCCTCTATAATGCAGTGGGCAATCTCCACGATCCGGGAATAGGCCTCCATTTCAGCGGGCAGTCTCCTCTCCAGCCAACCCACCGCAAGGCGTTCCGCCCCTTCAATCCTGTCGACATGAACGGGATCCAGGGCACCGACAAGCTGACAATGCTCACTGTGAGTCAGGCCGTCGCCAAAGGCAAAGGTCTCCGATACCCCCACACCAATACGTCTGGGATCTCTCTCCTGGATCAGCCGCGCGAGGCAAGCCCACTGCTCTTCTCGTTCCGGATCCCAGACGCCCCGGTAAAGATCCCCCAAGTCGTACCGCGACAGGATCATCCGCTCGAGTTCGCCCCCGTCAGACAGGTAGAAGACCAATATGGTGAGCCTTCTAGCTGACAGCATCTCAGACGGAAGAAGGGTCATGATCACCGGGTCTTCATTGTATTCCCTGGCAGCCACGATCCACATGTCAAAGGATTCCCGCTCCATGATCTCCGGAAGCACCTCGTCCAGACGCTGCCGCAACCATCTGTCCTGAACCTGTGCCCTTTGCCTCAGGGACAATATCGAATACGTTGTACTGTCTCTCACGTCATACCTCCTATCAGCTTGTCAGACTCTGTTATCTTCCACCTTCATCGTCACCATCCTGCAGGCGCCGAATCACCATGGCCGAGGCCTGACTGAAACCAAAGCGCTCATAAAAGGGCTGCACATCAGGATCGCAGACGACATCGATCATGTACAGCCCTGCCAGCCGATCCAGCATCCTCCTGACAAGTTCGCTCCCTATACCCTGGCCTTGATAATCCTTCCGCACCTCCAGGAGGGGGATGTAGGCGGCGAGAACCCTATCACTTATTGCAGTGATGAAGCCGACCACGCTACCTGACTCGGCATCAATGGCAACAAAGCACTGTTGACTGCCTACTAGGAGCTGCATGTGCACCTCGGGAGGAACAGGTCTGGCCCAGCCAACAAAGAACCCCTCAAGACTCTCGCAATTCAACCCGTCAACGTCCTCCGTGTAGGCGATCATGCATTTCTCCTCTCACAATCTGGCTTCGCCGCACTATGTACAAATGTTACACCACTTCCGTATAATGTTTGATGGTTGAAGCCCCTGACAGACGAGGAGCCAGGCACTATGTTCTTTCGAAATCCACAATTGACGCTGCTGTTCTGCTCCCTCTTTCTCATCATGATCGGATTCGGCATCGTGATACCCCTCCTGCCCTTCGTTGCACGAGAACTGGGGGCCACCTCCATGGACATGGGGCTGTTGGTCACAGCGTGGGCTGCTGCCCAGTTCATCATCGCTCCGCGCTGGGGTACGTTCTCGGACCGCGTAGGCCGCAGGCCTACGATCATCCTGGGTCTTGTTGGCTTCGGCTTTTCCTTCATCCTGATGGGTCTTTCCACCCATCTGTGGGTTCTGTATGTCGCCCGAATTCTCGGGGGGCTCATGTCCGCGGCAACGATGCCGTCAGCCAGTGCCTACATTGCAGACGTAACCACCCGAGAGGAACGCGGGGCAAGTATGGGGCTGCTCGGTGCAGCCTTCGGTCTCGGGTTCATGCTGGGACCCACCATCGGAGGACTCCTTGCACCCCTCGGCGTGCGGTTCACCTTCTTCATCGCTGGAACATGTGGATGGCTCAATGCCATCCTGGTGTATTTCATGCTCCCTGAGCCCGAGACCCGCAGCAAGAGCGGCGCACGGGGCCAATCTGCCCTTCATGCCGTCGTGGCATCGCTTAAGAAACCATACGCCATCCTGCTGTTCATACCCTTCTGCATGTCTTTTGCCGGTTCTGTGCTCTTCAGCATGATGGCCTACTACCTGATGGATAAGTTCGCGGCCAACGAGTCCCTGGTTGCCATTGCCTTTGCCGTCAATGGAGGCATCGGAGTCCTGACCCAGGGCTTTTTCCTTGGTGCCGCCCTGAAGCTGATGAATGAGCTCAATCTTCTGCGGATCGGCATGCTGGTGACGGCCCTCGGGTTTGCGGGTTTTCTGGTGTCACCATCCTTTTTCTTCATCCTGGTGTGCGTCGCCCTGGTCAGCATGGGGCAGGGCCTGGCTCGCCCCGTGGTCATGACGCTACTCTCCAAGGCAACGGATATGGGTCAGGGCGTCACCATGGGGCTTCAGAGTTCCTACGAGTCACTAGGGCGTGTTGCAGGTCCCCTGTGGGCAGGTTTTGTTTACATGCTGTCCATTGAAGCTCCCTACGCATCCTCGGCCCTGATCTATATCCTGACCATGTTCATCCTCGAAAGGGCGCGACGCCTTCTGAATCAGGTGGCCGAGGAAGATGCACGGCTCGCTGCTATGGGCCCTCCCGTCCCGCAAAAGATCCTCGCTGCTCCCGGCCCCATGGGCGATGGCTCGGCAAAGAACTGATCGACACGTCTGCCGGGGAAGAAGGGATCCATCGACCCTTCGTAGAATCGGGATGTGAGTCTTCCGACTAAATGGCCAGGTGTCGGAACAACCTGGCGAGCACAGCCCAGACATCCTGATTGACCGGGCGTACGAGGAGGAGTAACACGTGCAGATCCTAGACGATGTGTGTATAGGCTGTGGTACCTGCCTGATCTACTGCCCCAGCGGTGCCATCGGCCTGGAAAACGACGTGGCAACGATCAACGCAGAAAGCTGCGTCGAATGCGGAACCTGTGTGCGGGTCAGATGCTGTCCCACCGAGGCGATTCATCCCTCATCACTGAAGGGGATTCCGAGAGAGATCCGATCCTTCTTCAGCGATCCAGCAATCACTCACGGCCAGACCAGCGTACCTGGGCGAGGCACGGAAGAAGTCAAGACCAATGATGTGACCGGCCGGTACAAGAAGGGGTGTGTGGGCATAGGCGTCGAGGTGGGCCGGCCCTCCCTCGGAGCATACATGGAGGACGTGGAGAAAATCACAACCCCCCTGGCCTCAATGGGCATCAGGGTCGAGTCCAACAATCCCCTGGCCCATCTTCTCGAGTCCCGCGAAACGGGACGGATCAAGGAGGAATATCGCCGTGAACGCGTGACTTCCATCATCATTGAGTTCACCGTCCCCGAGAGCAGAGTTGAGGAGGTCCTGCTACGACTCAAAGATCTCTTCGATGAAGGCGAGACCACGTTCACCCTTGACCTGATCACCCACTTTGATGAAGCGGGAAACATCCCCATGTGGAGTAGGCTGGTGGACCTCGGATACACCCCCCGACCCAATGCCAAGATCAACCTGGGCCTCGGCAGGCCACTGGCGGAAGAGCGAGATCGGGAGACCCCTGGAGGTGGCCTGGGCAAATGACACACTCATTGCATCGCCAAGGAGATGAAGACAGCCTGCAAAGGGACTTCGTCGTGCTAATCACGCCGGCCGCCGGGGTCAATGTGGAGGGAGCCACCGAAAAGTTAAAAGAACTCGTTGATGTCATCAAGGGGTTGGGTCCTGACAACATAGGCGACTTCATGTCGGGCTCCATCCATGACGGCCACGACTTCGAGAAAATCAAGTGGGGATTGGAGCAGGCTGCTGTCCCGCGAGTGCGCTGCTGTTTCTCGGACCCTACCAAGGTCATCGAGCTGCTTCGCTATATCAAGGAAAGAGACTACGGCCTGTCGGTCACCATCAGCGGCCTCATCAATCGGGTGCAGGAGATGTGCCAACAGCTCCAGATTGAACCCCATTCCATCAATCTTTCCCTCGGGTTTCACGGAAGAATTGATCAAGTACCCGAGCAAAACATCATGAACATCGTCACGATGTGCGGCCACGGCATGATCTCGGCTGAACTGGTCCGGGATCTAATCGATCGAGTGTCCTCGGGAGGGATGTCCCCTGACGAAGCAGCCGGGGAGTTGGCCCGTCCGTGCCTCTGCGGGATTTTCAATCGTGAAAGGGCACGGGACCTCATCGTTGAGGCAACAACAGACGCCTGAGATCTCAGCCCGGTCGATGGCGAACCCCGACTGTCCGACTGGCAAACACCATGGGGCCTTGCCTGCTGCCGCATCCTGGGTGCGGCACACTCAGGCATAGCCCCCGTTCCCCCAGACACCAGGGCACATCGAGATTCCACGAGAGATATTGTCGCGTTGGATGGATAATGCAGTGATAGAACTAGCACGTGGTAGGGTACCACCTTATGCCCTGAGGTTTCCCCTGATCAGGCGTACATCTGAGTGTACGCAGGTAGGAGCCACTCCGAGGTTGTCGGACGGAGACGTCATCGCCGACACACCCGTTGAATACCCGCTTCTTCAGCGATCCGGGCCGCCGATGCAACTTCATCTCTTCTCGGTCGTCGATTGAGCGGAGGATGATCCCCTGCACGGTGCGCAGGATAGTACTGATCCATTAGATTAACGAAGGTATCCGGCGATATCTCCTCTGCCAGGAACTCCATCACCTCTTTCGTCCCCGCGTTGCCCTCAGGAAGAATCAGATGGCGGATCATCAGGCCGCGAACCGCGATCCCCCGTTCGTCACAGGAGAGATCCCCCACCTGTCGGTGCATCTCCGCCACTGCTTTCCGGTTCACCTCGGGATAATCGCGGGCTGCCGACAGTCTCTCGGCCACATCCGGGTCCTGGTATTTCATGTCAGGCATGTAGATGTCCACGACCCCGTCGAGAAGCTCTAGAGCCTCGGGGGAATCGTAGCCTCCCGTATTGTAGACCAGGGGTAGATCCAACCCACGTCGCGACGCCCACGCCACGGCGCCGAGAATCTGAGGAATGACATGGCTCGGGCTCACCAGGTTAACATTATGACAGCCCCTTCGCTGAAGGGAGAGCATCATCTTCCCCAGATCTCTCAGGCCCTGCTCACGCCCCACGGAGTACTGGCTCGTGTCGTAGTTCTGACAGTAGACGCATCGTAGGTTGCAGCCGCAGAAGAAGATGGTTCCCGATCCCCTGGTCCCCCGCAGTGGGGCTTCCTCTCCAGGATGAGGCCCGTAGCTGGCGACCGGAGCCCGATATCCGGTCCGGCAGTAGCCCAGATCTCCCCTACGACGATTCACGCCACAGTCCCGCGGACATAAGCGACACTCCCGCAATTTCTCCCACGCGCGTCGGACTCTATCGGTCAACCTCTCTTCTCCCAGCTCCAGATAAGAAACTGTCATTCGCTCACCTCACGGAAGATGCTGTGACCATCAAGGCCCTCTCAGGGGTAGCTGCAGGCCTGTTGCTGTCGGCACCACCCCCGGATAACCTTCCCCTTCGCACCAGGGTCAATGCCAAGTCCTCACCAAAATTGCAACAAGAGATGCGCCACTAGGTCCAGGGGTTCGGATCCGGGGGAACTTCCTCCTCGTCCATCTGTTCGATGCGGGCCCGTCTGCGCCGCAGACCGTAACTGAACCACCAGAGTACCACGATGAGCACCGTTGCGCCCATGAGCATGAAGGGAACGTCCCGCAGGTTGATGCGCAGATGAGCCTTCGGTGAGAAATCTGTGGGATCGAGCGAAGCCAGTTCTGCGATGATTTCAGGGGCGAAGTCCACGAAAGTGGGAAACACATCTCGTTGGCTGCGGTAGTTCTCCTCCAGATACTCTGCCAGATGACGGGTGAGATAAAATCCCCGCCCCTCATTAACGGCTAGATCCCGCTCATAGGCCGCTCTCCCATACAGATCTTTCATGGCCAGGGCGCCAATTGCCCTGATGACCTGTTCGTTCACAAAGGTGTGTACGTTCGTGTAGAGCTGATCGCTCATCTGTCCCCCCACTGGTTCAAAAAGGGGCTGCAGTTCAAAAACCTCTCGAGCATGCCTGGCGAGGGTGGGATCCACATACGAGTGCCCCCATTCGTGTAACATAAGCCCGGCGAGGGTCTCGCCCTGCATGGGTCCATCGCCGGTTCGAATCACTCCCACCATGATCAGTTCACCATCGGCTGTGCCTACTGTAGCACCATACCCGCCTGCAGGGAACAACGACGGGGCCAGAATGGTGTGATACTCCATCGCTGACCATCCGTAAAAACCCTCCAGCCATTGGACCATCAGCAAACCATCGAGATCTGCGGTGACTTCCTCCACCGCCGTCTCAAAGCGGTTCCTGTTCTGCTCGAAGAAGTCCGTAAACCCTGACTCGGCAGCCAGGTCGATGAGAGCCATGCGGAACCGCTCCAGCTGGGCCTCACTGCCTGCCCTCCGCGCCAGATGAGCGTCGTAGGGGTGGATAATCTGGAGCTGTGGGAGGGGACCGAGCCTGAAGGCAAAATTTGGGGGCAGATCATGGGCGAAGCCTCGCGCCAGAAGATCCTCGGCAATCTGAACGGCTTCATGTCCCGAATACGGCGCGAAAAAACGGTCAACCGCCCTGGAGTAGTCACCACCCGATTCCCACCGGGCATATTCCTCCATCCAGGCTGTCTGCCGCAAAACTCCAGCCACCAACTCCATCCTGGGCAAAACGGAAACGTATATGCCGGGCGCCTGCTCACGGACCACCCCAGATCCAGCCTCCGGAGCACCGCCGACGGGTTTGAAGATGAGCAGCATCAACACCAGGGCTGTGACCCCAGTCCTGATGACGCGAATCGCATTATTGGAGAATATGCCTCAACACCTCCACCGTCCTGTCGACATCGCGCTGGCGGTTGTAGAAATTCACGGCAGCCCGCAAACCCCTCCCCCTTAGTGCGAGGTAGACATTGTGTGACGCCAGTTCAGAAACCAGCTGCCCATCGGTGATGGAATCCCCCGTGGTGAAGGAGACGATTGCGGAGGGGTGAAACGGTCGGCGAGGGCTGGTAATATCCAGCCCCAGGCCCTCCACTCCCCTCATAAGATCCTGGCTCAGGTCACCCACCCGACGGGCGATGTCCTCTACTCCGCACTCGAGAAGAAGGCCCACGGAAGATCCAAGAGCCATAATCCCCGGAAGATTCCACGCGCCAGTGAAGAACCGTCGAGCATCCCTATGGAAACAGAGGCCTCCCGCCGAGTGCACCCCCCTGACCCCGTGGCGACCGACCAGGGGAGGAGACATCTTCTGCACCACATCTTCATGGACAAACATACACCCATTTCCCCGTCCGGCCAGCAACCACTTGTACCCGCCAGCCACCAAAATGGAAATGTGACATTCTCGAACGTCCACGGGCAGGACCCCCAGGCTCTGTATGGCGTCCACAACCAGGAAGATCTCTCGGTCCCGACAGAAGGACCCGAGGGTTTTGAGATCTTGTCGAAAACCGTTAGTCCACTGTACATCGCTTAGAGCCACCACTCGAGTGCGGGCGTCAATGGAGCTGAAGATGTCCTCAACGGCCAAGCCGGGGCCATGCCATCGAACTCTTCTCACCTCAACCCCCTTGCACTGCAAGTTGAGCCAGGGATACACAAGGCTGGGATGCTCAGGGTCGGGTATGAGGACATTATCATCGGCCCGGAGGGGTAAAGATGAAGCCGCCAGGCTCACCCCCTCCGATGTATTGGCAACAAATGCGATCTCCTCGCTCTTTGCATTCATCAACAAAGCGAGTTTCCTTCGTGCCCCCTCCAACTCCCCGGACACATTGGGTTCAATATGGGGGCGTCCAAGGGATTCAGTGATTTGACCGATACGATCAACAGTACGCCTGGGAACCGGGCACTGGGCAGCGTTGTTCAGATATGTCACCTCATCGATTACGGGAAACTCCTCCCGTATGGCATCCTGGGACAGCATCCGAGATCCGCCTCCTCACCAATGCCTCACAATCGGGTATCACTGTTAGAAAACCCTTCGCCAACGTACGTGCGTACACCTTCCCCTCTCGATCCGGCGACAATAGCCTTAGCTTCCTGTAGCTGCCAAAGGCGAACATTGAACGATCGAAGCGGCGCGAAGAAATCCAGAGAGTCGATGCTGCCGACATACTCGGTGCCAAGGCGATGGTGTCCGAAGCCGACACAAAGACAGCGGATAATCCCATGACTGCTTCATATCTCCTTGAAAGGAGCGGCACACAGAAACCCAACGGCCAGGAACACGACCACATACCAAGCACGGTGATTGTGCTGATGCCCGGAAGCCCACCTGTGGCACCAATGCTCCAATCGTAACAAGCCACGTCATCACATCATTGCCCCAACATTGACAACTCCAACAAGGGCTCTTGCGGTGATCACTGTGCTCCTGGAATATGGCTTGGCGAAAAGATGCCCGGGAAATAAGGGCGATTCATCCCCCTTTGAAGGGAGATGAATCGCCTGGACTTCTGCAAAAATCAACCCGAGCGTTTCAGGAAAGCTGTCATGCAGTGAAGCGCTCCCCATCCCTTCTTGATCTCACTGATGTCAATCTCAGTAACCTCCACGCCCTCGGACTCGAGGGCCGCCTTGGTCAATGGATTTCCGGCCGGCAGAAGAACGCTTCCAGGCCCCAACACCACCAGGTTGATTGCTGACCCCTCCTTGGCCTCCTGGATGGAAGGCGCCTCTATGACCTTGATCCCGCGATTCACCAGGGCGCGCCACACATCGTAGGGAGTCTGCCAGGGGAACATGATGGCCAGCTTGTGGTCGACCATGTTCATAAGCCCGTCCACATGGGCATGCCCGTAGGGAATCGGGAAGGGGATGATGTGCTCAACACCCATACCCCGCAGGGTCTCTTCTACCTGCCGTGCGCCCTCGGGATTGCACCGAACGCCGGTACCCAGAATCACTGTCCTCCGATCAACCCACATTGCACAGGCTCCCTCGAAGGTCCCGGTTCCCGTCACGGTGCGCACGATGGGCACACCCAGGTCGGCCAGGGTTGCAGCAGCATAGCGCTCCTCTCCCCGACGGCAGGCTATGGCCGGCCGTCCCACGATTGCACCTTCTGGAGTCATAAACACGAGATCGCGCATGAAGAGGGCGTTGGGGCGATCTCCGCGCATCTTCTGCACGTAGTGGACCTCTGCCCCAGCCTCGCGGTATATGCGAGCCATCTCATCGTGCTGTGCCCGTGCAATCTCCGGGTCCATTACCGCAGTCCAGCGCCAGTCGGCCGGATCTCCAATATCCTCAATCTCAGCGCCCGGACGCCGAAGCAGAACAGCTTCTAACTGGCCACACTCGGATGCCACTCCCCAGTCTCCCCAGTACCGGGATATCTCTTCTTCAAAGGGAGTCTCCACGGCGAACCACTTTTCTTCTTTCTCACCATATTCCACAATTATCTCTCCCAACTGTCTTGTAGATAGCGTTTAGGGCCACGCTTACTTCACTTAGAGATTTTCAGCACAAGATGACGGTTTTCCTGCATCGGCTCCCATGCGGACTGCTGGCGTCCTCGCTGGAAGGAATGTCAGAACGTTGGGAGAATAGATTAAGGAAACCCGACTTGGAGGCAATAACATGAGCCAGAACATCTCAATGGCCTTTGACAGGTTCTACACCTACGATGAGTTGACCCACTTCCTGGAAGAAGCATGCGTGGCTCACCCAAATCTTACCCACCTCGAATCCATCGGCAAGTCCTACGAAGACCGGGATCTATGGGCGGTCACCGTCACCAACTTCAACACGGGACCTGCGGAGGACAAGCCCGCCATGTACATCGACGCCAACATCCACGCCGGCGAGGTCACCGGCTGTGCGGTCTGCATGTACACCCTGCAGTATCTTCTGAACAACTACGGCGAAGACGACCGGGTGACCGAGCTGCTCGACACCCGGACTTTTTACATTCTTCCGCGGGTCAACCCCGACGGGGCAGAACTATATCTGACCTCGACTGACATGCTCAGAAGCAGTGTCAGGCCCAACCCGGACTTCGAGCTCAAAGACAATCACCTGTATGCTGAAGACGTAACGGGAGACGGTGAGATCCTGACCATGCGGGTGAGGGATCCAAATGGGACTCACAAGGTATCCGAAGAAGATCCCCGCCTGATGCTGCCGCGAAAACCCGATGACATCGGTGGAAATTACTACAACGTGCTCCCCGAGGGAACCATCCACAACTACGATGGCGGACCGATTGAGATCGGTCCTCGGAGGTGGGATCTCGACATCAACCGCAATTTCCCGGCAGACTGGAAGCCCACCCAGGCTGGGGGTGGCCGCTACCCGCTCTCGGAGCCCGAGACTCGTGCCATGGTGGACTTCATCCTCGGTCACAAGAACATCGCCACCGTGCAGGCCTATCACACCTTTGCGGGGATCATCCTTCGCCCCTCGTGCACCCGGCCCGACGACCAGCTGGACAAAGACGACATACTTGCCTTTGAGAGCATTGGTGAACTCGGAACCCAGACCACGGATTATCCGGTCAAGTCCGTGTACCACGGTTTCACTCGTGACAAAGGCATGGCCCGCCACGGCGTCTTCATAGACTGGGTCTACGAAAACCTGGGCATTCTCGGCTACACCACAGAACTATGGGACAAGTACGGCCGAGCAGGCATCACCCGAGAGGATATGACTTTCGGCAAACCGGTCCCGGAAGAGCAGATGTTGAAGCTCTTTGCGTGGCATGATGAAGAGGAACTCGATGCTTTCGTCCCCTGGGAAGAGGTGGACCATCCCCAGCTGGGCAAGGTTGAGGTCGGAGGCTTCAAGCAGAAGACTTTCCAGCAGAACACCCACTTCAAGTTCCTCGAAGACGAGTGCCACAAGAACACCGTTTTCAGCCTGCAGCAAGCCCTGGCAACGCCCTGCCTGGCGCTACTTGAAACTCAAGTCACTGAAGTGGAACCTGGCCTGTTGAAAATCACGGCAGACATCATGAATACCGGCTATCTGCCCACCAACATCACGGCCCACGCACTCAAGATTGAGAGCGTAAAGCCCGTTGAGGTCGTTCTGGACGGTGAGGGGCTCACCGTTCTTGATGGGGACGCCCGACGAGAATTGGGACAGTTCGACGGTTACATGAAGGCTGCCGATGGATACTACATGGCCCCTCCCTCCAACCTCAGGAGAGTTACCTGGCTTGTGAAGAAGGGGTCGGCCTCAAGTGCCACTGTGACGGTAGAATCCGAACGAGCCGGAACGGTGCAGACCACCGTGGAATTGTAGGATCAACCGATCTTCCTGGGCCCCGTGTCACGGGGCCCAGGACATCTTCCAACGCTACTTCATTGCAAATCCCTAACCGACGTCTGCGAGCTCCACTATCTCTCGATTTCTCCGCGTTTACTCTGACCCAACCAGGTTCTCCTTCAACGGCTCAAAGCGCGCGGTAAAGAAACGCAGCACCGCGGGTTCATGGACCATGCGCAGCCCTGATATCTGATCTCGCTTCTGGTAAAGGGTCGCTGCTGCCTCGGCCACTACATCCAGGTGCCCACGGGTGTACACCCGTCTCGGAAGGGTTACTCTCACGAGCTCTAGCCGGGGATACCGGTGCTGTCCGGTCTCAGGATCACGACCGGCAGACACCACGCCCCGCTCCATCGTCCTCACACCAGACTCCGCGTAGAGGGCCGCTGCCAGGGACTGTGCTGGCAATTCGTCCTGTGTCAGATGTGCGAGGAATGATCGGGCGTCTAGAAAGACTGCGTGTCCCCCCACCGGCTTCACAAGGGGAACACCGGCACCTTCAAGGTAACTCCCAAGATAGCGCACCTGGCTCACGCGGTGGGCTATATAGTCGTCATCGACCATCTCCCTGATCCCCACGGCCATGGCCTCCATGTCTCTTCCAGCCAGGCCACCATACGTGGGAAATCCCTCGAAAAGGGTGACAATCTCGGTGGCACTTTCGTAAAGATCGCCGTCATTGGTCGCAAGGAACCCTCCGATGTTAACCAGGCAATCCTTCTTTCCCGACATGGTACACCCGTCGCCATAGGACATCATCTCCAGGAGTATGTCGGCCACCGAACGTTCCTTGCAACCCTCCTCGCGCTGCTGGATGAAATACGCGTTCTCAGCACAGCGCGTGGCATCGAAGTAGATGGGCACTCCGTGCCGGGAGCACAACTCCCGGGTTTGCCTCATATTCTCCAGGGATACCGGCTGTCCCCCGGCCAAATTGACGGTGACCGCCAGCGATAGATAGGGCACGTTTTCTGGTCCGACCTTGGCAAAGAGATTCTCCAATTTCTCAAGGCTCACGTTGCCCTTAAAAGGATGATCCGACGCAGGATCATGGGCTTCATCAATGATCACATCCACGAAGATGCCGCCCGCACGTTCCTGATGAGCCCTGGTGGTCGTGAAATACATGTTGCCCGGGATGTAGTCGCCCGGCTTAATGAGCAGACTCGATAAAATGTGCTCTGCACCCCGCCCCTGGTGAGTCGGGATGACGTGCTTAAACCCGTATATCTCGCGGACCGAGTCCTGAAGATTGAAGAAGTTGCGGCTACCGGAGTACGCTTCGTCTCCATGCATCATGGCAGCCCACTGGTCGTCGCTCATAGCCGAGGTGCCGCTATCTGTCAGCAAATCAATATACACCTCATCCGATCTCAACAGGAACGTATTGTACCCGGCCCGGGCGATGGCTGCCTCTCGTTCCCGTCGCGAAAGCATGGGTAACTTCTCCACCATTTTGATGCGATAGGGCTCTGCAAGCATATCCACAGTATTGTACCTCCTTCATAAGATCCAACCGGTAACGCCGTCTGCGACCATGACAACACAGATGAAAGATCTTGACCTCAGATACACCGGGCATGTTCAGCTCGAATCAGAAATCAACATCCAGCTCGAGCAGGGTAGGTCCCCCTGTATCCAGGGATTCAGCAAGGGCGGATGGCACCTCGGATGTGTCCCTCAGCCTCCGTGCGCTGACCCCGAAAGATTCGGCAAACTTCACGAAGTCGGGATTGCGCAAATCTGTGGCGATTACCCGCTCGTCACCATACCGCATCTTCTGAAACCGCCTGACCATACCGTATGAGTTGTTATTCAGAACGAGCACCACAATGCTGAGCCCATACATCGCAGCCGTGGCCAGCTCCTGCGCAGTGAAGAGAAAACCACCGTCGCCACAAACCGACACCACCGGACGATCCGGCATGGCAAACCGGGCACCGATTGCTGCAGGCAAGGACCACCCCAGGGTGCCAAAGCCCCTTGGGAATAAAAAGGTCCTTGGCAAGGCACAGGGGTATGCCGTCGTTGCGCGATAGCCGAGTATGGTCATGTCACAGGCCAGAAGGCCCTGGGGCGGCAGAACACTCCGAAGAGCACCGATAATATCGCGAGCCGCCTCACCTCCCAGCCCTTCTTCTGCGTCAAGCCGGGATTTCATCTGCGAGATCTCTTCGCAGTAATGGGTTTTAGTGATGCCCCCCGCCCCGGCCAGTTTCTCGCGGATTCTCGGAAAAATCCTGTCAACGAAGTTGGCAGCATCACTTCTGATCTTGAGCTGAGGCTCATACAAGCTATCATGGGCGAAATCGTCGACATCAACCCGTATTGTATCCTCTGGAAATTCCAACTGACCGCCCCCCGTCTCCTGTGCTGCCAACTGACTCCCCAGGATCAGGACCACATCAGCGACGGCAATAAACGCTGCCATCTTCTCGGATCGCAGGTTGCTCCCCAGGCTCAGGGGGTGATCCTCTGGGACAATCCCTTTGCCAGCGCCCGTCATGACAACAGCGGCCTGCAGGCTCTCAGCCAATTCAACGATCTGTCCCACCCCTGATGCTCCACCACCGATCCACAACAGAGGGCGCCTGGCGCCTGCGAGCATCGTCGCTGCCCTTTCGATTTCATCATCCGAGGCCGCGTAGGGTTCAGACCAGAGCCTGCCACAAAACGTCATGTCTGCCGCCGTGGTGAGAATGTCGGCGGGAATCTCAATATGAACAGGGCGGGGACGCTGTGTACGCATGTGGTCTAAGGCATCATGTATGGCCCGGGGGACCTCTGCAGGATCCAAAATCCGCCGGTTCCACGCTGTGATGCCTGCTGTGTGACCCAGTTGATCCAGCTGCTGATGGTGTGCGCCAATGTCTCGGTCGATGTCATCTGTCTGGCTCTGGGTGGAGATTACCAAAAGCGGAGAAGAGTCGGAAAAGGCCTGGCCCAGAGCCGTAGAGTTATTGGTCAGCCCGGGCCCCCCAATCGTCAACGATACTCCCACCTTGCCACTGGCCCTTGCGAACCCGTCGGCCATGAAACCGGCGCCGCTTTCGTGGCGGGTCACAATGTGCTGAATCTGTTCCCGGTATTCAAAAAGGCCGTCGTAGATCTCAAGATTCTGAGCACCCGGAATGCCAAAGACCGTATCGATTCCCTCATCGATGAGAGCCCTCACGACGGCCCTTCCAGCAGTCATGGTCACCATAGTCCATTGCCTCCTTCTCTTTCTCGAACGGTCGACAGAAGAATTACAGAGGGTTGGGGCGTCGGGTGCAAAGCGGAAACTCATCCGGCTCGATTACCGTCAACTTCCCTGTCGGCACAGACCCTCAAAGGTGGTACTCTTCCAACGTCACCGCAGATAGCCCGACACTCGGCAAATGAATGGACAGCCCAGGGGGAAAAGTGTGTTTCCTCCACACATCTGAATGTATACGTTTACTGTGTACGCCTATTGTATATATACTTCACTTAAGAGGACAGTTCCTTCCTCAAACACTGGGGGCGAGGTGATCCCATCGGTGACTTCATTGAGAATGCGTGTTTTTGAGGCGTTGCGTCGCGCCATCATCCAGGGGATTCTACCCCCGGGCAGCACCATCGTCGAACAACAGGTTGCGGATGAGCTCGAAGTCAGCCGCACCCCTGTGCGAGAAGCGCTTCAGAAGCTGGAGGGACTTGGCCTGGTTCAGCGGTCGGATGGGCGCAGGCGATATGTTGTCAGGGGCTTCACGGCAAAAGACGTCGATGACATTGCCTCTGTTCGCATACTCCTGGAAGAAGCAGCGATTCTAGAATCTGCTCCTCTTCTGGGCCCAGGGGATTTTGCCCGTCTGGAACGGCTGCTGGAGGAAATGGAGCAGTCCGTCGTTGACCCCGGGAGCAGGGGCCTACACAGCACAGCACACAGGCACTTTCACCTCTACCTGGCCGAGCGGTCGGACAACCTCTACCTCGAAAAACTTGTCACATCGGTCCTGGATTATGCAACCATGGTCTGGGAGGCGTATCAACCCAGCAGGACCCATCTGGTTTTTGCCCAGCAGAGCCACAAGGGAATCGTTGAAGCCCTTGAAGATGGTGACTGCCAAAAAGCGCAACAGATCCTGAGACAGCACATCGAACGGTCCTTGAGTCCAACGAAGCAAATCATACAGAAGCAGGAGACACGCCGCGGCATCAGAGATCTCTTCTGACAGGGAAGGCCGTCTCTGATCACACCTGGGGTGCTGACATGCCGCGAGCTGCCCTTCACAGGGATCGCGTCACGCTCGCCGCAAAGCTTCGAGCCCTGTTGAGGTCGGGCCAATCCGACCCATGTCAATGGTCCAAAAGGTACCGTATCCCAGGCAGGAGACTCGCCCAGAACTGGGATCCCACGATGCTCAGACGGCGCCTCAAAGCCGCATGATACAGGGCAGCGGCCCCCGCCCCGAAGATCATGGCCTCCCGGTTGACCGGACCCCTGCCTTCGACATACCCCGGGAAACCGGAAGGATACCTGAACGTGTAAATTCCCGAACCGAATGCAAAGCCCTCAACCTGCGAATCGCTATGCGGGACTGTAGATCTCAGCAGCCAGGACATCCGGTACAGCCCCTGCAGCCCTGACAATATTGCCACGATGGGGCGGGAAGGCAGACACTCGCCACATGCATCGTCGGATCACTCCAGGGACCATGGAACAAAACTGTCGGAGCCCTATCACCCAGGACCCATCGAACACTTCCTGCATTCCATGTTAATATGGAGGTCAGCGGAAGGCAAATTCTCCGCCGCAAGATGCAACTGAGGTGGAGGGAGTGGAAAATGGGGAACAAGTGGACCGCAGTAGCAATGATCCTGATGATTTCAGTCGTACTGACGGGATGTACGGTAGGTGCAGACGTGGTCAGGGCTGTTCAGGTGGTGACCCGGGCATTTCAGACAACGGAAATCGTCGAAGAGAGCCACCGAGTCCAACCTGGTTCATCCCTTGAGATTCGCACTCATAACGGAGATGTTGTCGTGAAATCGGGTGGAGACAGGGAAGTGCACGTTCGCGCAATCAAGAGGGCTTTCGGCGCACAGGATGAGATCGATCGTACAGAGATCGTGGTGACGACCGGGGCAATTACGACCATTGAGACCGAACCGCTAGAGGAACGTTCCCGGGTTTCGGTTGACTACGAGATAACGGTTCCTCCAGATGTCACACTGAACCATGTACAGACCTCCAACGGATTGATACGGGTGGAGGATGTCACAGGGGATGTCGTCGCCATCACTTCCAATGGAAGTATTCATTTGGAGGGAATCGATGGCTACGTCCGAGCGACTACCAGCAATGGCAGCATCCATGTCGTCGATTGCACTGGTGTCAGGTCGAGTGTGCAAACCTCTAACGGCAGCATCCATGTGGAAGTAGAGGAGATCGAGGGCAACCTCGAAATTCGAGCCGGGAACGGATCCATAACGGCATATCTGTCACCCTGGCTCGAGGCTGAGGTGAAAATGACCGTCTCCAACGGGAGAGTTGTCGCCGACCACAACGGATTGGTCATTGGGCAATCATCCCAGAAACAGGTCACAGGACAGATTGGTGACCAGGCCCGACACAAAATCCTGATCCGCACCTCCAACGGAACAATCACTGTGCGGGACATCCAAGAGTAGACGGGGAGTTGATAGCATGGTTCGAGCTGCAGTTATGCCGGGACCACACAGATCGATTGAGATCCGCGAATACGAGTATCCCACCATGGAGACGGGAAGCGTCTTGCTCCGTACCATCGCAAGCGAAGTATGTGGAACAGACGTGCACCTATGGCACGGGCAGTTGGCCGAGGTCCCCTACCCAATCATACCCGGCCACGTGAGCGTGGGAGCCATCGCCCGCATCGAGGGAGAGGTCTGCGATGTGGACGGTGTCCGCCTCGCGGAGGGGGATGTCGTGACCTTTCTCGATGTCCACGAAACTTGTGGCAGTTGCTGGTACTGTAACGTCGCAGGCACGACCACCCGCTGTCCCGAGCGCAGGGTCTATGGGATCACCTATGGCGCCGAGGAAGGTCTCCTCGGAGGTTGGTCCGAGTACATCTACCTCAAACCCGGGGTGCATATCATCAAGCTGCCGGATAATCTACCAGCGAGAACTTTCATCTCTGGCGGCTGCGGCCTCCCGACTGCTTTCCACGCAGTGCAAAGGGGCAGAATACAGATGGGTGACACCGTGGCCATTCTGGGCAGCGGTCCCGTCGGTTTGAGCGCAGTGATACTGGCACAGCTTCGAGGTGCCACCCAGGTCATCCTCCTCGGTGGGCCCGCTCACAGGTTGAATACGGGACAGAGCCTTGGAGCCGATCATGTCCTGGACATTGGTGCCATGCCCTTTGACCAGCGACTCAAAGCCGTGCAGGATCTCACAGGGGGCAGGGGAGCCGATGTGACCCTTGAGGCAGCGGGGGAGCCGGAGGCGGTTTCCCAGGCCATGGCTTTGACCCGCGACGCCGGGACCGTCGTGATCGCCGGACAGTACACCGATGCTGGCGAAGTGTCGATTAACCCCCATACGCTGCTCAACAAGAAGCATCTGGACCTTCGGGGATGCTGGGGTACGGACTTCAGCCACCTCTACCGTGCCATCAGGGTCATGGCCAAACACCAAAGCCGTTTCCCCTGGACTGAAATGATCAGTAAGGAATACAGCCTGGAGGAGGCTGAGGACGCCCTGCGCGACGTGCAATCTCTATCGGTAACCAAAGCACTCATTATTCCTAATTAGGGGCACCATCAGAGGAGGAGGGAGCCACCATGCGGGCGGACACGAGCATCCTGATTGTAGATGATGAAAGCAGCTTCGTTGAGGGCCTGACGGCCAACCTTGAACGTGAGGGTTACAGTGCTGTTACAGCTGCAGATGGCGAGGCCGCCCTGGCCCGATTTCGGGAAGCCCAGATAGACCTGGTACTGCTTGATCTGATGCTGCCCGGCATCGACGGTATGGAAGTGTGTAGCCGCATCCGCCGAGACTCCACGGTTCCCATCATCATGCTGACGGCCAAGGATGACGACATTGACAAGATCCTGGGCCTGGAGGTCGGCGCAGATGACTACATCACCAAACCTTTTAACTTCCGGGAGCTCCTGGCACGCATCAAAGCTGTCATGAGACGTGCCAACCCCGAGCCAGAGACCGATGAATCCGGCATCCTGGACATCGCTCCAGGAATTACCCTGGACATCGAGCGCAGGACACTGTCTGGCACAGGTGGCCGGGAAGTAGCCCTGACCGTGAAGGAGTTCGCCATGATACAGATGCTGGCTCGCAATCCCGGCAGGGTCTTCAGCCGAGAGGATCTCCTGGATCGGGTCTGGGGATACGACTACTTCGGCAGTTCCAGGACCGTTGATGTTCACGTGCGTAGGCTGCGCAAGAAGATTGAGGACCTCGACATCGTATCGGACGGATCCGAAATTATCAAGACTCGATGGGGTGCAGGATACTTGCTTGAGACGGTCCGATAGGGAGGCACCATGACAGACCGGAGAGGGTTATCATCCCTGCGTGGGCGACTCACGATTGTCTATCTTATTCTCATCACCACCGCCACTGCAGCCCTCGGTCTCCAGGTCTACCGGTGGACGGCTGCCGACTTCATCTCTGAGCGTCGCATTCGCCTTCTGACCGAGGCCCGCATCACTGCCGACGCGGTCTCCCCCGAACAAGATGAGGCGGTGGGGAGAATCCTCGAGGGTTTTGCCCGCAGATTTGGAGGGCGGATCCTGTTTATTGACCGGGCCGAGGGGGTTCGCGCAGATAGCCTTCAATTCTCCTCACCTGAGGTGTCCCTGGTGAACGCCCAGATGGATCTTGACGAGATCCGCTCTGCCCTCGGTGGCGACGCCCAAGCATCAGTATACCAACTGTCTTCAGGCGAGTACGTCGTGTATGCTGCCGCTCCCGTGGTCCGCGCTGGCGAGATCCGAGGAGCTGTCCTGATCTCCAGTTCCCTTGCTTCCGTCATTGATACCCTATCTCTTCTAGTTCGTCGCCTTGTCCTGACGGGCTCCGGTATCGTCATCGTTTTTCTGGCTGTGACCTGGTTCATCGCCCTCCGGTTGACCTCTCCGCTGGAGGATCTCACCCGGGCAGCCCGGCGACTGGGCTCGGGAGATCTCGATTCCCGTGTGCAGGTTCGCTCCCGCGACGAAGTAGGCGACCTGGCCCAAACCTTCAACCGGATGGCTGACCAGGTGCAGGAGCACGACCTGGCGCAAAGGCAGTTCATTTCCGATGCTTCCCACGAGCTGCGATCCCCCGTGAGCAGTGCCCTACTCCTGGTGGATGCCATCGATGCGCAGGTAAAGGGTCCACAGCGCCTCCTCGGGCGCCTGAGGGAACAGCTGGAGCGAATGGGGCGGCTGGTCAACCAACTGCTGGAGCTGGCCCGTCTGGCTGAATGGGAGGCAGCCGCACAGGAAGATGGGGAACCAGAGTACGCCGACGTCTCTCATGTCGTCAACCGGGTTTACCGCCGCATGGAACCCGTCGCTGAATCCGAGAAGGTCCAAATGCGGCGAGACATTACGGGCAATCCTGTGGCAACCGGAGAAGAGGAGAACCTCGAGCGGATTGTCCAAAACCTTGTTGAAAACGCCATCAAATACACCCCCTCGGGGGGGACCGTGAAAATCTCTGCGGGGCATGACTCAAAGGGCCAGATCGTACTCCGCATTGCCGATGACGGAGTCGGAATCTCCTCCGACGCGTTGCCTCACATCTTCGACCGCTTCTACCGGGCCGACCCCTCTCGCTCCCGTGAACAGGGTGGATTCGGTCTGGGGCTGGCCATTGTTCGGCGAAGAGTAGAGGCAATGGGGGGCAACGTCGAGGTGGACAGCAAACCGGATCAGGGAACATGCTTCACCATAAAACTCCGTTCATTGTCTCACCCGTGAGCCGACAATTGCCCCTGTAAGGGGTGTCCGTTGGATGGTGCTGAAACCCACTTCTTCAGGCCATACCCCCCCGGGCTCTGCCCTCTCACCTTTGAATACACCTCCTGCACCTGGTGCGCACGCGACGTCTTCCCTGGACATCAGAAACCAGCAGACCCATCCGGAAGCCTGCAAGAGGCTGATGAGGCCCTAACTAGGGACCACCAAGAGGCTTTGTCCCATGCAAAACCCACGCCCCGGGACGGCGTAACAGTCTTTTCACACTCACGGCACGACCGTGTAGCTTCTGTGTTTTATGCTGTGACCGTAACACAATACCAGAACGCAAAGGGGTGTTGATGAAGATGAGATTCACAAACAAGCACTGGACCCTGATCGCCACTGCAGCCGTCACGATCGCTGCCCTGGTACTCGTCACCGGGTCAATGTTGCAGGCCGAGGAATCACCTTCTCAGGCCACGACCCCCGGTAAGTCGCTGGAGGCCGTCACAACAGAAATCACACTGTACTTCGCAGACTGGCAGGCACAGCATGTGATCCCCGAAACGCGCGAGATAGCTCCGGAAGGCAATCTCGCTGAGATCGTGGCCCAAAACGTCATTGACGGACCTTCGGATCCCTACCTGATGACCACGTTACCGACCGATACCATCCTCCTCTCAATCGAGGTAGTTGATCAAATTGCCTACATAAACCTGTCTGGGGAAGTGCGGGGAACCTACGGTTCAACTGGCGAGATGATGGCAATACAGTCCCTGGTATACTCACTGACCGATCTCGATGAAATCTCCCAAGTTCAGATTCTGATCGAGGGCGAGATAGCAGAAACACTGGCCGGTCACCTGATTCTCGACGAGGCACTTCAGCGGGGGCAGATCCACACCCATCCCATCTTCATCGATGAGGAGCGCGCATCGTGGCTGCAGGAGCGGGCCGATCAGGGCACTGAGACCTTTCGGACCGATCCCCTTGAGGCAGCAATCTTCGCCGGCAGGATGGCGGGATTCTGGGCGACCGACGCCTTCGAGCTGGTCGACGTTGACCAGAATGCCGGCACAGCAACTGTCCTGGCCGAAAGGGACGGAGAAGAGTACGTGATCCGTCTGATCCAGCCCGTTCGAACAGACGACGGAGGCATATGGATGATCGATTCGGTCAATGATCGCTGAATGAATTCGAGGATAAGAAAGGCGAGCCGGGCCGCCTCTCCTCTGCCGACCTGGTCAACTGTCCTTGCCCGAGAGGGCCAGGACAGTTGATCATCTGGGATCAGGAACCCAACCCGGTTAACGGCTCCCTGGGACAAACAACCACACCAACAAGATGCTCTATGCACCGCCCTACCGCATCCTCTTGTAGCTTCGACACATACTAGCCGATCCCCTCGGCCGTTGCAACACATGGTCTCTGGGCTTTTTCATCAACAATGGGGGGAATGTGCGAAGGGCGCCCGGGGCCCCGGGCGCCCTTCCGTTCATCGGGCGAATCGATGGTTTGCAATATCGAGGGTCACTGGGCGCGACCAGACGAAGGCATTGCTTGTTTTGGAGGGAGCGAAGAAGTACAGGGCCCCCAGACTGGGATCCGATCCGTTCATTGCGTCACGGACTGCCCGAAAAGACTCTGCGTCGGCGGGCTGGTAGATCGTACCGTTATCGACCGGGCAGAACTGCATCGGCTGGTATATGACGCCTCTGACGGTATTCGGAAAACTCTCGCTACGGACACGGTTCAGCACCACGGCCGCCACTGCAACCTTACCTGCATAGGGCTCTCCGCCAGCCTCAGACTGAACCAACCTGGCAAGCAGATCAGTGTCTCCGTCAGAAAATGGTACCGAAGCAGACGCCGTCACTGCGGCTCCCTGGGCCCCGGCCTCCGCTGACGTTGTCATCGGCACCACCAGCTGCTGGCCGGGGTGAATCAGACTGGACGTAGCGCTCGCACTCTTAATCGCACCAACCTCTGCGCGGTACCACTGGGCAATCTCACCCAGTGTCTCTCCCCGGCTAACCACGTGAACCCTGCTGTCAGCCGGAATCCTCAGATTCTGGTCTGGGTAGATTGTTGTACCGGACAGACGATTCAACTGCTGAATCGATGCGACCGTTGTGCGATGCCTCATCGAGAGAAGCCACAGACTCTCCCCTGACCTGACCATGTGATCAACAACGGACGCGTGGGCAAGCCCCGATGAGACAAGCACCAGAACCAGCGCCACCACCAGAGCGACAGATTTCTGACCTACCTTCATCCTCACCAGAGCATCCATGATCTGCTCTAAAGCCATACTATATACCTCCTATATACTGTCTGATTCGATGAACCTTCATTAGTAAGACAGTATATAGAGAAGCAGAGGATAAAAACAGGGTAATCCCCTAAATAATCCTTCCATAAACGCCAAAATTAAACTAACGCAAATGAAATGATCCGGTCAAACTACCGATCGCGGACCAGGGGCATCGTCGAGCAGTGGATGCTGCCGCCGTGCTTGTGGCACTCGTCGTAAGGCACCTGGATGCATTCAAACCCCAGCCGATCGAGCTTGTCGCCCGTCCAACGAGCGGAATCAGGCATGAGAAGCTTTCCTGGTGCAAGGGCAATGCAATTCAAAGCGTTGTCCCTGGGATCAACATCAATTGGTTCGATGTCAAGACTGCGCAGCAAATCGAGGAACCAGAAAGGTAGCCTGGTGACATTCACCAGGGCCCTCTGGTAATCGACCATGACGATCGCACCATCGATGTGCAGGCTGTGACCAACGAGGGGAACCTCAATCAGTTCCACATCCTGATGTTCGAGGACATTTCGGAGTTGGTCAACACCAGCGGGATTTTGCCGGAAGCCTGTGCCTACAGCGGCATGATGTTCATCGAGAAAGCAGAAACTCCCGCCCTCCATCAGTCCCTCACCATGAATGGTCCTCAGGATCGGCATGCCGATCTCTGCGATCTTACGAGCAACATATGCCTCTTCTCCGCGCCTGCCCGTGCCATGATCCTCGCCGACGGGCCCGAGCCGCCCGATCACGACCCCGCCCTTGACGGCCATCGCTGTGTCCCGAGTGAACATGGCATTGGGATTCCTGGGCGAGCAGTCGACGTACACGACCTCGACGCCGTGATCCCTCATGGCAGCGGTCATCCCGTCATGTTCCTCTTGCATTTTCTTTATATCAGGCGCCTGATCGGATCGGAAATACCACTGTTCACGATCATCAATCAGAGCTTCAATGGTCGGATCATACTTGTCCTCACTCATAACCTCCATCTCGGCACCCGGCCTGTGCACTAGAACTGCTCGCAATCTGCCAACATCGTTGTGGACCCCCCAGCGCCTTCCCCAGACGCGTTCCTGCATACCTTCTTCTTCAAAGACTGGCGTACTCTTCGGCGGTATTCTCTGCAACACCATGTGATAATACTGCGGAGTATCCTTTAATGACATCTGTACACCTCTTCCTGATCGACAACACCGTTTTCCAGCTAGTCGATGTTCGTCTGTGGTTTCGCTTCTATCTTCGGCACAACTACTTGGACCTCCTTCTGCACAATCCGTTGCTTCCACGTTCCTCGAGTGAACCAGAAGGCAACCACAGATGCGCCGATCACGTTGCTCAGCAGCACACCCCACCACAACCCTGCGGAGCCCAACGTCGTGTGATGGGACAGGGCATACGCTAGGGGAACTCGCAGTACCAGGAGCGATATCGCGGAAAACGTCATGGCTGTGATGGTCTGACCCGCACCTCTGAAGGCGCCGTTGATGACGGACATCACCCCCATGAAGCCGAAGGAGAAGGACATAGTTCTAATATAGTTGACACTGTGCCCAAGGGCGACCACGTCCTGGTCAGTGAGAAAGATGCTCGCTGCGACCTCCGCCCCAATAAACGCGATCACCCCCATGATCGATAAGATTCCAAACATGAGTCCTGCACTCAACCACGCCGTTTTGCCTGCCCGATCCTCCCTACCGGCGCCAAGATTATGGCCCACCATTGCCGTTGTCGCCTGAGCAAACCCCATGCTGGGCTGAAACACCACCGACGCAATCCGGTTTCCAATGCCGTAGGCCGCCAGTACCGGGGTGCCGAAGACCGCAACCGTCGCCGTCATCACAGTCATCCCCACGGCCTGCATGGATTGCTCAGCGGCTGCCGGCAGACCAATGGTCACGATCCTTCGTATGGTGCGAAGATCAGGTTGAAGATCACGAGCCCGGACCCGAAGACCCAGATGACCCCGGAACAGAAGTCCAATCCCAATTACCGCTGCCAGCGCCCTGGATATGACGGTTGCCACCGCCGCTCCCTGGACACCCATCTCAGGGAAGAAGCTCCAGCCAAAAATGAAGAACGGATCCAGGACAATGTTCAGAACGGTCGAAGCCACCATCAGTTTCATCGGGTTGATAGTATCGCCCGATCCCCTCACAAGGGCCTGAAAAATGAAGAAACCGAAAACAAAGGGGATCCCAAGAAACCAGGTCCTCAGATAGGCCAATGCGTCCGGAAACACATCCGGCTCGGGCCCAAGAAGGGCCAGGACTGGCGCCGCCAGCAAAAATCCCAGAAAGGCGAGAACCACGGCAACCGCACCGACAAAGGCAATGGTCTGGGCAGCAATGTAGTTGGCATCCTCATCCCTGCCGGCACCCACGTTTTGTGCCACGAGGACCGTGCCAGCCACGGTGAAACCTCCCCCAATGGATATAAACAGAAATACGATGGGGAAACTGAGGGATACTGCAGCAACGGCCCCGGCCCCCAACCTTCCCACCCAGTAAGTGTCCGCCAAATTATATAAAGTTTGGAGTAAGTTGCTCAGAACCACCGGCCAGGCCAGGGTCAGAAGAACGGGTAGAATGGGACCCTCCGTGAGATTCAGACGTTTGTACAGGGAAACCCCGGCCAGGGACATCGCCATCGACCTCCACTCTCAGACAGCCCAACGCTCAAGCCTGATATTTGAGGGCTGCCTTCAGTTTGGAGAAGATACGGACTAACTCCGCCAGATCCTCCATCGTAAGATGATCGAGAATCTGTTTGAACTCCTCAAATCTTTCCGATTCTATTTCCTCGACAACTGCCCGGCCCGCCTCTGTCACTTGCAGCAGGGTGACTCTGCGATCGGAGGGATTCGTTCCCCGGGTGATAAGTCCCTTGTCATGAAGAGAATGCACGATATTGGACACCGTGGCCTGATTGAGATTGAATTGCTCCGCCACCTGCGAGACATTTCGCGAGTCTTCAATGGCAATGTGGCGCAGGAGAAAGAACTCCGGACCTGACACATCACGGTTCTGGAAACCCTTGCGAGCATTGGTGAACTGCTTGCCGATGGTTGAAATGAGCCGATCAAGATCCCGTATCAGTGATTCCTTTTTCACGGGTCTCCCCCCTTACTCATTGCTTATAAATATTTCTTACACAGATGGATCTGTCAAGCTCCTTCAGGAAAGGAGGCCAGCGATCAGGATGTAGGTCAGGGCAAGGGGAGCAATGTACTTCATGATAAAAGACCATAGAGGGATTGCGCCGGATCTGCGAACACCGAGGAATACCTCCGCTCCCGCTGCGCGCGTTCCCCATATCCACGCAACGAAGACGGTGGTGAGTAGACCTGAAAGGGGAAGGATCAGATTGGAGGTGAGCATGTCTGTGAAGCCCATGATATCCCAGCCCAGAATCCGGACATGACGCATTAGCCCCTCGGAAAGTGCAGAGGGAATGCCTGCAAAGAAGCACGAGACGCCCACAGTCACCACGGCCCGGGGCCGCGACCATCCCATCTCCTCGATGAGTAGCGCATTGAGGACCTCTAGGAAAGAGATGACCGAGGTCATCGCAGCGAAAGACAGGGACAGGAAGAACACCGTAGACCAGAACACAGCACCAGGCAGGGTGTTGAACACAGCGGGAAGGGCAATGAAGACCAGTCCAAAACCTGCCTCGGCCTCGATGCCAAAGGCGAAGAGGGCTGAGATCACAACGAGTCCGGCCAGGATGGCAATCCCCACATCAGCCAGGCTTATAATCAGTGAATTGACCGGTATGTCGTCCCTTCGGCTCAGGTAACTCCCGTAGGTCAGAACCGCTCCCATGCCAAGACTGAAGCTGAAAAACACCTGTCCAAGGGCATCAAGGGCCACATCAAAGGACATGTCCGCGAAGTTAGGCGTAAGGAACCACACCGCCCCCTCCAATCCGCCCTCGAGAAGAAGCACCCTCCCCAGAAGAACCAGGAGCAAAACCACGATTCCCGGGGTGAGAACCCGACCCCATCGTTCAATGCCTGCCGACACCCCGTAGAATACGATGATCGAGGCGAGGATGAGAAAGGCGCCCTGGCCGTATACGGGTAGAAGAGTGTCCGTGGTCAGGTGAGCAAATAGTTCCGTCAATCCGTCGCTGCCCAACCCAGAAAGACCGCCGGCGGCGCTCAACAGCGTGAAGATCAGTGTCCAGCCTGCTATGACAGAGTAATAGGACGCGATCAAAAAGACAGCAAGGGGGGCCACTAGACCCGCCCCCCACCAGCCTGTCCCCGGGCTGAGGTCACGAAAGGCGCCGACTACTCCCCTCTGGCTTCGCCGTCCCATTGCCAGTTCGGACATCATCAACGGGATGCCCACACCGAGGACAATGACCAGATACAAAAGAAGAAAAGCCCCTCCTCCACTTCTGGCTACGATGGTGGGGAACCGCCATACATTGCCAAGCCCAACCGCAGATCCAACGGTGGCCAGGATGAAACCTGTGCGCGACGCCCATTGTTCTCGGTCCTGAGAGTCATTCAATGAGACCCCCCCGCATCTGACTTTATAGTGTATGTATCTGCCGGGATTCATGCGAGCCGCACGGTCAGGCCTCCATCGACGTTGTAAACTGATGCCCGGTGACCAGAATATGCAGGACCAAATGTACCCCGCACTACAGCCTTCGGCAGTGTCATTGGGATGACGACAAGACAAACAACGTTTATCGGCCTACTAGCAGCGCTCGCCATCATGGGAGGATTGGCGCTCTATTCTGTCGGTCAATGGTTCCCCGTTCCAGGAAGCAAGTTCCTGGTCATGGCTCCTTACTTGCGGTTGATCATGTTCATGGCTCTCCTGCGGCTCCGATCTCCATGGGCCATGACGCAGGTCGCACAGCCCTGGCGGTTCTGGTGAGCGCAATCAGTCCCTTGATGAGCCTCGCTGTCTTCACATCTGGGCTCTGTTCGGATCTCACCGGCCGGCTGCTCCCCAGAGTTGGCCGAGCCAAAGTGCAGCTCTGTATCAAAGCAGCGCTGTTTCCCATGTACAGTGTCGTGCTGGCCCTCGTGGTCACCAACTACCTCACCAGTGACGCTCTGTTCGGCATGATCGGCCCCATCCCACTGGTCCTCGGAGGACTACTGAACTATCTTCTCGGTCTGGGCGGAGGACTTATTGGCATGAAGATCTCGGACCGCATCATGGTAGGTGACGTGACCTCTGAAAGAACAGGTAAGTGCGGACAAACGGGGGCAACCTGAAGCATCACGCGGATGAATCGCCAGCAACCTGACGATTTCCTTTCGGGCACCGATTGATCGGACGTCAGTTCCGAAGCACCCGGTGCTCGATCACGAGATGCTCAGGTGGCGCTCGCTCCTCGCCACCTCTACACGCAGGATGATGGAATCCTCTGACCAGTCGATGCGCTCGTTCCGTCCATAATGCTCCTCCCTTGCCACCTACAACGGAGACCGTCTCATCTCCAATGGTGTCGTATACGTGCATGTCATCGCACATTCGGCAAAGCTTCACCCATACAATACCACTAAAGGCAATAACCCCCTCGGTGCCTTGCGGATGGAGCTTCACATGCTCGCCAAAGATACTAGCAGGCTGGGATTGCATCGAGAGTGCAAGATCAATTCCACATGAAGAGGTGGGAAGAAGTGATTGCTGCTTTGTGGATAACTGGGGTAGCCGACCTTGTTCTGACTGCGTGGGGCCTGCACCTGGGCCTGATCGAGGAAGCCAATCCCATCATGGCATGGCTGTTCAGTGTATCAATGTCTGGTGCGTTGATCTTGGCCCTGGTAGTTATGACTGCAGCACTTCTGTTCCTTCACGTGGCGCGCAATCGTGTTGCCTGGGTAGATATGGCTCTACGGAGTCTACTTGCTATCCGTTTCTCGGTGCTTGTCCTGCACATGATATGGATCTCCATTCTGTAATGCTTGAGTCAGGCCAAAGAACATTTCGCTACTACCCCGACCAAGAATCCGAGTGATCCCCAGATTTCATCGGTTGTGGTCTAATCAGGCCTCCCTCTCCCGTATCCTAGCATCAGCGAAAGTCTTCTGGGACTCTGACCAAAAGGAAAGACTATGAAGAAAATCCACCCAGAAACGGAACTTCCGCCATCTCTACCGTCCAAATATAGGGTGGATCGTATGAACGGGCGCTGATGGAACAGGAGGCATGCGATATGGCACTGATAGATGTTCAGAACGTGTCACGCATCTACTCAAGTGACAGACGCCGCGTGACTGCGCTGAAAGATGTCAGCTTCGAGGTGCGGAGCGGAGAGTTCCTCTCAATCATGGGAGCATCGGGGTCGGGAAAATCCACCCTGCTTAACGTTCTTGGATGCCTCGATCGTCCCACCTGGGGAAGTTACTCCCTGGCAGGTAGAGATGTCTCCAGGCAGGCTCAGCACAAAGCATCTGGCAGATATACGCGGAGGCATGATCGGTTTTGTGTTTCAAACTTTCAATCTTATATCCGGTCTAACGGCTCGCAGCAATGTGGCAGTTCCCCTGATGTATCGAGGGTACCCAGGTGCCCAGCGCAGACGCATGGCGACGGCTGTGCTGAAAGATGTGGGCATTGCAGACCGGGCCGATCACCACCCCAACGAACTCTCAGGAGGGGAACAACAGTACGTAGCCGTGGCAAGGGCCCTGGTGACCAGCCCCCTCCTGATCCTTGCCGACGAACCCACCGGGAACCTTGACTCGAAATCTAGTGCTGCGATTATGAGCTTGTTCGAAAGGATCAATGGAAAAATGGGTGTCACAGGCATTCAGGTCACGCATGATCAAGCCATGGCCAGGTTCAGTAGCCGGGTGATGGTGATCCGTGACGGCGAAATCGTCCAGGACCAGCCCATGCAGAGACAACAGCAACCTGGGACGAATATCCACAAAGTGATTGAGGGCACCGAAACAGAGGACGGGGGAGATAGGCAATGTGGCAACGACTCCTCGCAACCGCTGTAGTAATCTTACTGGTAATGGGTGGCGGCTACTATGTTTACCAGGCATTGCTGCCAGATGACGCCCAAGCTGGCGGTCCTGTGTATGCCACCATCCCGGTTATCCGCGATGATCTCCGCATGACCATCGAGGGATTTGGGAAGTTGAATCCCATTTTTTCGAGCAGCATTCAGACGGAAACGGGAGGCTTCCTCGAGAGCCTGACCATCCAGCAGGGCGATACCGTCTATGAGGGTCAGATCGTGGGGAGCATTCGAAATGAGGATCTGGTCACCGAGATTCGGACCCTCGAACTGGAGCTACTGCATAATTCCGAAAGTTCCTCCCCTGGTTGTGAATGACCGGGTGAAAGGGTTTGCCTGCCTCAAGGGAAGTTGCTTCTTTGATGTTACGGACACACAAGAAGTTGAGCTGACTTTTTCTGTTGGCTTGCTTTAGAATAGTCAGTGATGAAAGAGAACCCTGATCACTGCGAACAAGTTAAGGTTTCTGGCAAGGTAGCACCTGTTGAGGTGCGCCCGATCACGAAAGGTGAATGTGTCGGTTGGGACCAGCTGATGGCAGACCGTCATTATCTGGGTGCGCGTCTGGTGGGTGAGTCTTTGCGGTATGTGGCCCTGTGGGAGGGCAGATGGGCAGCGCTTTTGGGCTGGAGCAGCGCTGCCTACAAGACGGGTCACCGGGATCGGTGGATCGGCTGGTCAGAAGATCAGCGTCACCAGAGGCTTTCTCTGGTGGCCAACAACGCCCGTTTTCTGATGTTGTCCGAGGAGCGCCGTCCGAACCTCGCTTCCATGGTGCTTTCCCGAACAGTGTGAAGATTGTCAGCTGATTGGGAGCAGGCGTATGGTAGATCCGACCCGGTTCCGGGGCACCTGTTATCGCGCTGCGGGGTGGGAGGCCCTGGGCAGGATCCAGGGTTATGCCCGTCATGCGGACCGATAGCGCCCCGGCAGCCATCCGAAGCTTTCATTGATTTATCCGTTGCATCGTCGGGTCCAGGAGATGCTTTCCGCCGTCTTTTTGTCTCCGGAGTTGCCGGTGTATCCGCGTGCTCTTTTGGACCTGAACCGGGTGTCTTTGGAGGGGCTGCGGGATATTATGCACGAGTTCAAGGACCCTCGTGACCCCCAGGGTCAGCGTCACAGATATCACGGAGGGATCGGATGGGGATTCGATCGGGTGGGACAAGGGACCGGCGTAGCGCCCACGAGAGCCTCCTTGGCACCCGCTGGTCAAGGGAATCCAGAGCTGCCCCCGGGGGGGCATTCCCCCGGCCACCTTCGTACCCGTCCCCCAGGAGGTTCCGGGGCCTCCGTCGCGCCAGGTATTGACACAGTCGCCACTTAATGGCATTATATAGATACCCCCATGGGTATTTGAGTTCCGTGGAGGCCCAAACCAAAGGGGATTCCCCGTCGACGATCCCTGGCGCCTGTAGATGCAGGCAGGGGCGCAGGTCGGGAGACGGTGACGACCATCATCGAGGAGGGGGGGTTCCGTTGGCACAGTCGAGGGATGCCCGGGCAATCGCCAACCGGCTCGCGCGCGTCGAGGGGCAGATCCGCGGGGTGCGCATCATGGTGAAGGAAGGGCGCGAATGCGAAGACGTCCTTGCCCAGCTGAGCGCCGCTCATGCCGCTCTGGAAGCGGCCTCCAAGGCGGTGCTGGTTCACTTCATAGACGAGTGCCTCCAGGCGAGGACAGACCGCGGGGAGCCCCAGGAGGAAACCCTGGAACGTTTGGCCGGACTCCTGTCCGCCACGCGCTTCTGAGGGAAGGCGACCCACCGACAGACCACGACCCTGCCCGCTTCATTTCGGAAAGCGAGGTGCCTTATGAACCGCCAGTTGATTATTCCCGCGAGTCTCGTCCTGCTGGGGTTGATCACCCTGACCCTGCGGGCCGCTGGCGTCGGGGGAACCTTCCGCTTCGGGGAGAACCCGGCAGATACTGGGGCCCCGCGAGACGTCCCTCACCTGCCGCCCAACCCGAACACCGGGATCGACTACACAGGAACGGCACTCCGAGAGATCTACCTGGCCGGGGGATGTTTTTGGGGGGTAGACGCGTACCTCTCTCGCATCTACGGCGTCGCCGAGCTGGTGGTTGGCTACGCCAACGGCCGCACGGAAGAGCCCACCTACGAGGACGTGCTGTATCTTAACACAGGCCACGCGGAGACCGCCCGGGTGCGCTACGACCCCAGACGTCTCCCGCTCGGTGACCTGCTGGACCATTTCTTCAGCATCATCGATCCAACGGCGGTGAACCGCCAGGGGAACGATGTCGGAAGCCAGTACCGAACGGGCATCTACTACACCGACCCGCGGGACCTGGAGACCATCGAGGCGGCCATGGCCCGGGTCCGCGACGAGGTCGGCGAGCCGCTGGCCACGGAGATCGAACCCCTGGAAAACTTCCACCCGGCAGAAGAATACCACCAGAAGTACCTGGAGAAGAACCCGGGCGGATACTGCCACGTGGACCTGTCGGCCCTGGAACGGGAACCGGGGCAGCCGGCGGGCCTGGTGGATCCGTCGCTTTACACCCGGCCCGACGATGGGACCCTGCGGGCCACCCTGACGGACCTGCAATATGCCGTCACCCAGAAGGATGCCACGGAACCGCCCCACCGCAACGCGTTCTTTGATCACGACGAGCCCGGCGTGTACGTTGACATCGTCACCGGAGAGCCCCTGTTCGCCTCGGCCGACAAGTTCTCCTGCGGTTGCGGCTGGCCCTCCTTCGCCCGGCCCATCGACCCGGCCGTCGTAACCTACCACGAGGACACCAGCCATGGGATGCTGCGCACCGAGGTGCGGAGCCGCGTTGGAGATTCCCACTTGGGCCACCTCTTCGAGGACGGTCCCGCCGAGCGGGGAGGATTGCGCTACTGCATCAACAGCGCCGCCCTGCGTTTCATCCCCATGGATCAGCTGAGGGCCAAGGGATACGGCTTCCTGCGGTCCCACCTACATCGATGAACTACCAGGGGGCGGATCCGGTGAGGATTCATCCTCGGAGAACCCACCCCGATCTCGCAGAGATCCTGACAGCAGAGCCCGGGGGCAAGCCACGGGACGATGAGTCTGGCGATGGGGCGATAAACCGGGTCGCGACGGCATCGGTGACGAAGTCCGAGAGCACCATCGCCCCCATCCGTGCCGGGGCCAGGGTAATCCGGGGATCCGCGAGGGCGGGGAGCCACATCATCCGGTCCGCCCCCTGGGCCTCACTGACGAAACTTTAAAGCCAGCCTTCTCATAAACTCGCACTGCAGGCTTGTTGCGAATATTGACGTTTAATCGAATTTCATCTCCTGTGTAGCCAAAGTGGCGGACAGCAAAACGAATGCCCTGGTTGACGAAACTCTTTCCAAGCCCCTTTCCAACCTTCTCCGGATGCAGGGCGAGACCAATCTCCATGTCTTGATCCGCAATGCTTACCTCGAACAACCCTGCCAGCCTGTCTTTATGATCTAGGGCCACAAACCCTTCACATCCTCCGGGGCCCTTCATCTTGCCTTTTTGGCTGTAGATTGTCCGATAAGACCCGACCAGAATACTCCTCACATGGCCGTCATAACTCCAGGTCTCTATCTCTTCTGCGTAACTCAATGTCATAGGAGCAAATCGGAATTCCATGATTCTCCCTTCGGCCGATACCCATCACAACAACACCCACAGCCTATTCATGTGAGAAGATGCGTCTAGGCATAGCACATAGAAGCCAGCAAGGGATGGAGAATCAGAATGTGTCCCTTCAATACCAGGGCCAGCCCCAAAAGCCCTGATCAACACAGTGGGTATTCCCACTCGTCAGACTCAGCGGCAAACCACGATCACGGAGCCAAAAACCGCACTCGCTTCGATGTAAATTGACGGCCCGTCCTCTGTGTATCCTGGCGAGGTATAGGTGTGTTCGCCAAAGGACGATGATTGGCCATCCGGAGTCTCGACACGACCAAAGACAGAGCTCGCCTTCACCCGTACGGCCACGTCTCCGGGCACCCGAATTGTCGTTGAGCCGAAAACTGAGTTGAACCCGAACGCAAGCCTCTCATCACCAGGGGGCGGATCAATCGTGAATATGCCCTCACCAAATATCACGTTGTGTTCTGCGGACCGATTGAGATCTGCAGTCACTTGCCCCATCAAAACTGTCGAAGGGTCCTTGTCAAGTCGTCGATCCATGATCGACCACTGCTCCGCGCGGGCCGATGGGTACATGCCAAAGTGTCCACCGAAAACCATAACTAGGCCCACATAGACAAGGAAGACCCCCACCGCCAAACGGAACAGTGAAATCCTCATATTTGTGAAAGATATGATGAGCGCAACCGAACCGATAATGAGGAAATATACTCCCCAGAACACTCCCGTAAAGAGATGGATGAGCACAGCGATCCCTCCCTATTCCTGATCCATGCTACCACTACAACATGGACCGGGCAATGCACATCAGGAGAAGGACTTTGCAGTTTAAATATTTCATCTGCTCGATCTTAGACAGTCGGAATTTCCGGTTGACCCCATCCACAAAGTCCTTCCTCCTTGGCTGTCATCGACCGCCACCCGCACGATCGCTACCACTCATAACATCAGGACTACGATGGCGCCTGCTAACGACGAATGCAAGCCATCACTCAGGCATGATTCCCATCGGGACCTGCCGCTCTTCATTGACAAGCAGTTTGAACACGTCAGGCCGACTGTAATGACCCGTCACATCAAATTCCAGGCGGCTTGCGGGAATTCTGGACATATCCAGGTCAGCGATGAGAATTTCCTCCTTGCCGTAAACCGGTTCCACCACGTATTCGCCCATGGGGTCAACAATGGAACTGCCTCCGGAACAAACCGTATCAGCTTTGGGCAAATCCTCCTGGCAGGCCAGATCATCAGGATACATGTCAGCCGTTACGTACTGGTTGCAGCCAAGAACAAAGCAGCGGCCCTCGAGAGCGATGTGCCGCAGGGTGGCCTGCCAACGCTCGCGCTCGTCTGCTGTGGGGGCCAGGTATAAGTCCACTCCCTTGGCGTACATCGCAGCCCGGGCCAGCGGCATGTAGTTCTCCCAACAGATCAGGCTCCCGAGCTTGCCTCCGGGGGTGTCGATGACCGGTAAAGTGCTGCCGTCGCCCTCGCCCCAGATGAGGCGTTCGGCCGCGGTGGGTTTGAGCTTGCGATGCTTTCCCAGCAGTCTGCCATCGGGGCCAAAATACAGAACAGTGCAAAATAGGGTGCCCCCTGAGAAGTCAGCATCTCTCTCAATGACGCCCATGACAAGATAAATCCCATAGCGG
Organism: Clostridia bacterium; assembly: GCA_003566675.1. Classification (GTDB taxonomy): domain Bacteria; phylum Bacillota; class Sulfobacillia; order SLMV01; family SLMV01; genus PWUC01. The sequence continues at coordinate 53,624 of PXCI01000054.1, forward strand.
GACGCAGTCTCAGCCAGAACCTCCGTTGTCCTATCCCCAACCTCAACAGAACTCTGCCAGTAACGAAGCCAGTCCGCCCTGCCTTCCTCGGTCCTTCCTCCAACGTGGGTACCAAACGAAAGCCCTCGAGGATACCCGGAGATAAAGGCCTCGGGGAAGAGAACCATCTCGGCCCCTGAGGCTGCCGCCTCACCGATCAGCTTCACTGCCTTCTCAGTGCAAGCAGCACGATCCATCAAGACTGAGCCTGCCTGCACAACTGCAACTCGGTACACATGTTCCATATCACCCATCGCCAGTACCTCCCTACTCGATCATTCCAGGTCCATAATACCAGAAATATGCCATGAGGTGCCTACAAGGACTCGTCACCCCGGATCCTATCCCAGGCACAGCGGTGCATCATGGCTCATCCCAACTTGATCCGAAGGGACGCCACCCCAGACATGATGCACGTTTGTTGTGACCTCGTAAACGGATCCACTACTTGTTGACAGGGTCACACCCTATCAGATGCGATATAATGTACTAGATGGTATCCAGAGCCATACTACGTCAGCTTCAAGAAGCTTCATGAGAGGGGCGCTGCTCATAATGCGCAGGTTGCGATCCATAATAATCGTTGCTATTGCCTGCATCATCCTAGCTTATTCACTGGGTGCTGTGTACGGTGAGGTGATCATACCAAATGGACAAGCTGAGCAAGAGGATGAGCACGAACCCTTTGCGGAACCCAGTACCCCTCACGATGACCGCCCGGAACCCCGTTCTCCGGATGAAGTCGATGACACCTCATCCGCCAGGGATCTACCTTGCCTTGAGGAAACCGCAATGGTCACGACGGAGGGGATCCAGATCGTCACCAATCCGGATCATGTACTGGTCCTGGTCAACAAGGAACGAAATCTGCCACCTGACTACATACCCAACGATCTCGTCGCCCCCGAGATCCCCTTCCCCTTTGAGGGAGATGATCCCAGGAAGCTGATGCAACGGGAGGCAGCCGAAGCCCTGCAACAATTGGTAGCGGGCGCCTTGGAGGAGTCTCTGGAGCTCTATGGGCTTTCGGGCTACAGATCGTATGAGACACAGAAGCAAATATTCGCATACAACGTCCAACGGCGGGGTGAAGAGGCGGCAAACCAATTCAGTGCACGGCCGGGACAGAGTGAACACCAGACGGGATTGGCGATGGACGTCACATCGCGCCAGGTGGATTTTGGCCTGACCCAGGCCTTTGGCAAAACGGCCGAGGGACGTTGGCTAAAGGAGCATGCCCATGAATTTGGCTTCATCATTCGTTACCCCGCGGGCAAGGAACAGATCACTGGCTACCAGTACGAACCATGGCACCTGCGCTATGTTGGCGTCGAGCATGCTCATGCAATTCAAGCATCGGGACTCACACTGGAGGAGTACCTCGAGAAGAAGTAGGGACACAGCGCAGAATACAACGGAAAAGAATTGTGATCCTCGTCCCAAGCGCCATCGCGGGCAATACTGTCCATGAAAACACCCTCTTCTATTTGACACGTATCTCGGACCCCACCAGTCGGCTGAACAGGCCGGGCTCATTTACGGATCAAGCCTGTTCAGATCCACACACTGTCAATCGGAGTCACCCCTGCTTCATTCATCGCTTGCTTTTGATCTCGGCAAAGACAGGAATCTTCTGGGCTGCATGGACGATCGGGGGAATCAGGATTAACTGGATGACAATCCCCGGCCAACTGCCTATCAGCCCCACGGTCAGCGGAAACCAAAGGGGGACCCTGTCAAGGCCGATCAGTGGTAGGGCAACATACCCCAGAACACCATAGATCAGTCTGCCGCCAAACATGGCGATAATCAGAGACAGCCACAAGTTCGCACGCTGTTTGAAATATATGAGGCCCGACAGCACCCCAAAGACGCCCAGCTCAAACGTCATCATGATGGCCATCGGAATCGGAGGGGGCATTCCTGTAAGCAGACTACTAAGACCTGGAGTTATGATACCCGCAACAAACCCAACGACGGGGCCCGCCAAAAGACCTGCCAAAAATACGGGTATATGCATCGGGAGAAACAGCCTACCCGCGCCGGGCCCACCGACAAAATGAAAGGCCATGGGTGTAAGAAGGCCCAGGGCTATAAAAAGGCCCGTGAGGGTGATTTTCTGTGCAGACGTCACAATTAACACCTTCCTTCACAAGAATTTAGACGCTGATAGTGTAGCACAAATCTTGCAATGTGTGCCACTACTGCGAGAACCGACTTTGGGATCCCGCAAGCATCACGCAGAATAAACTGTGTGAACTTGCACCCCTCCAATAAAGGTCAACCGATCATTCATAGCAGGATTCTCCCCGATTTTCTCGAACCTGCCTACATGTAGATTGGCATTCTGAAGGGAGACCTGGCAGTGCACCAGATGCGACGCAGCGACCGAGCAATGACAGAAGCTGAGGCATGGGAATTTCTACGACAACAGGACGTTGGAAGGCTCGGGATTATTGCAGACAGTGAGCCCTATGTGGTACCCCTCAACTACGTGGTCGTGGGAGAAAGCATCTACTTCCACAGTGCCCGAGAGGGCCTCAAAATGGACGCGATCCAGAGAAGCCCCCGGGTCTGTTTCCTAGTGGACCAGTTCATCGGCATCAAACATGGAGCCGGAGCTTGTGACTTCAGTGCCTACTACCGCAGCGTAATGGCCCGGGGCAAGGCTCAACTGCTGCAAGACATCGAAGAGATAACCGGGATTCTCAATGCGCTGACCCTCAAATATGCAAGGGGGCAGGAGTTTGAGCCTGCTACCAGCAATGGGCTCATGCCAACAGCCGTCGTGCAGATCCACGTAGAGCACATTTCGGGGAAGCAACTACTACCACAGTGACCAACCGTTACGCCTGATCACAAAGGGTCCTGTAAAGATCGACGAGAAACAAGAGCTTGTAGCGCTGATGTCTGGTAGCTTCGGACTCATTCGGAGACGGGTTCCTCAAAAGGTCCTTGAGAATCGCGAGATGAACTTCGCGGTCCCCCAGGGAGGATTCTTCTGGTTCTTCATACTCAATCGTGTGGGAGAAATCCCATCCGAGTTGGCCACGGAACGGTTCACTCTTCACGAGGTATTTGGGTCTTGGACCAAACCTCATTGATAACCTGAGGCCAGAACCCCAGGGTTCTACGTAGGACAGATCCTGAATCTGTAGCCACAAATTTTCAGCTTCGTCGCCCGGGGGCATCCGCATAAGCTCCACGATGATGACCTCGTACATCCGGTATCTTTCACGACGATCTGGGTGCGGATCCGCAAGGTAGGGACGGATCTGACGCTGCAAAATGTTCATGAGTTTCTCTTTGACACGCGAAACAGGCCTCCCAACACCCACTCTACGATCCCCCTTCAGCCACCTAGTACAAATAAGATAATACTTTTAGAGAGAAAAGGGAAAGTCCATGGGTATCTTCCCTGTATTATAGATCCATTATAGGAACAGAAACCGTTCAATTTCGGGTTCCTTGCCTATTCCGGTGAAATCGGCCGGCTGGTCCGGAGCAAAGCGGCCGCCCATTCCGGACCAAATCGGCCACCTCCGTTTGTCCCCTCGGAGCGAAGCGACGTGAGCAGTTTTCAGTTATCTTTAGTCTTTGACATCTGCTCGGGAATCACCTTCCTCATGGACTCACCTTTCATGATGAGTCGATGACTGGAATGAACCAGTCGATCCAAAATGGCATCAGCCACGGTGGGGTCA
>PXCI01000246.1 GCA_003566675.1 Clostridia bacterium
CGCGCTGCGTACCTCGTCCAGGGCTCGGTTGCGCACCATCCTGTACAGAAGGGCACGCACCGAACCCGAACCCCTACGCTCACGCCGACCCTGCCAGAGACGAACGAAGCAGTCCTGGACCACATCGCTGGCATCGTCCATGTTCTGGAGCATGTCCGCCGCATACCCCACAAGCGGCTCCCAGAACACCCCGATCAGCACATCAAGAGCCCCCGTGTCACCATCCCGCATCGCCTCCATCAACCGACGGAGGGCGGCATGGTCTCCGGCCAGGGGGCCTTCGGACGGCGCCGGAAAACGGCTGGGCGCGGGCAGATACTCCTCACTGTGGATCAAGGATCTCGTAGCCTCGGTTCCTGAGATGATCAACGATCCGGAAAAGATGTTCCAGAGTCTTGGCATCCGCCTCAGGTCCCGGATGGCGCACGTGAGCGGAACGGAAGACCCCGCGCTTGACCAGGACCTTCTTCCTGAGAGAGACGCCGATGCCCGGCTGGAACTCGAAACGGTTCAAGGGAAGGATATCGTAGAAGAGCTCCGCCGCCCCCTCCGCGTCGCCGCTGCAATAGCGCTCATATAGTTCTACCAGAAGCTCCGGATAGGCGAAGCCCGTCATGATCCCTACCGCTCCCCGGTCCAGCTCTTCGAAAGCGTACAACCCGCCCAGAGCACCAAAGACCTCCAATTCTCTGCCTGTCAATGCCCAGATCGCATCCATCTTCGGACCGGTAGGCGGGTCTTCGAGCTTGATGTACTGAACGTTGCCGCACCTCTTGAAGATGGTGGCAATCAATTCCGGACTCATCGTGATCCCAGTGACCGCAGGGTAGTCATGGATGATCACAGGAAGGCCAACGGCATCAGACACCCTCTCATAGTAGACCAGGAGCGCCTTGTCGTTCTGCACCCCATGGGGTCCCAGCAACAGGGCATCCGCCCCAAGTTCACTCGCCTGTTGGCCCATCCGCACGGCCAGGTCAGTCGCCGCAGCCCGAATCCCCACCACGAGGCCGAGACGCTCCGGCACCGCAGCTCTGAACCGCCTTATCACCTCTGCCCGCTCGCTTTCCCCAAGCTTGTGGCCTTCGCCCAGGGCGCCGAGAACAGCCAACCCGTGCACCCCCCTCTCGACCATGAAGCGGGCAAGCTTGTCGATACCGACCAGATCGACCTCACCGGTGCTCAGGAATGGCGTGGGAACGATCGGGTAGATGCCTTTCAGTTTCATCTCCGTCTCCTCATGGGTATTCCCGGATGCCAAAAGCCTGGGTTCCTGCCACGCTGTTGCCCGCACCGTGGATCTTCGCCCGGACGTACGCATACTCCTCCGGAAGATCGCCAAGGCTGATGCGGCCGCCCTCGTGCACCGGTCTTCCCTCCGCGATCCAGACGATGCGCTCATAGTCGCGGGCGATTATATCGATTGTTCCCCTTCTGCTGTCCACTCTGATGGCTTCTATGGAAGGTGCGATAGGCCCTTCATGCCCTTCGGGCGCATATACGAAATAACTGAGCCCCTCTTCCATGCCTCTCCGAACAGCTTCGTGCGAAAGCTCAGGGAGGATGAACATATTCCAGTTGCGTCCGATATGCTCAGCAATGTGCATATCGTCGTTGGAATAGGCCCACACCTGTCTTTCGGGGAGGGTCCGGGTGAGTATGGAGTCCCACAGGAGGCGATCATCCGGGTACCGGTCGCCCTGATTGTAGACCTCGACGCCGACGACGTGGTGATGATGGTTGAACAGATCGACGTACCAGTCTATGGCCCTGTCATACCTGCCGGGATGGTAGATCATGAGGATTCCATCCCTGGCGGCCACGGCCTCCAGGGACTCCTCTTCCGTGATGGTATGGGCGATCTGCACCCCGTAGGCAGGCCCCTCGTGGTCGTTGAAGAAGCTGCCCATGTGATCGTGCCGTGACAGCTCGTTGGCCTGGATGTCGATCATCCCCAGCTCTTCGGGGTCCCGGTCCTGGAAGACCAGCTCCTGCGGCATGCTGTCAGGGTCATCCGCCAGTCGCTCCCGGGACCGTTCGCTGGGACCCATGTCGGAGAAGCTCGTCCAGGGATGTGTGACCAGATTGTGGTCGGTTATGGCCAGTATGTCATATCCCAGCTCATGGTACCGGTCCACGACTGTCTGAGGGTTCAGTCTCCCGTCACTTCGGGTCGTGTGGGCGTGAAGATTGGCCTTGTACTGCCCATGCTCTGCCCAGTCAACCTGGCTGTAGGGGTTCACTATCTCCCAGCCCGGTGAACAGGCGGCCAGGAGGAAAGCGATCGTCAGGATCAAGGAGGCTCTGGTCATGAAGTCTTCTCCGAGGCTTCTGCACTCAAGAGCAACTCAGGCTCGGGTTGAGAGGGAGGAAGGAGGCGGGCCGCGCCTTCAGGTCCACCACCGGGTTCGCCAGAGGGGCAAACCCGTCGATGTGACACTCGATGAGATCGCCGTCCTGGATCGGCACGGCTCTTGGGGTCCCGGTGGAGATGATGTCACCCGGAAGCAACGTCATGACTCTTGAGTGGTAGCTCACCAGGAGATCCGGTGGAAACCGCATGTTCGAGACGGTGTTGGTCGCCACCTCCTCGCCGTTGAGGACCGTGGAAACGTGCAGGGAGAGGACGTCCGGCACCTCATCGGGGGTGACGAGCTCGGGCCCAAAGCTGAAGAAGGTGTCAAAGTTCTTGCACACGGTCAGATACCGCGTGTTCTGCTTCAGGATATCCTCGGCCGTCATGTCGATGACGGTGGTGAACCCTGCGACCACGTCGAGCCAGCGGTCCCGCTCCACGTCCTTGCAGCGCTTCCCGATGATGATGCCCAGTTCGCCTTCTCCGGTGGTACGCCGGGACAACAGGGGTATCTTCACGGCATCGCCGGGACCTATGATGGTGGTGTCAGCCTTCATGAAGCTGCCGGGTATGGTGTCGGGCATGGCACCGGTGGACGCCAGGTCGGCATGATGCTCCTGGTAGTTCAACCCGATTCCCCAGATCTTGGGCGGACGCCGATAGGGCGGCCCGACCGGGATCCCCTTCCGGGGCAGCGCGAGATCCGGCTCCGCCTCCACCTCAGCCCTTCCGCCTGAGGCGTACCAGAGGTTCATGGCCCCAAGCTGGCCCGAAACCATGAGCTCGAGCATGTTCACCGACCAGCCCATGGAGAACCTCTCGTTGATTGCCTCAATCGGTGCGAATCCCTTGGGCGTCACCAGCGCGAGGGTTTCCTCGTTCTTCGGTCTTATCGTGGCTAAGCGCATGGCTCCTCAGATCTCGTTTGGAGGGTGTTGCCGGTTCTTCGGTCTTACCGTGGCTAAGCGCATGCCTCCTCAAGTCCCCTCTTGGGTCGCAGGAGAGAGAGAGCGGTGAGAGCGAAGCTCATAGTTGCCGTGCGACACGGGAGCCGTCGTAGATGGCATGGATCAGGCGATTCGGCTCCCTGCAATCCCCCACCGAATGAAGCTCCGGGACCTTCTCCTTCACTCTATCCCGCAACTCGGTGTTTTCGGACCACGGCAAGGCGACGAGGATGTTGTCGGCCTTGAGGGTCTGCTTCTGCCCTCTCTTGTCTCTGATCACCAACCCCTCGTCCGTTATTTCGTCATACTCGACGCCGCTCAGCATCGTGACGCCCTTCCTTTCCAGCCAGCGAATCAAGCGCTGCGCCACGATCACCACCATCCCGCTTCCGAGCTTGTCCGACGATTCCACAACAGTCACCTTCCTGCCTCGCCTGGTCAGAAACTCGGCCAGTTCCAGGCCCTGCATACCACCGCCTATGACCACGATCCGCTTCCCCACCGGCATCCAGATCCGGCTCAGCCATCCCAGGATTCCCGGAGGGATGAACCGCAAGAACGCCTTGGACTGACGGTGAAGTCTCGACGTGGGTATGACGATCTTCTTGTTGATCCCGGGAATTTCGGGGGTCTTGGGTGCGCCCCCCACGGCGAGAACGACGGCGTCGGGCTTGAGCTCTTCGATGACCGCCGGCGTGACCTCCCTCCCCAGAGACACCTTGACGCCAAGCTTGGAGAGCTGGGTCTGCAGGTAACGAAGAACGGTGCCCAGGTCTTCGATTTCGGATCCCTTGATCAGAGAGGCCAGCGGCAGGAGCCCTCCCAGGTTGCGCTCCTTCTCGTAGAGCGTCACCCGGTGTCCCCTGAGCGCCGCCACCCTGGCCGCCTCCATGCCCGCGGGTCCGCCCCCCACCACCAGGACCTTCTTCTTTGGCTCCGCCGGTTTCAGCCTGAACTCCCGCTCTCTGCCCGAAGTCGCGTTGATCCGGCACTTCACTGAGGTATGCTGCGTGGTGGTCGAGTCCCAGCACTCCAGACATGCGGTGCAGGGAGCGATGTCCTCCCACCTTCCCTCGGCCACCTTGTTGGGAAGCTCGGGATCGGCGATCAGACGCCTGGCGAAGAAGACGAGATCCACCTTGCCGCTCTTCACGGCCCTGTCGGCGACTCGTGGCTCCACCCTTCCCCCGCTGATCACCGGGATGGAGACCGCCTTCTTGAGATTCGCTGCCTGACTGATGATGAATCCCGGATCATCGATCTTCTTGAGCCAGGGCTTCACATCCGGTACCGGCTCGCCGAAGCGGAGCTGCTCGCCCCAGTACCCCCACAGGAAGCTCCCATACCCATAGCCGCTGACGTCGAGGAAGTCCGCTCCGGCCTCCTCGAACATCCTGGCGAAGGCCTGGCTCTCTTCAACGGTGATCCCTCCCTTCAGCCCCCATTCCGCCACGTTATGTCGGATGCCCACCACGAAGTCCTCGCCCACCCGCTCTCTGATGTCCCGCAGGATCTCAACGGCGAATCGGGCCCGGCTCTCCAGACTCTGAGAGCCGTACTCGTCGTCACGTTTGTTCCAGGCTCGAGACAGGAAGGCGTTGATGAGGTAGCGATGAGATCCGTGCACGTCGATGCCGTCGAAGCCGGCTTTCTGAGCCCGTTCGGCGGCCTCAGCGAACAGGAACTGAATGTCTTTGATCTCCGGAATGCTCAGGGCTCTCGAAGTGTCGAAGAGGGGAACCGGCTTGTCGCCGTCACGCAGCTGTGATGGAGCTACGGGTTGGAGGCCTGACATGGACTCGGGATGGGATGGCCCTGAATGCTGCATCTCGAGAAAGGCTTTCGCACCGTGGCGGTGGATCACATCCGTCATCTTCTTGTAGAGGGGGATGAGCTCGTCCTCGTGGATGCCAAGACGGGGCC
>PXCI01000343.1 GCA_003566675.1 Clostridia bacterium
ATGTGGAGTGGTTTCCTGATCAAGATCCAGGAGGTCCTTCCCGAGGCCAGCTATGTTGACGCCAGTGATGTGCTGGTTCCCCTGCGCATCCGAAAGGATGATGCGGAGATCTCTGCCCTGCAGAGGGTGGGCGAGTTGATGGACCTGGTGTTTACCGATGTTTGCAGTCTGAGGTTTACTGGTCGCACGGAGGTGGACCTTGGCGGGGATGTCTTTGACATCGCGCGTCAGCACGGCCTGAATCCAACCCGCGCGGGCGGGGTCTCGGCAGGGCCCAACTCGGCCTCTCCTCACCATGCCAGTGGCCAGTACACCATCCAGGAGGGGGACGCCATTTGGATTGAGCTCGGCCAGGGAGGCGGCTACGACAACTACGCCGCAGATATGACCCGTGCCTTCCACGTCGGAGAACCCTCGGAGAAGTACATCAAGGCATACCGCGCTGTCCTTGCTGGTTTCAAGGCTGCCTTTGAAGCGGCCAAGCCCGGAGTCTCCTGCCAGGATGTGGACAGGGCTGCCAGGCAGGTGATCTCGGATGCAGGGTTCGGTGACTATTTCATCCATCGCGTCGGACACGGGCTGGGCATTGATGGGCACGAGCCACCCTGGATGGTGGAGGGAAACACCGATCTTGTTGAAACTGGGATGGTGTTCAGCGTCGAGCCTGGGGTTTACATACCGGGTGAGTTCGGGATCCGGGTCGAGGATATTGTTTATGTGACCGATGACGGGGCCCAGAGCATATACACCGCGACCCGGGACTGGGTTGTCGTGCAGTAAAGCGATTTGAAGATGTAGTTGGGCCCCGGATTTTCACACGGGCTCTTTGCAGGTCGGTGGAGATGCCAGTATTGTCACGGTGTCTTTACCGACCTTTCCCATGGTCTTGATAGGATCCGTTGGTTGCGGGATGGGATCATGTGGGGTTTGCAGGAATGTGGAGATCTCTGTCGTATGCGTGCAGGAGAACGCCGCACTTGTGACACAATTGGGTTCTGAGTGAAGGTGTGCCTCTCAACCCCTCGAGGACGTGATGATCGTTGAAGTCGCAGCCGAAGACCCCTTCGCTCGGTGAGATTGGTGTGTTTTTTCTTCCCCTTGCCCTCAGCGGCCTGATGCTGTCGGCGGGACAGCCTATTGTCCATGCTGGTCTAGCCAGGCTTGATTCGCCGGAGCTCATCCTGGCTGCCTATGGTATGGCCTTCTATGCAGCGGTGCTGCTCGAGGCCCCGATCATCATGTTGCTGCCTGCTGCCAATGCCCTGGTGACCGATGAACACAACTACAGGCTGACCAGTCGGTGCATGTGGGCAATAAACATTTTCCTCACCGTGGCGGCTGCCGTCGTGACCCTGATCGTCCCTGTGTACCGGTTTGTGTTCATCGCGGTCATGCAGTTTCCGACGGAAGTGGCAGAGGCTGCGAGGCCTGCCCTGTGTGTCCTTCTGCTGTGGCCGGCATTGATTGGGATCCGCCGTTACTACAACGGCATTCTCGTACGCTTTGGAAGGACCGCTATCATCGGGTGGGCGACGGCGGCCCGCGTGGTGATGATGATCCTGGTCACCGTGATGGGGATCAGCTGGTTTCCGGAGCACGGCGTGATGGTCGGGGGAGCTGCCCTGATGCTCGGGGTTTTTGTGGACACAACCATGGCTGTGGTGGCGGCTCGAATTCTTCTCAAGCAGGGGGTTCTCCCGGCTCACAGCGAAGACAGCCCGGCCGGGGGGCGCACCGTCGTTGGGTTTGTCCGGTTTTTCGTTCCCTTGGCCCTCACCAGTACCCTGAGAATTGTCGCCCGCCCGTTGATGCTGAGCGGGATCGCCCGGGGGGCGGCCCCTGTGCTGTCCATGGCGGCATTTCCCGTTGCCCTGGGAACGTTGTCCCTTGTGGACGGGCAGCTGCAGATGCTGCAGCAGGTTGTGGTGGCCCGGGTTCGTGATCCTGCCACTTACCAGGTGGTGCGCCGCTTCACCTGGATTGTGTCCATGGGCTGCGCGGCGCTTCTATCTCTGGTATCCTTCACGGCCCTGGGCGACTGGTATCACGGTGGGATCATCGGGTTGAGGGGTGAGGTCCTGGCAGCGGCCAACCTGTCCCTTGTGTTTCTCGCAGTGGCGCCCCTTCTGACCGGCCTGCAGGCTTACAACCAGGGGCTGCTCATCCGGTCGGGCAAGACGGTATCCGTGAACGTTGCCGCCTTTTTTAACCTGCTGATCCTGGTGGGCATGATCAACGCTGTGGTTGTACGAACGGAGCTATCTGCCTACCTGGTGGCAGCTATTTTCATGCCCCTGGCCCTTCTTGCGGAGGTGGGTTTGCTGTACTGGTGGAGCCGTCCTGCGGTGGCGAGCATCCACGATGAGTGTCGCGTTGTCCCGGGTCGGCTGGGATGATCCTGCCCAGGTAGGATCGGACCGGGGGAGCCTTTTCCTTTCGCGAATCGGACAATATGGGAGGCAATTTCACGTGAGGGGGCGAGGAGCATGCAGTTGATACCGGTCATTGCGAGCTACTCGGGTGAGACCCACAAGAAGATCAAGTCTGCCCTGACAGATGAATGCCTTGATGTGGTTGCGAGAGTTGCCACTTCTCTGGTTTCCATGGATGACGTTGGTGAGGAAATCCTTGCTGAGCTGAGGGATATGCATATCGTGATACCCGAGAACAGCTCCCTGCGGCTGACTACAGCCGTGTTTCTGGAAGATGACATCAGGGAGGTGGTCTCGCTGGCGTCGGCCCTGGGCCGAGAATTAGCCCAGATCCTGATTAACTCTGGGGCCGAGTTGGCCGACGCGGCCCCGGAAACCAGGAACTTCCTCGGCGGCATTGTCGGCGCAGGACAGGGTCCCGCGAAACTCCTGCGCGAAGCGAACGCGGTGGTAGATTGGAGTAATCATGGGGGCAGGTATGCCCAGAGCAAGGTCGACTTCGATGAGGTTTGCGATGCCAGGGAGTCCCTCGGAGCAGATCTTCAGAACAAGTCGGTTCTACGGGGAGAGAAATACACCGCCATCTTCATCGGCCCGGGGGGTAGGACCTATCCCAGTCTTGTGAGCCAGGTCGATCTCACTGATGAGATGAAAGTGTACAGACGAGATCTGCTGAGATATCTGACCGACGCCTACGCCATGCTTGTGGGAGGGCTCATGAAGAACGATGCCCTGGCACGGATGGCTGAGCAGGTTGGTCTCTTCTGCCATGGAGAGCCTCGTTCTGCCCTGGTCGAAGAGGAGACCTTCCAGTTGTACCTGCCGGTTGTGAGGCGAATCTCCGACCTGTCCTATCGTTTCTATTTCAGCCGCTTGGAACAGATTTATGAGTGTCTCCGGTCCACTGCCTCGGGCAGGCAGGGCGTTGAACCGGAGAACATGATGATGCATTTCTGGAGGTATTGTCGCAGGGCCCTGGCGAGGGAGCTGTATGGTTCGGGCTTTTTCACTGACTCGGTTCCGGCGACCGGTTCGATCACGGTGTTTTATGACAATGACATTGATGAACTGAGGGAGCTGCTAGGGTAGAGGCGAGTAAGCGTTGAGTCTGGTCGTACCCGGTCCGGCTGGGATTTAGTACTGACCCACCGCCGGGCCGGAAACCTGGCCTTGGACTTCTATGACGAAATAATGAGAAAGAGCTGGCGAACAACCGGCTTTAGGGCTTGTCCCATGTGATGTACTGTCTTTGACACTCCATCCCCATGCACGTCATTGCTGGCTTCAGGATCAGCTGTTCTCAGTACCCCTGAAAAATACGGTTCGTGTCCAGAATGAGGTTCGGAAATCGGGCACTCGTGACTTCCGCGGGAGCGTTGTGGACAACCCGCTGGCAGTAGGAATCTACCTCGGGCTGCCAGACCTGTATCACCTTCCGGTCATGACCAAGGACAAACCAGCACTCTTGCACGCCGTAACGTGCATACAGCAGGCGCTTCGTCGTCAGATCTCGCTCCTCCGTGCTGGGAGAACTCACCTCAACCACCAGATCGGGGGCCCCTCTCACACGATCATCGATGATATGCCGTCGCTCGTTGCTGATCACCACGAGGTCCGGTTGCAGGACAGTATCGCTGTCCAGGACAACATCAATGGGTGCCAGGTATACCACGCCGAGGCCTTCCTCGCGAACACCCTCATGAAGGAATAGGTGTAAGCGTCCCACGAGTTCTTGGTGGGATACCGATGGCGAGGGGTCACGAATCAGCAGACCCTGGACCAGGTTGGCGGGCGCAGAGTTTTCTGGCAGCGCGACAAATTCATCCGCCGTCATGAACTTGCTGATCCGAGACTGTCGTCCTCGGGGTGCCCGACCCGTGCGATAGACCGCCCCCGCCTCATGAACTGCTCTTGTCTCCTCCAACAGCGACGCCAGGGATTCGTCACGGATTCGCCACTCCCGGCCGACCTTGACGGCCCTGAGCCGCCCAGCCTCGATCATCCGATACACGCTTCGCCGGCTCAGTTTGAGCAGATATGCTACTTCCTTGACAGTGTGGTACATTGCCGACACCCCCTGTCTATATAGTACATTATTGTCGCCTTGTGTACCATGGAGGCAGACAGTGCGCTGCACTCGATCGTCTGCCCTTGAGGGCAGAGGAGTACCCCGTGAGTAAACGAAGGCGAAGAGAACGCGAAATTGGCGTGCCGCGATCCAGGGGGAATCAGATCTCATTGCCCGCCTTGAGCAGGTGAGGATTGCAGATCAGGTCTCGTCCCACCATGTCGGGGATTGGGGACTGACCCGTTTTATAGTTCGGCCTGGTCTAAAAGAGAAAACGCATACTGTTTTCGGAACATGAAATACTACTCATCAAACACTGCTCAATGCAGGGAAGAGCACCAGATAGTTACAACGCAAGATGTTGCATCCATGGAGGCGATCAAAGCCTGTGCCTATGAAGAGATGGCTCACGATGAAATGGACCGACATGCAAGGTCATGTGGGTGAGAAGGTCGCTGTTCTGCCCATCGGATCGGTGGAGCAGCATGGGCCCCACCTGCCCTTGGGAACCGATTCGCTCATTCCGGTCGGCTTGGCCGACCGGCTGGCCGCGTCAGCACCAAACCTGGCAAATCGGCTGATCATGATGCCCCCCACCTATCATACCTACGCCAAGCACAGTGACTTCTGGCCTGGGACGCTCAACCTGGATGGTGATACCCTGATCCATTTTGTGCGGGA
>PXCI01000111.1 GCA_003566675.1 Clostridia bacterium
GCCCAATACCTGCTGTCCGGTGATCCCATGAAGCACAGAGACCGCAGCTTTAAGCTGCTGGCGTTCTTCCTCCTCAGACAGCTTGATGGGATGCATATGGGTATAACCGTGGGCTGCGATCTCAAAACCACGATCGGCCAGATCAGCAACCAGGTCCGGATACTCTTCAGCCACCACACCCGGGACAAAGAAGGTCGCAGGAAGGCCGAGATCTTCAAAAAGTGTAGCGAGATTCCAGACTCCCTCGGAGGGACCGAACCTGCCCTGGGAACGATGAAGCGGTGCAGGTGTCCCTTCCCCTGGCCTGTGCCAGACACTTTCGCCGTCGAGATCCACCGTGAGTGCAGCAGTGGGCCGACGAATCTCGTGGCAATACCCGGTGTCATTCGAACCAGTCATCTGAGCATCCTCTCCTATCTTTCGAATCAGTTTAAAGGGCCAGTCGAGGATACCTTGGGACCGCCGCGCCCCTACTGGCTCACCGTGCGGAATCTCTCGCCAAAGGCCCCGTCATCCGAATCGAAAAGGGCGCAGAGGTGTGACACCTTGATGCCCTCGGCTCACCCATCGTTAGTTTGACAGTGGAGGAAAGCGACACTATCTTCATCTGACCGCACATGCGCTTCCCTTGAGATTCTGTTTCATCCCGAACCCCACCGACCTACCCCATCAAAGAGCACGATCCGACGGGGTCATCCGTGCACATCTGGTTGAGGCGCTGCCGAGCCAGTATGATGCCACGCGGGTAACGCAGGTCGCCACCGAAGGGGCCCCACCTTAAGCATAGGGACTCCCACTCCAGTGTTCCGCATCCAGCGGCGACACGTACGCCTCATCGGGCCGGGAACGTGCGAACTCCTCTTTGACTTGCTTGAGCAGCTCACGATCGGTCAGCAGGTCCATCACTGTTGCTGCAATGACTCGGGCAGCATAAAACGTGCCCTTGTGTCCGATCGACGTTCCTGAGACAGCAGCATTCTGCCAGGAGTGGCCGGGCGTGCCCAGCGGGGCACAGGCAGTACTGAACTGTGCCGTGGGAGCGACCTGGGACACCTCAGAGATATCGGCAGAGCCGGACCCCCTGCTTGCCTCCTCGCGGGGTGGTTCAACGCCATCGTAGAAGCACTGATCTACAAGGGCCCTTTGTCCATACCTGGATACAATCTCGTTGCGCCTGCGCTGTGAGAACGACGCCTGGAGTTCACTGGCAAACTCCATCTCCGATTCGGTGTAATCAGGGGGCTGAGCTTCACACAGGTACTTGTGAAGTCGCCGGCCAAGTACTCTGTTGAACAGAAAATCGCGGCAACCTGTCAGATACTGGTGGAGCAGATTCGTTCTCGTCATCATGGCCGCTCCCTGGGCTACATCGCGCAGGTAATCATGGATGTACGTGACGTCGCTTCGAAGGGGAGCCCGGACGTAGTAGAGAACGGACGCTTCATGGGGTACGACGTTTGGATCATCGCCTCCATGCTCGGTGATATAGTGCA
The DNA here is from genome assembly GCA_003566675.1 of Clostridia bacterium. GTDB lineage: Bacteria > Bacillota > Sulfobacillia > SLMV01 > SLMV01 > PWUC01. The sequence goes on from PXCI01000111.1 coordinate 1,494, forward strand.
GCCTCGCCTCAGGCATAATGTGCTCGCGCAGGTAATTCGCTCCAACGTTCATCAGTTCCACCGCGTCAAGGGCACTGTGCCCTTCGTGGGGACTCCCGGCTGCGTGCGCGCTGGTTCCTTCAAAGGTGAATCTTGCTGAGTCGAAAGCATTGTAGTTGAGAGGCTGCGCCGAAGTATCGTCTCCGGGATGCCAGGATAGGATCGCATCCACATCATCGAACAATCCCTGGCGCACCATCACCACCTTGCCGATTTTCGATTCCTCGGCCGGACATCCATAATATCGCACCGTGCCCGGTAACCCCGAAGCCTGCATCAGGTCCTTGCAGGCCAATACAGCACCCAACCCAGCGGAGGCGATGAGGTTGTGTCCACAGCCGTGCCCCGGGGCGCCCTTGGTTCTTGGCTTCCGGAATGGAACCCGTTCCTGGGAAAGACCGGCCAGGGCGTCATACTCCACAGCGACCCCGATCACTGGAGATCCCTCGCCTGCACGGCTGGTGTAGGAAGCCATGATGGCCGTCGGCAACCCGGCTACTCCACGGTGCACGTCAAAACCCGCATCTTCCAGCACGGAAGCAACATGTTCAGCAGACTTCGCCTCCTCCATGCCCACCTCGGGGTGCTCCCACAGATGATCACTGACCCGATTCATGACATCTGCGTATTGGTCCACAGTTGATTGAACAAGCTCCAAGTCAATGTCCATCACGAAAGTCTCCCTCCCTTCCCTCTCTGGACGGTGCATCAGAGGGCGCGTTCACACCGTCCTGCCCGCGGTGTTCCGGCAGGAACAATGTGAACTCTGCAGAAAGCGTGAGCTGACATGCACTCCCACTCTTAAGGATCACGCCCCCTGAAGACTGTGCTTCACTTGACCCAAACCTCACCCAGGACCCTGAGCGTGTTCCCGCCGATGACTTTCCTGATCTGGTCATCGGGGTAATGGTGCTTGACCAACCAGCGGACGATATTCGGGAAACACTCGCTGGGGTTCTCCAGTCCCCGGACATAATCAACTTCGGTGTAGTCGACATTCGCATGGGCCTGTCCGATGGACAGATGCGACCGGAAAGCATGGTGCAGTGCTACATGGTCACCGTAAAGCGTATCAGGGCCAAAGGTCACGTGATCTATGCCCGCGAGCTCGACACAGTACTCAAAGTGCTCCATGAATGACTCAATGGAGTGTTCAGGATGGTTCTCCGTAATCGTGGTGTGTGGAGCAGCCTCTATGCCGATCAGGCCGCCCTTATTGGCACAAGCTTTGAGAACTTCGTCGGGCTTGAGCCGCGGGGTATTCCAGAGAGACCGTGCTCCCGCATGGCTGATGAAGATGGGCTTCTCACTGACCTCAATCGTATCCAGGCAGGTCTGGTCCCCGGAGTGGGAAACGTCAATCGCCATGCCGATCTTATTCATTCGCTCAACGGCCTGCTTTCCAAACATCGTCAATCCACCGTCACTGGGTTCACGCAGACCGCTGCCGAGCTGATTGCTCTCGCTGTAAGTTATGCCCATCATCCGTACGCCGATACCATAGAGAATCTCAAGCCGTTCCAGCTCGTTTTCAATGGGTGTTGACGCCTCCAGGGTCAACACCAGGCCCAGACGACCTGTCTCATGGGCGCGGACCAGGTCCGCCACACTCCGCGCAACCACCAGGTAATCCTGGTGGTCAATGTCGCACATACGCATGCCGATATCATGGATTACCTCTAGCCACTTCCAGCCGTGCTTGGAATTGATGATCGTTGTGCCGTCAAACATGTTGTCGAAGACGACATCAAGTCCGGACTGTGCCAGGCCCTCATAAGCGAGGTGACCCCGGCCTACCTTGGAATACTCCAGCAACTCATCCTGGTCCTCGGGATATACATGAGGGTGATCATGCAGGGAGATGACAACGCTGTCACGTAGGATCTGCCGTACCCGCTCTTCCTCTGCAGCAGTTACCTCGACAACATACGGTTCGACCCGACCGAGCTGCCTCGCCAGCTCAAACCCCCGGTAATCAACGTTCTCCTCGAGATACTGGTAGGCCTGGTAACCGTCGTACACCGTGTCCTTCAAATCCTCCTACCTCCTTCTAGACGAACTCACTCCCGTGGCCGGGGAAAAGCTCCCCAGGGTGACCGCTGCTCACGTGAGTCTCAGATCTGTTCACCATTACCGCCGACCTTGGGCGGCAGCGGGTAGGCCCGCTTGCTGTGAGTAAGCCCGGCTCCAACCAGGGCCTCAGCCACCCGCAGCGATGTTAGCAGCGGGTTTATTACCGGGACTCCCACCGCCTCGGCGATTTCGGTGGCGTAAAACGACATGCTACCACAACCCATCACGATGACATCTGCACCATCTTCCTCCACGCACTCCCCGGACACCTCTATTGCCCGTCTGAGCACCCGGGCGTGATCCCGGCGTATGACCTCAATCGGCACCCCGACCACCCGCACCGAGGCCAGCTTGCTGCCGATGCCCACGACCTGTGCCAGTTTCTTCAACGGTCTAACAACGCTTTCGAGCGGCGTGACGATGGAGAAGCGATAGCCCAGCATCGCGGCGACCAGCATTGACGTCTCGCCGGGCGCGACCACCGGAATATGCACCGTCTCCCGCGCAGCATCAATCCCCGGATCACCGAAACAACCCGTGACCACAGCGTCAAAACCCTGTTCTTCAGCCCACCGGACCACCTCGAGAACCCCGGGAATGTACTCGTACTCATCCACCATGGATTCTATGGTACTGGGTCCACCCTCGGGTGGACGAGACGTTACCTCAACCCCTGGACTCGCCTGTTTCTGCAGGTATTCGGCTCGCTCAGCCGAACCGACCCATACGATTCTCAAAGCACCAACTCCCCCCTGTCCCTAGATTCAACCTGTCAGGCCCGAGGGCCTCCCTTTATTGTCCCTACGTATCGCCCTGGCCTGCCTACTAGAGTACCGTTCACGCCAGCACGTGTTCCATCCCTGTCGCGAACGTCACCGGTTTCGCGTAATCGAGTCCATGCTTGTTGGGAAAACCGAAGTCAGACACGATGATATCGAAGCTCATGGTCAACCCAGATGAGAACTTCACCAGACCAGGAGAACGTGTGGCTGGGCAGTCACAGCAGAAGCTACCGTCCAGGTAGACGTGGTGCATGTGCCCCCAACTCCGGGGGATTCCCTCCAGAGAGGAGGTCTCAAAGGATCGCCCTTCGATAGGCCGATCCCAGGGGTATCAGCCTACCACTGGAAGGGTGTCTGACCCGGAAGGCATCACGATAGCCTCCTGGGCTTCGGACACGAGATCCTGGACTCCCATGCCGTTAATCTTCTCCATTCCCACATGAACACACTGATCATGGCTGAGGCCAGTCAGGGTCACCAGGCGAAGTCCGCGACGGTTCCTCAAGTGTGCTATCTCCAGGGCCATGTAACCAATGATCTCAAAATTGCGACGCAACTCGCGATCAATCTCCCTTTCATCTTGAAGAGCACCAAACCAGAATTCGTGGGACGCTGGACCGATCCCTTCGGCACACTCGGCGACCAGGATGATGGTGCCGCCATCATTGACGGCTCGTTCAGAATGACTCAGTGCTTTGGTCGCCTGGTAGAAACTGATGTCCCGCGGAAATCCGCCCGCACTGACCAGCACAAGATCGCTCCGGCGGGACAGAGGCACGCCGTACATCTGTTCCACCTGCCTGCATACTGCCTGGTGTGCCATCAGGGGATCTCCAGCAGACGCACCGACGAGCCTGCCGTCCGGACCACAGATGGTATTGAGGAGAAAGTCCGGCTGCACGAGCTGGCATGCCTCCAACATGTCCTCATGGACGGGGTTGCCATCCGCAATACCCGCGCGGGCCTGTGAGTTCATGCCCTCACCGGGAGGATCATTCAGTACCAGCTGGTGGTTTGCCCTGATGCTCTCAGCGGCACTGATTCCCGGCAACACTGATTTGGGACCGCCACCGAAGCCAGCGAAACTATGATATGCCGCCGCACCCGTCAGAATGAGAAGATCACTCTCCATGGCAGCCCGGTTCACGATGACCGGAGTGCCCCGGGTCGTCTCTCCGACCGCAAGCAGGTCCTCCGGGGATTGAGCATCGTGCTGAAGAACGCACACCCGGCGCCGCGCTTGCACACCCAAGATCTCATCGATCTCCTCAGCGCGCATTGCGCGGTGCTGTCCCAGCGCAAACAAGACCGTGATCTCAAGATCGGGGAGCTGCCTCAGAAGATGGGGCATGAAGACCTGCGCACCGGTTCTCCGGGTAATGTCTGATACGACAATCACAGCTTTCGCAGCGCCCTTCTGCGCGGCTAGCGAACGTAGGGGAGCTGTGCCCATTGGAGACCGCAGGGCGCTAGCAATGATCTCATCTTCGGTATCCTGGACCGACGTTTCCTTGTGCAGTGTTCTGATGGAAGTACCTCCGGTGTCGGCAGTAAATACTCCCTTCCCATACGGTAGATGGAGGGACATGGGTTGACCTCCTCAATAGATATCACAAAGGATGCTCTGCTGCAGCAAGCATCTCCGGACAGAGCCCTTTCGATCTGCCCAATACAACACAGCTCCGGCGAATCGCAAAGAGACGCCACCTAGTGACAGCAGTATAGCACAGTCAACTAGGTTTTCGATGCGCTGAGCATGCCTCCTCCCTTGTACATGCTTCATCGGATACCCGGGCTGACGTGCAGAGATAGAAAGAATCCTGGCATATGAAAGGTATCCTGCACATGTATGAAAGATCACTGGGACAACAAAGTAGTGAGTGAGTTTCCTCGCGCGGATCTTCATGTATGATTAACCCTGGAGGTGTACGATGACAAATGGCTCGAAAATAGCAATCGTGGTTCCGTTGAAAGGAATGACGGCCCAGAGCTTTGAACCCCGGCGGGAATTCCTCCTGGGCCTTGCCGCACCGGGGACCGAAATTGGCGTCTACTTTGTTCCGGACAGTCCTCGCGACATTGAGTCACGTTTTGACAAGGCGCTGGTGGCACCCCTGGTATCTCGCGCCTGCGTAAGTGCTGAGCGCGACGGCTATCAGGGCGTGATGCTGTGGGGCGGTGTCGATCCAGCCGTGCCCGTGGCCCGTGAAACGGTAGAGATCCCGGTGGTGGGACCCTTCGAAGCATCACTGGCCTATGCCAATCTGCTGGCGACATCCTTCTCGGTGTTGATGCCCGTGGCCTACCGTTACTTCATCAACGAGGACACTGTTCGCGAGCACGGGCTGGAGGCGCGGTGTCGCTCGCTGCGCGGTATCGAGATGGAACCGGAGGAAACCGGCGACCACCCTGACGTCTCCATGGAGAGACTGTACGAGCAGGGCAGGCTGGCCCGGGATGGGGACGGCGCCCACGCATTGGTCTGGGGCTGCCTGACACTGTGGGATCGGATACATGAACTCGGCCCACGGCTTGGAATACCCGTCATAAACCCAGCTATGGCTGCCATGTTTATGCTGGATTCACTCATAAGAATGGGACAAACCTTCAGCCACAGAACCTACCCCAGGATCAGTGAGGCTGACAGGCAGCTCGCTTTCGACTTCTACCGAACCCGGGGAGAGTAACCCCGGGACTATGGCGTCTGCCAACAGCGTGCAACTTGCGGGGGATGGGGCCCGGCACAACGCTGCTTCATCCCCGGACAGGTTGATCATTCCGTCGCAGGACATCGCCATGGATCCATACTCATCAATGACCAAGGAAAACCGTTGAAGCACAGCGGCACACGGAATAATCGGCGACTGTCGGCGATTTCTAAAGGGAAGACCATCAGAGACGCGCCCGGTGTAATTCGAGCACCTGTCATGACCTCGAAGGAGGAGCCTAATCGTGGAACTTACGATCGATAAGGGTATTTCTGCCACGTCCACTAAAACAATCTTCCGAATGCACCACTGCAGGGAAATGGCCATCCCCCTACGTCACGTGATCGTTTTCGTTTAGGGCAGCTCGCAGGAAACCGGTTGCACCTGATCACGTCAACTAGGCAGGGGTTCAGGGCGATCAGTAGAAAACAGATACTGAGGGCACAAACTAGAGACAGGTGCCAGGCACCGTTCTGCTGACCCCTCCTGTCACTCGATCATACGCGGAAAGAGGTGTAAACATGGATGCCATCTCAATCGGCATCTACACGGCCCTGATCAATTACGGGATGAACCTGGTGCTGGCGATCGTGGCACTGATCGCAGGACTGAGCGTGATACGCTGGATCAACAGAGTGCTGGCCAGAAGACTGGAACGTGCCTCGGTAGACAGATCCCTCAGCACCTTTCTCATACCCCTGATCCGAGTCAGTCTCCAGGTGCTTCTCGTCATCAGCATTGCCTCGATTCTGGGTCTTAAGATGACAGCCTTCATCGCTGTCATCGGGGCTGCGGGCCTCGCAGTGGGCCTGGCACTTCAGGGCAGCCTCGCTAACTTCGCCGGAGGTGTCCTGATTCTGCTACTGAAACCTTTCAAGGTGGGTGATTTCATAGAGGCTACGGGGCATTCGGGAACGGTCCACGAGATCCAGGTATTTCACCCCCTCCTCAATACCCCCGACAATCGCAGGATCATCATACCTAACGCCAATCTGTCCAACAGCAGCACGATCAACTACTCCCAGAATCCGACCCGGCGTGTGGACTTCAAGTTCGGGGTCGGATACCAGGACAGTGCCACCCGGGTCAGGGAGATCCTGACGGATATTGCCGAAAACCACGAGCTGATCCTGGATGATCCAGCGCCAACTGTCACCCTGGGCGAGCTCGGGGACAGCGCCGTGGTGTTCAACATGCGGGTCTGGTCCAAGAGGGAGGACTACTGGGCAATCTACTTTGCTGTGATGGAGACAGTCAAGGACCGTTTTGACGAGGAGGGCATCAGCATTCCCTACCCGCAAATGGACGTACACCTGGACAAGTAGTCGAATCGGAGGCAAACTCCGGCGCAACCGGGGCAGCGATATTCGGCAGGGCTGTGTTGCTCCCAGGGGGAAACGATAAGTGGAGGCAGGATCCACCTATCACGACACTGAGCCCTCCGGAGCCCCCTGCTACATCTACATGGGTCTTCACCAAGGACTCCCTCACCCGCTGCCCACTGGGTACCTGGCCGGTGGTCGTCGACGACACCTCCAGGCGCGGCGGACTGTTGTCTACCGACCCTCACGGAACCGGGTAGCCGACCACACAGGAGAGACCCGGGAAAAGAAGGCGGCGCAGCTTCATCTGTTCACCCGTCGGACACCTTGGAGATGACAGGGGCAGCGCCCTGTGTGCCTTTGTTCTGATGGCGGCTGTGCCTGGAGGAAGACCGCCTCAGTAGAAGATCTCCCTGTTCGGTGATATACACCTCGAGCTGTTCTCCCGGATCGAGGTTGATATCTACCCTGAGATCACTGGGTAGATAAATGCGCCCTTCCACATCCACTTTCACAGATATCCCCTTCGATGACGCCTTTGTCCATTCCATCTGCACCAATCCTTCCTAGTATTATATGGTACCCAATAGGGACCGAAAGAACCGACATAGGGCCCCGTCACCTTCTGTGTCGATCCCAATACCCCGGTCTATACATACTCAGCAATCAGGTCATGTCAGAATGACAGAGGTGCGGCACAGCTCCACACTGACAAGCCTCTCGCCCCTTGTAAATCCCTTCCCCCGAACACGGAAGAATGAAAATCAGCAGAAAGCACAGTGACATGACCCCACTCACATGGCCACAAATACGGCCACCACCCAGGGTCGCTACCTCTTCGATCGATCATCCCGTGGTGTTCCCACGACGATTGAGACGGCGCAGGTCATGGAGTACAAGCTGCTACCCTGTTAATAACTTTCGCTAAAAGTCACCATAATCCTTCATTGGCAAATATCCCAGGACCCAGAACCGGTTAAGTCCGGAGGCTCCAGCCAGGAATCCGGTTCGAGTACCCACTCATCTGGCCTCTCAAGGGCTGGTGACAGCGTCTCACGCAGGCACTATATGGCGAGGAAAGGACTGAAGACCCTGACAGAACTATGTACTACACCTTGCTTGCCCTCGTCACTCCCAGGCATGGTTATGACATCACGCAGACGATCAGGGATGGGACAGGGGGGCGGGTGCAGGTTGGTGCAGGTACGCTTTACGACGCGTTGCTTTGAAGATGAGAAAATCATCTGCCGGATATCCGACGGCGGAAAGTGTAAACGTACGTGCTGAGTACAGGAGGCGCGAGGTTCTGGAAAGCGAATACACCAGGCTGCACTGCTGAGGCACTACAGGGCAATGTAGCAATATTTCGAGCAGATGGCTGCAGAGGGTTGGATGCTTGAACGCATCGGCAATCTGACCACCAGGCTCCAAAAGACACAGCCCAGATCTCCGGTTCACAGTAGACGTAGACGTCTTCCCCTATGTGGGTATTTGATGTAAAAGACGAAGCAGCGGTAACAAAGGATTGAGGCAGCAGGAGGCGAATAGGTTGAAGGTCCTCAGACCGTGTCGTCCTTTCAGACTACGCGAAACGGGAGCAGATTGAGGGCACGGTATTGTTCGCAGATATAATTTGGATACCTCAAGATATCGGATCGACTGTCAGGGACGGGTCTGTCTGGCAAACCTGTTGGATACCAGAAAATCCTCTCAGCCCTCTTCCTGCCCATGTTCGCCTCTCAGTCCGCATCGAAGTATCCGTACGCAGAATAGGGGAGCTGCCTGTTCCCCCAGACCTGGAGGTAGAAAAGACATGAATCAGAGCCAGTCTGCAGCCTCGGGAATAAGGGTTCTGGACTGCCACGCCCACTTCCCCTTGGCCTCGCCCCGGCGTAAAGCCAACACTATCATCGAACAATATGACGCTCAGAGAGACCACCGCATGCGATTAGAATGGGACTTCCCGGCGCGGGATGAGCCTCCCGGAACCCCGGAGGAGATAGAGGAGACGATGCGCCTGTGGAAAGCGGAGGTCGACAGGTACGATCTGGATCGAGTGGTCTTCGTTACCGGAGGTGGGAATGAACAGCTGGCCCGGGTGATCGGAATGCATCCGGACCGCTTCCTGGGGTTTGCTCACCATCACTTCGAAACCGAAGATGCTCTGGGAGAACTGGAAAGGGCTCACCAGGAGCTCGGCCTCAGGGGAATCAAGCTGCTCGCCCCCCGGTTTTCCCGGAGGTTCGAGGAGGAGGATTTCCGGCCCCTGTGGGAATATGCGGCTGAGCATCGGCTGCCCGTCCTCATTCATTTCGGTCTTCTGGGAAAGGCTGGCGGGGTGGCCTACCACCCGTTGATAAACCCTCTGACTCTCTTTCCAGTAGCGTCGAAGTATCCCGAGATCCCGTTCATAGTCCCCCACTTCGGGTGCGGTTACGTGAGGGAGCTGCTCCACCTCTGCTGGAGCTGCCCCAACGTGTATGTGGACACCTCGGGCAGCAACCAGTGGGCCCTTTGGGAGCCGTCACCCCTGGGTCTGGATGACCTGTTCCGCCGGTTCTACGAGACGGTGGGACCTGAGAGGATCATCTTCGGCACTGATTCCAGCTGGTTTCCACGCGGCTTCGTGTACCGGTACCTGCAGGACCAGCTGCGAACCTGTCGTCAGCTGGCATTCAAGGAAGAGGACATAGCCCAGATCTTCGGAGGAAATGCCAGGAGGCTTCTGGGGCTTCCGGAGGAAACTGCCACACAGGCATAAGAGATATCCGGGTCATAGCGAGGGTGATTTTCTTATCTGACCCAACTGCGAAGATGCAAGGAGCACGGGGCCCTGTCAGACGGTCAGAAGCAGAAGCGGTTTATAGCCCTGGCCCTGGTGAACGATTCGGATCTGGTGTTCACGGATGAGCTTACAATGGCCTGGATCCCCAGTCGCGCCGGGCCATGTGGGACAACGATGCTTCTGCTCCTGGACGACTGACAGGTGATTCTACTGGATGGCACCTTTGATTATCATCGCGATCGGCAGAAACCACTCAGACCTGGCCCGGCAGTGAAGTCTGTGTCCTGGGCATGATCTTATGCCCCCAGTTCTAAGGCGGCAACCTGAACTCGCGATATGTCCGATCTCATCAGCAGCCAGCCTATCATCAGCCGATGAGCAGGGATCCCTGCTCATCAAACTCAAGGGGAATCTCCGGCCCAGCTCGATCCACCCCGGAACGGTCGCAGATGTCCTCCCACAATGATAGAGTCACCCATAAGGTGTCAAGGCGAAGGGTATCCGAAATCACCGCCAGGCGAAGATCCCGGGGGTCCCTAAGCCCGCTGGTGATAATCCCTGCCGCCACCGCATCTCGATCGGTCTTAGCAATCATAGGGATCATGGCTCGCATCGTCAGCCTGCTGGTGAACACGTTGAGGTAGGTGGCCTGCAGATCAATCTTGGCCGCCAGCCTGGCGGTGATGAAGTCGGCAAGGCCGAGCCCGCAGGCATTCCCATGGGATGCCTCGGTCATATCCAGTACGGCAATAGAGCCGATCTCGGGATTGCCGGGCGGCACGGTCCCCTCGATGCGCAGGCGACCAATCACATTCGTGTCCATACCGGTACCGGAGAAATCCTTGCCCATCCTCTGGATCACCAACACATCAGCACGCGAGAACGGAAGGGTCGGCAGCAGCTCCTGGGCCCGCTCCAGCATTCTTTTTTCCTGTTCCTCCAACGCCTCTGGGTTCAGTCCCGTGATGACCGCCGAGCGTTTGCTAGCGTTCTCGACGATTCCCACTCCTCCCAGGAACGGCGTCTTCTCTGCCAGCAAGGTCCCCATCTGCACCAGCGCCTCCGAAAGCTGGGCCGGGGGGTTCCGGTGTAGGGCCTCCGCTCCCTGCTGATGCCCCAGTCCGACGACCAGCATCTTCAGGATCCCGCTCTGGATATCCCCGCGGATCGTTGTGTGGGCCTTGATCCGGTTCACCGCCAACAATCCATCGTGTTCGAACACCAGGGGATCGCAGTAGACCTCCCGTCCCGCCTCATCCTGACCGATCACCTCAGAGCAGGTCGACGTGATGACCCGCGCCCCGAGCCGCTCCTCGGTGATCCCCAGGGACGCCAGGACCTTCTCCTGGCCCTCGGGTGTACCGCCACCATGCGAACCCATGGCCCCGAGAATAACTGGTTCGACCTGCATATCCCGCAGGTAATCACAGATCAAGTCCAATATTCTGACGATGTCCCGAATACCGCGACTGCCTGCCGCAATGAGCACCCGGTCTCCGGGGGAAAGCCTTTGCTTCAGGTTCAGCTGCTCCATTGCACCACGAGTCGCTGCTCCCAGATCGGCTACTTCTTCCTCCTCCACCAACTGGCGCACAGGAATGAGAGATGGGAATCCATCACCTTCGGGCAAATTGCAGGTGAGCCCATCACGGATCCATTGGTTCAAGGGAGTCAACCTCCTCTAGTAGGTCGGCCATTACGATGTCTTCATCCAGACACCTTCGAACAATCCGGTTCCTAGTACCCATTCGTCCCTGCCCACTCAAGTCCTGCCCAGAGAAGAGGTGTTCGTGCTCACGATTCTACATTGGAAATGCCAGACCAGGAGTAGGTGAGATGAGAAGATCCACCATCGGAAGGGCACAGCGTCAACCACATCCCTGGAGGAATCCGAGGGCCTCTCCAGAATGATTGCTAGACGACTGAAACAACTGCATAGCGCGGAGGCGAACGCATGACAGATGATAAGAGAAACACAGGCATCATGATCGGGGTAGACATAGGTGGCACCTTCACAGACTTCGCCGTGGTTGCCGGCTCGGATCTATTCTTCACCAAGATACCGAGCACACCGGCCGACCCGGGACAGGCCGTCATAGATGGACTGGGCCGGATCCGTGAAACCCTCGGGATCGCCCCCGGGGACATCACCCGCCTGGTACAGGGTACGACGGTGTCCACCAACGCCCTCCTGGAGCGAAAGGGCGCACGGACAGGGCTCATCACCAACCGGGGCTTTGAGGATGTACTGGAGATCGGTCGCCAGAATCGCTCGAGCCTGCCGGGGGCTTTCCCCATCTACGACTTCAACCTGAAACGTCCCCCTCCCCTGGTCTCGAGGCGTCACCGGCTCGGTGTCCGGGGGCGCATCAGCTACAACGGCGGTGAAATCGAACCCCTCTCGGAGGAAGATGTCATCGAAGCCGGTGCGTCTCTGCGAGAACAGGGAATTAGCTCGATCGCCGTATCACTCCTTGGGGCCTACCTGGACCCCTCTCATGAACAGAGGGTCAGGGAGATCCTGAAGAGTCACCACCCAGAATCAGAGGTGACCCTTTCGTCGGAGGTACTGCCCGAGTTTCGCGAATACGAGCGCACCAGCACGACGGTGATCAGCGCCTACCTCAAGCCGGTCATGAACCGGTATCTCGCCCGACTGCAGCGGAGACTGCGAGAATTCGGGGTGAAGGCACCCCTGGAGATCATGCAGTCAAATGGAGGCATCACCACGGCAGGCGACGCCGGACAGCGCGCTGTATACACCCTGCTGTCGGGGCCCGCAGGGGGTGTCCAGGGAGCACGATCCCTGGCCGGTGACCAGGACCAGGGAAGCAGGGGAAACCTCCTGACCCTGGACATCGGCGGCACCAGCACCGACCTGAGCCTGGTGGTTGGCGGTCACCCCTCCTTCACCTCAGAGGCCCGGGTGGGAGGCTATCCCGTGAAGACCCCGATGATCGAGATCAACACCGTGGGCAGGGGCGGGGGAAGCATCGTCCGCCTCGATCCTGCTGGGGGGATGCAGATCGGCCCTGACAGTGCGGGGGCCGATCCGGGCCCCGTGGGCTACGGCCGGGGAGGGACCGAACCCACCCTGACCGATGCCCACCTCACCCTGGGCCACCTTGACCCGGCTGCCCGGTTGGGTGAACAGATCGATCTCGACCTCGACAGGTCCCGGGCCGTATTTGAGGAGAAGATCGCGGGACCCATGGGTTTGTCCGTCGAGGAGGCCGCGCAGGGTGCTATCGACATAGCGATCTCAGAGATCCGGCGGGCAGCCGGGGTAATATCCATCGAGAAGGGATACGACCCCAGGGATTTCACCCTGGTCGCCTTCGGCGGTGCAGGGCCCCTGTATGCGCTGACCCTGGCCCAGGAGATGAACATTCCCCGGGTCGTGATACCAGGCGGACCCGGGGTTCTGTCGGCCCTGGGGCTTCTGACCGTCGATGTCAGGCACGACTACGTCCGATCTGAAATCACCCCCCTCGAGGAGGCAGATCCAGCCCGTCTGCGGGACCTCTTCTCGGAGATGACCAGGCAGGGAAGCGATGACCTGGCAAGTGCAGGGTTCTCAGCCGAGGACATCACCTTCGAGGCAGCCCTGGACCTCCGTTACCTGGGGCAAGCCTACGAGCTGGAGATCCAGCTCGGCAGCTTCAGCCGCACCGACAGCCATGACGTCTTCACACGAATGTGGCCAGGGCCCGAAGCCGTGGTAACACAGTTTCACGGGGCCCATCACCGCACCTACGGCCACTCTGCCCCCGAGGAACCGGTTCAGCTGGTGAACCTGCGCCTGTCGGCCCGGGGCGAGGTGGAAAAGCCCGGGCTGGGCCGAATGGAAGACGCCCCGGATCCGGTCCAGGTGCGACCAAGGAGTCGACGTCCCGTCTATTTCGCAAAAAGAGAAGGCTACGCCGACACGCCGATCTTCTATCGGGATGACCTGGTCCCTGGATCTGAAATCACGGGCCCTGCCATCATACAGGAAGCCGTCTCGACCACCCTCGTACCTCCAGGCTTCTCCGTGACTGCCGACACCAATGGAAACCTGGTCGCCACCCACGACGTGACTCAAGAAGCCAGCCCTCACGGCGACCCTTCTGGCATTGACCCCATATCCCTCCAGGTGCTGCGCAATTCCTTCATCGCCATCACCGAGGAAATGGGCATGACCCTGCGTAAGACGGGCTACTCGCCCAACATCAAGGAACGGGAGGATTGCTCCACCGCCCTCTTTGACGCCAAGTGCCGGATCATCGCCCAGGCCGACTACCCCATGCAGCCCGGCCATCTCGGCGCAATGATCTACTCGGTCCAGGAAGCCGTGGCAACCTTCCCCGAAGGATCCTGGATCCCCGGCGATGTGGTCATTCAGAACGATCCCCACCGGGGGGGAAATCACCTTCCCGACATCACCCTGATCACACCGGTCTTCTGGGAAGACGAGCTGCGGGGTTTCGCCGCCAACAGGGCCCATCACGCCGACATTGGGGGAGCCGTCCCCGGAAGCATCTCGGGCAAGAGCACGGAAATCTACCAGGAAGGTTTCATCATCCCCCCGCTGAAGCTGTATGAGGGAGGAAGCCTCAACACCGCGATCATGGAACTGTTCCGGGCCAACGTCCGCACCCCCGACGAGCGCACAGGTGACCTGAGAGCCCAGATGGCCGCTAACGAGAAGGGTAGAACCCGCCTGGAGGATCTGTACGGACGCTACGGTTCGGGGACGATTGAGTCCGCTATCGATGAGTTGATCCGTTACTCGGAAAGGCGCATGCGCCACGAGATTGAGCAGATCCCCGACGGCAGCTACAGCTTCAGTGATCAAATGGACGACGATGGGATCTCACCGGAGCCTGTCGTGCTCAGGACCACGGTGACCGTGAAGGGTTCGGACATCACCTTTGACTTCGCCGGCAGTGCCTCGCAGACCCTGGGGCCCATCAATAGCACGGAGGCCATCACGGCGGGAACCATCTTCTTCGTATTGAGGTGTCTCACCGATCCCTCCATACCCCCCAACGAGGGCTGCTACCGGCCCATCAAGATCCTGGCTCCCCGGGGGACAGTGGTGAACCCCGAGCCCCCCGCAGCGGTTGTCGGTGGTAACCTGGAGACCGCCCAGAGGTTGTGTGACGTACTCATCGGCGCCTTCCAGACCGCCCTTCCCGACCGGGTCGTCGCCGCCTGCAACGGGCAGATGTGCAACGTGGGAATCGGGGGAATGGACCGACGTCGAGATCCTGTCATCCCCTACGCCTACTATGAGACCATCGGTGGAGGATTTGGAGCCCGCGCAGACGCAGATGGGATCGATGGCATCCACTGCCACATGACCAATACCATGAACACCCCGGTCGAGGCCATCGAGCTGGCCTACCCTTTCATCATAACCCACTATTCCCTCCGTCCGGGCTCGTCCGGGGCGGGACGGTTTCGCGGGGGGCTGGGCATAAGGCGGGACTACAAAATCCTGGGGGACGATGTGACCTTCACCCTATTGGCCGAACGCAGAAAGACCCGGCCCTACGGGCTGTTCGGTGGGAAGGACGGGCAACAGGGCGTCGACATTCTCGATCCCGGAACCCCCGGCGAACACATCATACCCGGGAAGCACACGGTCCGCCTCAGTCCCGGGCAGGTGGTGAGCATCCGAACCCCAGGTGCGGGCGGGCGTGGCGCTCCCCTGGGGCGAGACCCCCAGCTTGTCAAAATTGACATCCTGGAAGGACGTGTCTCAGAGGCAGATGCCCGCGAATCCTACGGCGTGATCCTGTCCGGGGAAAGCATTGATTGGAAGCAGACCACCAATCTGAGGGGGAAACTTCGGGGGGATAAGTGAGGACAACTCTCTTTGATTGCCGCTCAGGATCACACCTTTGACCCTGAAGGTGTTCGAGGGGAGGGCACTTCTGGCTCATGTTGAGACAATGAGCCAGTGCCCTCCCCGGCCAGGGCGCTACTCTTCTTCACCCTTCATACCCTCACTGATGGCTCCGTTGACCTCCTGGACCACCGATCCAAATTCTTCCTGGGCCTTCATAAACCTTGAAACGGCTGCGTTCTCCGTCATCTGCTCGCGCTTCGCGTGAAAATCCTCCATCTGTTCCTGCGTAGGCTGCAGACCCGATTGCTGGAGTTGTCTCAGGGTCTGCTCCGCCTCCTGGATGCCTTTGAGCAGTGCCTGGGCTTCCAGGTCCCGGTTCATACCCTCCTCGGCTTTCTCCAACCGCCTAAACTCATCTGTTTCCCTCATTGCCGCCCCAAGCTCCCTGGCTTTTCCAAATAGTGCTTCAGTCATTGCATTCCTCCTTCTGGGATTCTCAATCGACGCTCCTTCAAACCTTCCCACCCTGAATCGCGCGCACCTTGGATCAAGATCGGAGTCATCTTCGAGAAAATGACCGCAGTGTGCTCATTTTCCCCGTCCTGCGTCGGATCATTGCACCTCCCCGAATAAATAACTGGTGGGGGTAGTCTTCAATCACCCCCACCATGGAATCTTTACCTTTACCCGTTGACCATTGTACAGCAAATGTCACGGCCGTCGCACCCACCCCTGGCTAAACAGGAAGGCGAGCGGATCCACTTCCAGCCCACGGAAAAGGGGAGGGATGCTCAGGGGGCACGTGGAAGAAAGATGTTGTGGCAACCCGGTAGGACAAGGAGTTATGTCAGGAGGGAGGTATCTATCCATGACTCAGAAAAAGGAAGCGCGAACTTCAACCTTCTCCATCATCGCCCACGACCCCCACATGCAAGAGTGGGGTGTGGCCGTCCAGTCCAAGTTCCTGGCCGCCGCAGCCGTGGTCCCGTGGGCCCGGGCAGGAGTCGGGGCGGTGGCCACCCAGGCGATGGCCAACATGGGCTACGGTCCCGAAGGACTGGACCTGCTGGCCCAGGGGAAGTCGGCTGCGGAAGTGATCGCCCATCTGACCGATCACGACGAGGACACTCAACACCGCCAGGTCGCAGCGATCGATGCCCGGGGAGAAGCTGCTGCCTTCACCGGCGAAGGGTGCCTCGACTGGGCCGGACACGTCTCCGGTGACGGGTACAGTTGCCAGGGGAATATTCTCGCAGGACCCGACGTTGTGAAGAACATGGCTTCGGATTTTGAAGGCTCATCCGGTCCCCTGGCAGATCGCCTGGTGTCCGCCATGAGGGCAGGCCAGGCTGCAGGAGGCGACCGCCGCGGGCAGCAGTCAGCCGGCCTCCTGGTCGTGCGCGAAGGCGGAAGCTACGGCGGCTATCTCGACCGTTACATAGACCTTCGTGTCGACGATCACACCGAGCCAATAGAAGAGTTGGGCCGGCTGCTGGAGCTGTTCTACCTGTATTTCAAGCGCCCTGACCCTGGCTCGCTTCTTCCCATCGAAGGAGATGTGGCCGGAGAAGTCCTGGCCCATCTATCGACCCTTGGCTTCGAAGTAGACCCGCAGGCGAAGTTTGATGAAAACGCCCAGCGCGCACTGGACCGCTGGGTGGGGCAGGAGAACTTCGAAGAACGAATGCCGGGCCCGGGCGTCATCGACCCCGAGGTACTGGGCTATCTGAACTTGCAGGCGAAGGCCAAGAGCAGCGAGCAGGGATGAGCGCAGCAGAAGCTGGCAAGGCCACTGGGTGAGATAAAGCACAGAGCAGGGAGCCTGATCCGTTGGGGGTTCAGGAGCAGGTCCCAGCTCCTGCGAGTCCGCTGACGAATCGGACCGGTAAAGCGGAGAGCCGGCCCTGGTACCTGTCCTGTGCCCTTTTCTCACCCGTCACCCCTGAATCGCTTTATCCTCTGTTCAGGAGGATGGCACCAGGGATCACTCCCGGTCCCCCACACCCACGTTCTCACCATTGCTGGGTCTGGGATAAAGCACAAAGGCCGATTCCCGGATCCCAGCCAACCCGCTGGTCGTTTCGGTGAAGGACCGTATCATCTCGCTCTTTTGTCCCGGTCCATCCTTGGTCCGTAGAAAACAACCGTCGGCATACGCACTTCTCCCTTCGGGTTGCTTCCAAATCTGCAGGTTCCCTCCTCCTCTTCTTTGTGCCGAAGAAGACCTGGTGGGCAACTGGACCGACCCAGCCAGAACACGCAGGGTCAGGACCCCACGACCCACGCACAGATGGATGCCCGAGATTATGTCACTAGCCTATGTTGTACCCCTTCACCTTACCGGGCAATCTGCGCGCCCGGACGACTTTGCCAGAGCACCCATACGGCTCCACAAAACCCTCGGCAGATGTCGATTATCACCCCGAACAGGCGAATCTCTGCACACAGACCCTCACCCCCTGCATAACATAATGTGGAGTAGCTGGGTACATCCGACGGCAGCTCTGCGCAGCAATTCGGTGAACAAGTTTCGTATTGCCGCCCTGAGCATCAAGGCTGTCACCATGGAACCGCCGGACAACCCTGCTCATACTCAAGAACCAGAAAAGGAGGTCGCAAATCATGGTATGTCCTGGAGGTATCCTCTACGCAGCGCGGAGAGGCGAGACTCTGGCGGACATCGCAGGGAGGTTCCGCGTCCGTGTCGTCGACCTTGTGCGGGCAAACCCAAGCATCGATTCAGACTATCAACCGGACACCGGCGAGGTCCTCTGCATTCCCGATGTCGCCGATGAGCTCTGCCCAGTTGGAGACCTTTACACGGTGCGGCGCACCGACTCGATGTTCTCCATAGCCCGCCAGCACGGCATATCCCTGTCGGACCTGATCGCTGCAAACCCGTGGATTCCCGACCCAGATGTCATCTATCCTGGCGAACAGCTCTGCATCCCTATCAACAAGCACCCTGAGAAACCGGTGAGTTGTCCCAGGGGGATCCTGTATGCTGCGCGCAGAGGTGAAACACTGACGTCCATCGCGAGAAAGTTCAGCGTCACCGTGCGGGAGCTCATACGAGCAAACCCCGGTATCGATCCAGACAGGCTCGACATCGGCCAGGTCATCTGTATTCCCGGAGTCGCCGACAGATTGTGCCCCGACAGGAATCTGTACACGGTGCGACCCACCGACTCGATGTGGGCCATCGCCCAACGCCACAGCATCACCCTCTCCCGGCTGATCGCCGCAAACCCCTGGATCCCTGACCCGGAACTCATCTATCCTGGCGAGCAGCTCTGTATTCCCGTGCGGGTCAAACCGCCTGTGCCACCAAGGTGCCCCGGCGGAATCCTGTATGCCGTGCGCAGAGGTGAGACTCTGACGTCCATCGGGAGAAAATTCAGCGTCACCGTGCGGGAACTCATCAGAGCAAACCCAGACATCGATCCTGATCGGCTCGACATCGGCCAGATCCTCTGCATA
>PXCI01000287.1 GCA_003566675.1 Clostridia bacterium
AAGGAAGGATGGCGTGAGTTGAAAAGACTCCTGAGGGGTGCTGTGAAATACGTCATCTTACCTCTACTGGCTCTGTGCCTGGTCCTGTCCATAGGACTCGTTCTACATGTCACCTACCAGAAGGGCCAAATCGCCCAGCGATTTGAGATCACCAGTCCTCCGGGGATCCACGAGACAACGTCACTTGAACTCGGTAGAGTCGAGCAATGGGTGTTCATCCGCGGCGAAGACGTCACCAATCCCGTCATGCTGTTTTTGCACGGAGGACCCGGAAGCCCCGAGACCCCTGCAATGCGAAACTATGTCTCCGCTCTTGAAGAACACTTCGTCGTCGTGAACTGGGATCAACGGGGTGCGGGAAAATCATACGCCGGGGACATACCCCCAGAAACCATGATTATGGAGCAATTTGTGCAAGACACCCTGGAACTGACCCAATGGTTGCGGGAGCACTTCAATCAGGACAAGATCTACCTGGTGGGCCACTCATGGGGGAGCATGATCGGTACTCCAGCCGCCCAGCGACATCCAGAGCTTTACCACGCCTACGTGGGACTCGGCCAGGCTGTGAGCTTCTACGAGGGGGAGAAACTCTCTTATCAATATACATTGGAACAGGCAAGGGAGCATGACAACCAGGTCGCCCTCCAGGAGCTTCTAGAGATAGGGAACCCCCCCTACTCCCGAGAAGACTTCCTGCAGCACATCGGAGTGCAGCGAAAATGGCTCTTCGAATTCGGCGGTAGGGTCTACAAAGACCAGAGCCAACTGGCGTACAACCTGGGTATCGTCAGAGACTTTCTCTATGCCCCCGAGTACTCCCTGGCAGAGTCGGTAAATATTCTGCGAGGCCCCGATCCCTCTATTTACAGCCAGTTGTGGGATGATATGCTTGCCGTCGACTTCATCTCAGAGATCCCCAGCCTGGACCTGCCTGTGTTCTTCCTGATGGGACGCCACGACTGGGTCACGGTGTTCCACCTGGTTGAGCAATACTATGAGATCCTGGAGGCACCTCACAAAGAACTCCTGTGGTTTGACCATTCTGGACACAACCCCCATTACGAAGAGACGGATCGCTTTGTCCATCTCATGGTGGAAAGGGTCCTTCATCAAACCTACCCCGACCCTGACAAGTGATAGCCTCCTCACTCCAGCCTGACCTCGTTCACTCTGAGTGGCGGGCCCCAACCTAAAGATCCGATCCAGTTAACAGACCCCAGACTCCAGCTGGGAAGATAGCAACATCGCATCTCCATTTAACCCGGTCCAAGTCGCACCGCCCACCCAGGTCCATCCACCTCAGCTGCTACCAGCCGGCCCTGCGCCACAACGTGATCAGCGTACTGAACACGCCCCGGGAAGGCCGCCACAAGGGCACGAGATCCACTGTCCATCAGCTGCCTCTCTAATTAACCAAAATGTCATGCAAACGGGATGTTCTCCACGCTCGGCTATGATAATGTTGGTATTCGGTGCTGACAGACATTCGCACAGAAGTGGCGCTTCGGCATCGCAAATGCTGCCCGGCCAAACCCGGCCTGGCTGTCCTGAGAGGTGAAGACGGTGTTTCGTTATCAAGGTCAGCTAAAGAGAAAGACGAGAGGTACGAGAGAGGAAGTGAAGGAAATGGCGCCTGCCCGCTTGGGAACCAGAGTCGATTGCACCCGTGGTTCGATTGTTAACTCGTTGATAAGACTGGCCTGGCCAATCATGACCAGCAACATGGCCGTCGTGCTTTACCAGGTCGCCAACACCTTCTGGCTCGGCAGTGTGGGAGCCAACGCCGTGGCCTCTGTGGCAATGGCCTTCCCTCTTCTTGGCTTTCTCTGGGCAGTGGGAGATGGAATCATAATGGGAGGCTCGGCCCTTGTGGCCAAATATGCCGGATCAGGCGATATGAAGTCCGTCAACAAAGTGGCAGCCCACGTTGCTGTCCTGATCTTTGCCTATTACGTGGTCGTTGCCCTGGTTGTGCTTCCCTTTCTACACGAAGTACTGCTGCTGATGGGTGCACCCCCGGAGATTCTCGGCGACGTATTCTCCTTCGTCAGGATCCTGGTACTGGCCATGCCCCTGACGGAGATCTTCTTCGTCTACTCCAGCATGCTGCAGGGTACAGGTGACAGCATCAACCCAATGAAGATGTGGTCTATGACGCTGATGCTAAACATGATGCTGGACCCCATCTTGATCGTGGGAGTTGGCAGCATTGGAGGGTACGGCCTGACGGGCTCTGCCATCGCCATCGTATCGTGCAGGCTGTTGCTGGCGTCCACGGCCCTAGTGGGATTCTGGCGAGGTTATCACGGTCTGCAGATCACTCGCAGGGACCTGAAGTTCGATCCGACTCTTCTAAGGAGACTCCTGCGGGTGTCGCTGCCCATAAGCGGAGAGAGGCTGATCCTTGGAATGGAGCAAATGGTGCTCGTGGCGATCGTTGCAGGCTTCGGAACGCCGGTCCTGGCGGCTTACGGTGTGGGGCAAAGGGTTCTGTCCCTGGCCACCATGCCCGGATTCGCTGCAGGCACGGCCGTTACCGCTCTCGTCGGACAGAATCTGGGTGCCGGTGAATCGGTCCGGGCAGAACAGGGGACCTGGGTGAGCGCAGCTGTTGCAGGCGTGGTGCTGTCCATCGTAGGGCTGGTCCTGGCAACAGCTGCAGAGCCCATTTTGTCTCTGTTCAACCGGGAAGCGGCCGTACTGCAACATGGAATCCAGTTTCTTAAAATCGTCGGCCCGACGGTGGGCTTCGCCGCAGTGTTCATCACACTGGGGGGGGCATACCGGGCCCTGGAGCGAACCATGCCCTACATGGCCTGGGTGCTGGCCTCCTCCTGGTTTCTGAAGATACACCTGGCCCTGGTTCTCCCCCTGACCCTCGGGGTCAGTGGGATCTGGATCGCCATGGCACTGACCAATATGGCCGCACCAATAGGTGCAGCTCTATCCCTCAAGTTCGGCCTGTGGAGAAAACTGAGTTCTCAATTGCTGCACAGTTAAACAACAAGGGGTGCACCTCGCACATGCCGTGCGGGATGCACCCCTATTCGGACCTGCAGGCGCCCACTCACCAGCGTCAGCGCGGCAGAACAATACCGAACACCCTGCTCCGTTAGACACCGCTGAAGCCCTGCCGTACGGAGATCCCTTTCATCCGAAGAAGGTCAGATCATCCGAAGGCTCAACAGCGGCATGATTGCAGGGCCAATTCACACCGCCTGGCTGAATCCAGGATGTCCCACCGGTTCAATCGTCCGCCGTTCCGGGGAGAGGCCTGGGTTTCACTCGGAAAACGTCTCCCAGCACACGATCTCCTCCAGGGGCTTTCGTCCCTTGGCCCTGGGCTCATCCGCAGGATAGCCCAGGGGAAGCACGGTCACGACCTTGTACTGGTCTGGCACACCGGCAATCCGGCACACCTCCTCCTGGTCGAAAGCGCCGATCCAGCAGGTTCCCAATCCTTTGTCTACGGCTGCCAGGGTAATGTGATCGACGGCAATGGACAAATCCACAGCGTATCGTTCCACCCCGCACATCATCGTCTGATCCGGCTCCAGGGCCACGGCGACGATGATCACAGGTGCCTGTCCGACGAAGGCCTGATTTCGGGACGCCTTGGTGAGGGCTTCGCGTTTGCCAGGATCCGTCACAACGATGAACTTCCAGGGCTGTCGGTTGGAGGCGGAGGGCGCAAGGCGCGCTGCCTCCAGGATCTCACTAAGATCGGCTTCGGGTATGGGATCCGGCTTGTAGCCCCTGACGCTTCTTCTGGACTTGATGGCTTCCATGACTTCCATAAAGCACATCTCCTTTCTAATCCTGCTACTCTTATTCTTCTACCAGGCGCGACCTCCTTCAAATCACACGTAAGAGTGTTCCTGCTACCATCCACCGGATCGGTCCTACTAAGGTGGTCCTTTTGCCAGTGTAGACACCCTGAAGACACTGCCTCGCCCAGCTTCGCTTTCGACCTCCACATGTCCCCTGTGCAGCTCGATAATCTGCTTGCTAATAGCAAGCCCCAGGCCGGAACTCGTCTTGGCGTCGTAGCGAGACCTATCGACTCTGTGAGGCCGTTCCCAGATCCTTTCCTGCTCGTCCTCGGGAATTCCGATTAATGGCGATTATCCGACCCTCTTTGCTAGAATCCCCTGACACTCGCTGTTGACATCGAACGCCCGTAACCTGAGCCCTGATTTTAGCGCCTAGTTGTCAAGTGCCCCTCAACAGATTTATAACATTCGGTAAACATTCGGAATTGCAGAGGGTGCCTGGATCACCGTTGATCAAAAGTGCCTGGAATATTGTGGACAGATCCTGCTCATCTTGACCTGATTCGGAAGAGATTACCTGGATCCTCCCAAGCAGGCACGACCAGAGGTCCTGTGCTTCTCTGCCATTCATCGACCAGGGAAGGAAGCAGGTAGCTGCCTGCAGAAGCCTTGAAACACTGACAGCATGATCTTGGAGGGGAAATTCCCGTGCCATCCATGGACAGGTCAAAGCGCGCATCTCATTGGACCATACTCGCAGCCGCCTTTACCGTCGGACTCTCCGGCGCCCTGATGCCGGGACCTGTCACGGTCGTCGCCATAGACCATGCAGCGAGGGGCAGCTGGCTCGCAGGAGCCATGACCGCTGTGGGACACGGCCTTGTGGAGATTGTCATGGTGCTGGTGATCCTACTGGGCTTAAATCGCCTCATGCAGCGCCGGGCAGTGGCAGGCACCGTGGCCCTTCTGGGCGGCCTGGTCCTCATCTGGATGGGCTGGGACATGGTGATCAGCGCACCGGCTTCCGCCCTGCCAACCGGGGCTGCCGGTCTCGAGGGTAACCTCACGACCCTGGGTGCCCCCCTTGCTGCAGGAGCCCTGGCGACCTTCAGCAACCCATACTGGTTCCTCTGGTGGGTGACCGTCGGCACATCCCAGCTGGCCTGGTCCGAAGGTCAGGTCTCCGGTGGCCTGTGGATCTTCACAGCCGGCCACATCAGCTCGGATATCGCCTGGTTGAGTCTTTTGTCTATTGCGGCGGCCACCGGGCGCAGGTTCCTCACCGATCAGACCTACCAGGGCATGCTGTACATGATGGGAGTCGTTATTGCCGCCATAGGGGCCTATTTCGT
>PXCI01000007.1 GCA_003566675.1 Clostridia bacterium
AAGGAATCCAGGACTGGTATGCCGTCGACCACCAGGCGAATCCCCCCGTCATCCGCATCTCCCGCATCCACATTGACGAGGCCGCTGAGTTCCTCCACCAGCAGATCTCGACGGTCCAGAAGATCGTTGGGCGGAGCAGCGGCTGCCGTCAGGGATACGATTCGTTCGCTGACTTCGGCGAGTTCAGAAATAATCGTATTGACCCGATTGACCCGGGCCTCAATTGTCTGTTCAAGGTTTGTCATCATGCTGCTCAGCTGCCTGTCCACGGATGCGAAGGCATCTCCCATCTCGCGCGCCCGCTCGATCACCGAGCTTCGCAGGGCCGGGCTGTCCGCCTCACCGGCGAGATCCTGCCAGGCGTTCCAGAACCCGTCCAGGACCCCCCCGAGCCCGCCTGTCCCGGGCTCACCGAGGACGTCCTCAACCTGGGAGAACATCTGCCTGCGCGCATCATACATCTCCAACTCGCCAGTGCGCCGGTAGATCTCGCGGTCAAGATACCGACTCTGTCGCCGGGTGATGGTCTCCACCGCAACTCCCGTGCCGAGGGACAGCTGGCGCGCTCCCTGCACGAAGTAAGGAGTCGTAGGATTCAGCACAGCATCCTGCTTGCTGTAGCCCTCGGTGTTCGCATTGGCTAAATTGTGCCCGATCACATCGATGGTCGTACGATGAGCCGCGATGGCCCGTCGAGCTGTCTCAATGCCGAAAAAGCTGCTTCGCACGCCCTCCGCCCTCCCTCACGCTAGTATTTTTTGTCCATCAACAATGCCTCTGACCGATCCCGGCTGCACGTCCGATCATAGGTGATTCCCCCACCGGCCAGGAACCGAACCCCGTCCAGCGAATAGGCAGTGAACTTGAGCGCCTGGTGGACCAGGTCCCGGTTGTCCTCGTTGATGGATTCCACTTGCTCAACCAATTCCAACATCCGGGCTCGTGCCCGGCCCAGTCGATTCGATTGAAAAGTCGAAAGACCCCCCTGCTCGAGAAGGTCACCCAGGGAGGCATCCCGATCCATTCCGAGCGAAACCGCCAGCTCAGATTGGACCTTCATGCGCAGTTCCTCATCTGTGGCGACCTGGAAAATCAGCCCCTGTTGGCCCATAAGAAGGGTGTGCAATTCATCGATATCGTTTTGCATCAAAGCATCTCGCTCAGAGGACAGAAGCGCACATAAATCTTCATAGGTCCCACAATGTCTCTCCAGCACCTCGGCCAGTTGCTCCAGCGAATCGGATGCCGACATCTGCCCCACATCCTGCCCCACGGAAACTTCCTCCTATCGATCACCCTCGCCAGCGATCCGATTGACAACCCCACGGGTGATGATCTTCTCAGCCACATCCTCGAGGGGAACATGATAGGTTCCTCGGGCCACCCGCTCCCTGATCCCGGCCAGCCTATCTGTACGGTTGGGAGGCATCTCACTCAGGGCCCGACGCAACGTCATTACTTCGCGAGCCCTCGATGAGAGAGCAAGATCATCTCCGGCGAGACTCGATTTGGGCGCCTGGCGCCCGCCCCGGAGAGCATCCACCTTTCCCACCGACCCGGGAGCAGACATCCTCCGCTGTGAGGTCCTGAGAGCCGCGATCAATTGCCTGTCCGATACCATCATGGTAAAACCCTCCTTGCCCCGGCCCATGATGCAGACCGTCCTCTACACTTACCTTATCGAACCCTCTGAGCGGATCTATAAGACCCATTTCTCGGTACTAGATACTCTGTATGCTTGTGACCATGAAATGCTTCGCATGGCCATGGACACACGACCCTAAATCTCCTGTTTCCTCCATGATACTATGCAATGCGTGTTTCCCAGGAACCCTTCGGCCGCATCCGACCCCCTGGCCGCGATGACCGCAGATCGGATGGACCCAGGAAACCTCTTCCGCAGGGCCGCAGTCGCCGCCCGGAGGACCCTCCCCGTGGTATAGGTATCGTCAATTACGATCAGATTCTTCACCCCCGTCCCGATGTTTCGGACACAATCCAACCTGAAATCCCGGTCCCAGGGCCTTCCGGCGGTGCCCCTCGGCTCCGACCGCCACCTGAGAACATCCAACCACTCGACCCCCAGGTTCTCAGCTGTTCGGCGCGCCAGGAGCAGGGGGCGATCGAGATCCGATGACCGGCCCTTCCGCTGGGGCACCGGCACCAGCGCCCAGCCATGGCCAGGACCAGTAATCGGCCGAAGGGGTTCAGCCAGCAGGTGGGCGAGGGTATGCACCAGGTGCCCCCCCTGCTTCCATCGGAAGCGACGAACCAGGGATCTGAGGGGATGCCGGTCGGCGCCGGCGTAGTGGACGATCCCACCCTCGTCCGGCTCGCACAGGTGTCGAAAATCTCCTCCCTGTTGTTTCGGAATGGGGGGAAGCTCCGCACAGCACAGCGGACAGACCTCCGGATGTTTCGTCATGAGAAGATGGCAGGACGGGCAGAGCCCGGGTGCAACCCAGTCTGCCTTTCTCTCGGGCAGCATGCGGTCGCACACCAGGCACCGCTCCATTGGAGGATACAGAAGATCAAGAAGGGCCCTCACTACTTCGACCTGTGCCACTGATTTCATTCCTGGGTAGGTCTGGTCTGTCCAGCTTGCAAAAATGCCTCAAGGAGATCGCACGTCTTCTCCCAGCCACAGGTATCATCCGGAGCATAGCAGAGGACCAGGGGATACAGGGCCCGTCGATGAGCAGTCACAAGAACCTCGGCCCAGCCGCGGACGGTCGGATCATCGGTCACCACAGCATCGACGCCTCGCAGGGTCTCTGCCAGGCGCAGCGATACAACCCCCGTATCGTCTGCCGAACCGATATCCGCAAGAATCACCTGGCCCCGTACGACCCCGGCCCGGTCCATAATCGAGCGAAGCTTGCGGACCCCATACTCCAGGACCTCGCCCTGGTCCTTGCAGAGAAGGACCAGGCTGATCCCCACCGGATCCCCGGGCCACAGGGACGGCGGATCCATACCACGCCGGACGTACTCATAGGTGATCCACCCAAACAGCACAACCCCAAGTCCCACAATCAAATGAGCAAGTGACTGTGACCATGTCGTCAAGCGATCCACCCCCAGCCCACTTCATTCTATGAGGACCCGGGGGCGGCAGTTCCGGTCAACCGATTATGCAGAGTCCCCCTGCCTGGCGGCGGCCCCGGCCGCCTTCGACCACTCGAAGGTGGGACAGGGCCCCTCCCCTGTGAACCCTGCAGCCGATCTGAGTTCCTCGACCCGATCCAGCTGTTCCCACGGCGCATCAATGTCGGTGCGACCAAAATGTCCATAAGCGGCAGTGGGTTCGTAAATGGGGCGGCGCAGGCACAGATCGCGAATGATGGCCGCGGGACGGAAGTCGAAGACCTCCCGGACCAGGGCCTCAACGGTTTCCTCGGGAATGCGGGATGTGCCGAAGGTCTCGGCCCGGATCGAAAGGGGCGAAGCAATCCCAATGGCATAGGCCACCTCCAGCTCGCACTCATCGGCCAGGCCCGCAGCCACGACGTTCTTGGCCGCATGACGTGCTGCATAGGAGCCCGAGCGGTCCACCTTGGTCGGATCCTTCCCCGAAAAGCAGCCCCCGCCATGCCGACCCCGGCCCCCGTAGGAGTCCACGATGATCTTCCGCCCTGTGAGCCCCGCATCGGCCTGGGGCCCTCCAATGGCGAAACGGCCCGTCGGGTTGATCAGGTATTCGGTGGCATCGTCGACAAAACCTTCGGGGATGACGGGCAGGATCACCCGCTCCAGTATATCCTCTCGAATATGCTCTATATCCACATCGGGCCGATGTTGAGCCGAGACCACCACATTGGCCACTCGGAGGGGTAGGCCTCCCGGACCAACCTCCACCGTGCACTGGCTTTTACCGTCCGGCCGCAGATAGGATATGACGCCGTTCCGACGACAGTAGGCCAGCCTTCTAGCCAGTCGATGGGCTAAGGAGATAGAAAACGGCATCAGTTCCGGAGTCTCCCTGCACGCATAACCAAAAACGATGCCCTGGTCTCCTGCTCCGAGGCTGTTCAGGTACTCTTCGTCGTGCTCATCCACCACCCGACCGATCACTCCCTGGGCGATATCCGGGGACTGCTCGTCAATGGCCGTCAGTACGGCACAGGTCTCACCGTCAAAACCATACTTGGCCCGGGTGTAACCGATGTTCTTCACCGTGGTGCGCACCACCCCTGGAATATCGACGTAGGAGTCGGTAGAAATCTCTCCGGTTACCAGTACCAGCCCGGTGGTGACCAGGGTCTCACAGGCGACCCTGGCGATCGAATCCCGTCGCAACAAGGCATCAAGGATGGCATCGGATATCTGGTCAGAGACCTTGTCCGGGTGCCCCTCGGTGACAGATTCTGAAGTATAACTTCGGTTCGTCCTCGTCATGTAAAACGACTCCTCCCGATGTCACCATTTTTACTTGCAAAATGGAAGACCGATTTCTTCCAATCATACCGTGTAATGGCACAGACATCAACGGACCTCTTCACCCCGGAGCCTGCCCATGACCATGATATCCACGTACTGTCCGTCCCGCACCGCCCCGCGCCGCTTGATGCCCTCGGCTACGAAGCCGGCCTTGCTGTAAAGAGTTATTGCCGCGATGTTATCCCGATAGACTTCGAGTTCCACCCGGTCCAGGGCCAGCCACAGATCGGCCAGTTCAAGGGCTGCCCAGAGCAACCGCTTCCCGATCCCCCTGCCCCAGTGGTCATCATGTACCATCATGCCCAGGTTACCCGAGTGAGCCCTTCTCCCCCGATGTACCGCCAGGTTCACCATTCCGACAGCCCTTTCCCCCACCTCGGCCACCAGCATGTGATTGAGCGGGCTCTGCAGGGCCCGCTGGTGCCCCTCCCTGAACGCCTCAAAGGATAGGCTCGGCACCGCCAGGGTCTCGGCGGCCGCCCCGGGAGCGATTCGAACCCGATACAGATCCTGCGCATCCCTCATCCCCGCCGGTCGGACCACGATACCATCTGCAGACACGTCAACCTCCCTCCGGAAGATGCCCGTACACCAATCTCCCTCCAACGATGGTGGCGACGGGATTCCAGCCACTATCAAGCACCACC
>PXCI01000070.1 GCA_003566675.1 Clostridia bacterium
CAAATACCGATCGAGGAGATCCTCGCCGGGCATTCACAGGTTTCGGCTTTTTCCGTCGAGCGCGACCATGTATGGGTCGTGGATCTCACCCTGGGTAGGGTGGACGATCTGCGCGGGGCCCATGGAGAGCTCAGAGAGGCGATCGAGGATGTTCTCGGAGGAAATGCCTATCGTATGACGATCGGCGACTCCTCCGATGCGGATCTCGCCCACCTGTGGGCCGATCTGGAGATCATCGTGCAACAGGGAGCTTCCAGTGGAGGCTTCGCCGATATGCGGGACCGTCTGCGAACGGAACTTGACATAGTAGAGGATGTGCACCTGAACGTGCAGGTGGATGACTACAACATCTTCGTTTCGATAACCCGGGGTGAGCAGTACCTGTATCGTGTGGTACCCCGCACAGATTACCACTTAGTCAGGGAGGATTCAGGTGAGTAAGATTGCTGAGTACATGGGACAAAACTGGAGAGAGTTTTGCCTGGGAGTCGCTGGCGGTTCGCTGGTGTTTCTCATTCTGCGCGGATACAACGTCTTCCCCGTGGTGCTGATCGGAGCCCTCCTTGCGGTGGTTTACTGGTATTCTCGACTCGGAGGTGCAGGAAGCAAGGGACTGAACCTGTCATCTGCACCGGAGGGTGGGGGCATTTCTTTCGAAGACATCGGTGGACAGGGTAGGGCCATCGGGGAGCTCAGAGAAAGCCTGGAACTGATCATCGGCGACAACAAGGCGAGTGAACTGGGCATCCGCCCGCTGCGAGGACTGCTTCTGGTTGGGCCTCCGGGGACCGGAAAGACCATGCTGGCCAGGGCTGCGGCAAACCACACGGGCTTCAGTTTCATGGCCACGTCGGGCAGTGAGTTCGTGGAAATGTATGCGGGAGTCGGAGCCAAAAGAGTCAGAGAGATCTTCAGCCAGGCTCGTAAGAAGGCGAAGAAAGAGGGCGTAGATGCCGCCATGGTCTTTATCGATGAACTCGAGATCGTGGGTGGTAAGCGGGGCAGGCACAGCAGCCATCTCGAGTACGACCAGACCCTGAACCAACTGCTCGTGGAGATGGACGGCATTGACCGCGATGAGAGTCCCCGGGTCCTGATCGTCGGGGCCACCAACCGGAAGGATCTTCTTGATGACGCCCTTCTGCGGCCCGGTCGGTTTGACCGTATCGTCCATGTGGATATTCCCGACTCCGAGGGTCGGCGAGAGATACTTTCCCTTCATATGGCCCAAAAGCCCCTCGCGGAGGATGTGGATCTGGACGCCCTGTCGCGTGAGACCTACGGGTTTTCGGGAGCCCACCTGGAGAGCCTGGCCAACGAGGCCGCCATCATGGCCTTCCGAGAGAAATCCGCCCAGGTCAAACAGCGGCATCTGTTTGAGTCGGTGGAGAAGGTCCTCATGGGCGAGCGGATTGATCGAAGACCCTCGAAGCGACAGCTGGAACGGGTTGCCGTGCACGAATTGGGCCATGCGCTCATGGGCGAGATCGTGATGCCGGGCAGTGTTGCCTCGATCAACATCACCCCCCGGGGTGGATCCCTGGGATATGTGCGCAAGAACATGGGTGAGGACAAGTACCTGTATACGGCGGAGGAACTCATCGGGGAGATTGGCTTTGTCCTCGGTGGCTGTGCGGCAGAGCAGGTTGTGCTCGGTGAGGGAAGTACCGGGGTCAGCGGTGACTTCGCACAGGCTTCATCTCTCGCCCGAAAACTGGTGTTTTCGGGGATGTCCCGGGCTGGTATTGCCTCGGAAGAGACCATGTCCGATGGCAATCTCGGTCAACTCGTGGGGGAGATCCTCAATGGGGAACTTTCGCGGGTGATGTCCGTCATGAGGTCCTTCAGTTGGATTTTTGACGTTGCCGTGCCGCCCTTGTTGGAGAGAGAGAGACTCGGTGGGGAGGAGTTCCGGAATCTTCTGTCTCGTGAATCTTCCGAGGAGATAGCTGGATGATTTTCCTCCCGGGCCTTAGCGGCCCTTCAGACTTCTGATATGCTATAGATGAAAGCATTGCCGTTGTCTGGAGGGTGAAATCCTTGCACATCCGCGCAGAAGTCATTACTGTCGGTACCGAGATCCTTCTCGGTGAGATTCTCAATACCAATACCCGATATTTGTCGAAAAGGTGCGCCGAGAAGGGCATCGATGTCTATCACCACGTCACAGTTGGTGACAATCATGACCGCCTGAGAGAATGCCTTATTGCCGCACGGACCCGGGCAGATCTCATCCTTGTCACAGGCGGCATTGGCCCAACTCCCGATGACATCACCCGGGAAGCAGTGGCAGATGTCTGGGGGCAGAAACTCATCTTGGATCCGGATCTCCTGCACCGGATGGAGTGTTTTTACGCCCATCGATCCCTCAACATGACCGCCAACAACAAAAGGCAGGCTCTGATTCCCCGGGGCGCCGTCCCTCTCAAGAATGAGAGAGGAACTGCACCGGGTTTCTTCCTGCACGATCAGATGGGTAGTGTCGCCTGTCTGCCCGGTCCACCCGACGAGATGGAGCCCATGTTCTCCGAATCCCTCATTCCGCTTCTGAAAAAATACGCAATGCTCCCTTCAACCCAGCTGTTCACCCGCGACATACGGACGGCGGGCATTGGGGAGTCTGCCCTGGCCAGCGAAATTGACTCGCTTCTTCGCAATCAATCCGATCCGACTCTTGCGACCTACGCAGGTGAAGGGATGGTCCGGGTCCGCCTCGCCACCCGTGCCAGGACACCATCGGAAGCTCAAGAGAAGTTCGCGCCGGTTACCCGACGGGTGGAGGAGATTCTGGGTTCCCACGTCTATGGGTATGATGACGATTCCCTGTCGGGAGCCGTCGGCGAGATTCTTCGCTCTCGCGAGCTGACCCTAGCGGTGGCTGAATCCTGCACAGGGGGGCTTTTGGGAGAGATGATCACCCAGACTCCGGGAGCGTCCGACTATTTCAAAGGTGGCATCATCTGCTACGCGAATGCGGTAAAGATGGGTTCCCTGGGAGTGGAAGAGGACCTCTTGCTGCGGCATGGGGCGGTCAGTGAGCCTGTGGCTGCCGCTATGGCGGAGGGTGTCATGAGGGCACTGGATGCCTCGGTCTCGGTCGCCGTGACGGGCGTCGCCGGCCCCGGGGGTGGGAGCGACGAAAAACCCGTTGGTATGGTCGCTTTAGCATTCGGTGGTCCCTGGGGAGTTGTCACCCAGCGGCGGGTCTTCTCAGGTTCACGTCAGAACATCAGAAGGATCAGCGCCATCTCCGCCCTCGTGCGATTGCGCGAACTCATCCTGAATAAGTGCTAAGGCCTTGATCTCGAACATATGTTCTATTATAGTGAAGGAGAGGAAGGCGTTTGGGTGTTCGAACTTTTATATGTCTTTCCCTTGAGGACCAGATTCGTGAGGCGTTGAAACAATGGCAGATCCAGCTGAGGGCCGAATATGGAGATGTCTTTCGCTGGGTCGCCCCGGACCACATGCATGTGACCCTGAGTTTCCTGGGCAATGTTGAGGTGGAACAGGTATCCGCTGTATCGGACAGCGTGAGGCGGGCGGTGACAGATCTTTCTTCCTTTCGGATGGGCCTTTCTTCCGCCGGGGCCTTTCCCCATCCGGGCAGGCCCAGGGTATTGTGGGCCGGGGTGGGCGCCGGACGCGCTATCGTTGAACGGCTCCAGGGGGCCGTGACGACGTCCCTGCAGGAGGAACATGGTTTTGAACCGGATCGGCGTAAGTTTCATCCCCACGTGACGGTTGCACGGGCCAGCCGTCGAGGCCGGCCCCCTGATATGGAGAAAGCCCTGGCCGAGACCTGCAGCAGAGAGTGGGGGGCTCAGTGGGTTGAGCGGGTGGATGTGATGAAAAGCGAGCTGCGCCCTGGGGGTCCCATTTACACGGTCATGGCGAGTCTGCCCCTTGCACCCGGGCGAAAGAATTGTTAAATTATACCAGAGGGGGAAAGGTCATCATGAATAAAAAGGATGCAGTCCAGGGGACCATCGCACAAATCGAACGTCAGTTTGGTAAGGGAGCCATCATGAGAATGGGTGAGTCATCCATGATGGATGAGGTGTCAGCGGTATCGACGGGTTGCCTCTCCCTGGATATTGCCCTTGGTGTGGGGGGGATCCCCAGGGGGAGAATTGTTGAGCTTTACGGGCCCGAAGCTTCGGGTAAGACCACCGTGGGCTTGCACATTGTTGCCGAGGCGCAGAAGGGGGGATATGCGGCCTTCATTGACGCCGAGCACGCCCTGGATGCGGCCTATGCGCGGCGAATCGGCGTGGATGTGGACAATCTGCTCATCTCCCAGCCTGACACGGGGGAGCAGGCACTGGATATCGCGGAAGCATTGGTTCGAAGTGGTGCCATCGACGTGGTAATTATCGATTCAGTTGCCGCATTGGTACCCCGGGCGGAGATCGAGGGAGAGATGGGGGACAGCCACGTCGGTCTGCAGGCCCGCCTGATGTCCCAGGCCATGAGGAAATTGGCTGGGGCGATCTCCAAATCTCACACCATCGTCATTTTTATTAATCAGCTTCGCGAGAAGGTCGGGGTGATGTTCGGAAGCCCTGAGGTTACCCCTGGAGGGCGGGCACTGAAGTTCTACTCCTCGGTCAGGATCGATGTCCGCAGGATTGAGGCCCTGAAGGATGGAGCAGTGAGCATAGGCATCAAGGTGAGGGCTAAGGTGGTCAAGAACAAGGTGGCCCCGCCCTTCCGGCAAACCGAGTTCGACCTGATGTATGGTACTGGCATTTCCCGCGAGGGAGACCTCCTAGATCTTGGCGTGGAGCATGACCTCGTCAGCCGGGCAGGATCGTGGTATTCCTACGGGGATGAGCGGATGGGCCAGGGGCGCGAGAACGCCAAGACGTGGTTGGCGGATAATCCCGAAGCTGCTGATACTATTGAGAGGACCATCCTGGAGAATCTGGGCATTACGCGGGGTGTCTCCGTTGACGAGTCCGAGGAGTGATGGGGAGAAGCAGATCGCCCGGGCGAGGGACTATGCCCTCCTTCTGCTATCCCACAGATCCAGGACCGTCGCTGAGATGCGCGATCGTCTTCGCAGAAAAGGATTCACCCCTGAGATCGCCGAGATGTGCGTGGATCAGCTATCCGCCCAGTCCTATCTTGATGATGAGTCTTTTTGTCGCGAGTACATAGATTACGCGCGCGAGCGCAAACCAATGGGCCGGATTCGACTGAAACAGGAGTTGCGGAAGCGTGGTGTGGATGACGGTCTGATTGAACGGGCGCTCGTCGATATGACGGAGGAAGAGGAGAGCGTGATGGCGCAGAGGGTGCTGCAGCGTCGCGGCGGCGTTCCTGACGAAGATCTGCCCTTCGAACAGAGACAGCGGCACATGCGGCGGCTTTTTGCCTATCTTGCACGACGGGGTTTTTCCCAGTCCCTCATCCGACGGCTCCTCGATCCCTACGTCCGGGGCGGTTGATGCCGCTAGAAGGCGAACGGATCACGGCTATGCCGAGGGACTCCGGTTTGATATGTCGGGAAAGAAGGATCTTCAACGATCTCGGTTGAGCGCCCTGGGGAATGCAGGGCATTTATCGGGATGTGTCGCGGTGGGGCGTACTGCATCGTGGGGCGGAATGACAATGCCCTTTAGCCCCTCAGGTCGTGGACAATAGGCTCGTCTTGTGGTAATCTCAATCCAAACAGATGGTTACATGTTCTGTGGATTGTTTCAGAGAAGGTTTAGTCGCAGGGCTACCGAGGCCAGTGTAGTATTTTGAGTCTACCAACACGTTTCGTGTTGAATGAATAGCATCCTGCTGTGGGCGTTTACAGAAATCACGGTGGTCACAATACATCCCAGGAGACTTTTCTGGTGGGTGCATTCATGGTGGATCGAAAGGCCGGGTCCCGCAGGCTCGGTCTTATTTTTGTGGATGATTGTGAATGGAGGTGTCTCTCATAGGTACGGGACTTGTGCTCGCGATTAGCTTTGCAACCGCAATCGTATTTTTTCTGGTTGGGTTTTACCTGCGTAAGTACATGGCAGAGGCCAAGATTGATTCGGCGGAGCGCGAAGCCGTGAGGATTCTAAATGATGCATCCAAAGAGGCGGAGCGCAAGAAGAAAGAATCAGTTCTGCAGGCCAAAGAAGAGATTTACAAGATGAGGACCTCCTTTGAGAATGACAGCCGCGAACGACGTTCCGAACTGCAGAAAATGGAGCGTCGCCTGCTGCAGAAGGAGGAGTCGCTGGACCGACGCACTGAGAATCTCGAGAAAAGGGAAGAGAATGTGAAGGTTCGAGCGGAGGAGCTCGGGCGCCTTGAGATCTCAGCGGAGAAGATCATGAAGGAGCAAGAGCAGGAGATGGAACGGATTGCTGGCCTCACGAGGGACGAGGCCCACAGGCAGATCCTTGACGATGCGAGAAGAGCCGCTCGCCGGAAGGTTGCCTCCATCGAGCGCGAAATTGAGACCGACGCTCGCGAGGGGGCGCAGAAGAAGGCCCGGGATATTGTCGCCCTGGCCATTCAGCGCTGCGCAGCCGATCAGGTCACCGACAGCACTGTGTCCGTCATAGAACTGCCCAGTGATGACATGAAGGGACGCATCATTGGCAGGGAGGGACGGAATATTCGCGCTTTCGAGAGTTTGAGCGGTGTTGATGTGATCATTGACGATACTCCGGAGGCTGTTGTGGTCTCGTGTTTTGATCCCATACGGCGCGAGAAGGCCCGCCTGACCCTGGAGCGCCTGGTGGCAGACGGGCGAATACATCCGGCCCGAATCGAGGAAATGTATGAGAAGGTGGAGCGGGAGCTCGAGGAAGTAATACGAGAGACTGGCCAGCGTGCCGCCTACGACGCGGGGGTACACGGTCTTCACCCGAGATTGGTCGATCTTCTCGGAAGACTCAAGTATCGCAGCAGCTATGGTCAGAACGTGTTGAAGCACTCCCTTGAGGTTTCATACCTTGCAGCGATGATGGCATCGGAACTCCAGGTGAATGTGAACCTGGCGCGTAGGGCCGGGCTGATCCATGATATTGGCAAGGCCGTGGATCACGAAGTCCAGGGCACCCACGTAGAGATCGGACGAGAGCTGCTTCGTAGGTACGGAGAAAAGGAACCGGTCATTGATGCCATGAGCTCACATCACGGGGACTATGAGGCAAGAAACGTAGAGGCCGTCCTCATTGCGGCCGCCGATGCCCTTTCCGCTGCCAGGCCCGGGGCGAGAAAAGAGACCCTGGAAGCTTACGTGCAGCGGCTGGAGAAGCTGGAGGAGATCGCCGATTCCTTCGATGGAGTGGACAGGGCTTATGCGATCCAGGCGGGCAGGGAGATCCGCATTATGGTCAAGCCCGATGAAATCGATGATCTCGAGGCGTACGGTTTGGCCAGGGATATCGTCAAACACGTTGAGGAGCAGGTTGAGTATCCGGGTCAGGTTAAAGTAACTGTCATAAGACAGACCCGGGCAGTGGAATACGCAAAGTGAGATTCTCTGTCTCACTGGGCCTGGAATCGGATGTTTCATCCGGTTTCAGGCCTTTTTTTTGGAGGGGATCCGGTTAACCTTAGCGAAACGGTATAGGTGGGTTTGGAGGGAAAAGTGTGAAAATTCTGATCATTGGCGATGTGGTTGGACGGCCCGGTCGACATCTGCTTCGGGATGAGCTTCCCTCGATCAGGGCGGAGGGCGACATCGATCTGGTCGTGGCCAACGGAGAAAATGCCGCCGGCGGAGCAGGGATCACTGCCAGGACCGCCGAAGAGATCTTCTCCTCTGGGGTCGACGTGATTACCTCAGGAAACCACATATGGGACCAGAAAGAGGCGATTAAGTACATAGCTGAACAGCCACGCCTGCTGCGTCCTATCAACTATCCTGAGGGGACTCCGGGGTGTGGGTTCTACGTGATTGAGGAGGCAGGTTGCCCTCCCGTGGTAGTGGTCAACGTACACGGTCGCGTTTTCATTGAGACCGGTTTTTCGTGTCCCTTCCTCAGCATGGAAAGGTTGCTGGCAGAGATCCAGCGCGAGAAATCCCTTGATCAGGCCGCGATCGTGGTGGATTTTCACGGCGAGGCCACCTCGGAAAAGCAGGCCTTTGCGCGCCATTTCGACGGACAGGTTTCGGCCGTGATCGGCACACACACCCACGTACAGACGGCAGATGCACGCCTCCTACCGCGAGGCACGGCCTATGTCACAGATGTTGGGATGACGGGTCCATCTGAGGGGATTCTGGGCGTGAAGCCGGGGCCTGTCATCCGGCGCTTTCGCACCCAGATGCCCACTCGCTTCCAGGTTGCCGGTGGGCCGCGCATGATCAATGCTGCAGTACTGGATTTCATCTTCGATGAGGGGAGGCCCCAGGTGCGGCATATAAGCATGATGAACAGATCGTAGACGACATCAAGGAGAGGAGATGAATGATGCCAAAAAGGCAGTTACTCCAGGGCAACGAGGCGATCTTGGAGGGAGCGATTGCGGCAGGAGCGACATTTTTTGCCGGTTATCCCATCACTCCGTCCTCCGAGATTGCACAGGGTGCTTCACGCAGGTTGCCGGCGATTGGCGGAGTTTATCTGCAGATGGAGGATGAGCTGGCGAGTATGGCGGCGATCATAGGGGCGTCCCTGGCCGGCAGGAAGAGTTTCACGGCTACTAGCGGCCCCGGGGTGTCACTGATGCAGGAGAACCTGGGTGTGGCCATCATGGCCGAGGTCCCGTGCGTGATCATCGACATTCAGCGATCCGGCCCCGGCACCGGCCTGGCGACCAAGCCGGCCCAGGCGGACATGATGCAGGTCCGATGGGGGTCCCACGGCGACCACTCTGCTGTGGTTTTGGCCCCTGCCTCTGTGCAGGAGTGTTTTGACCTGACCGTGCGGGCCTTCAATCTGGCAGAAGAGCTCCGACATCCGGTCTTTGTATTGGCCGATGAGATCGTTGGACATATGAGAGAAGACGTTCTCATCAGCGGTGAAGTTGAAGTCGTCACCCGTAGATCGCCAGACATCGACCCCGACCGTTTTAAAGTCCATGATCACGATGAGCGGGGAATTCCCGTTCCCCTGCCGCCCTTTGGATCGCCCTTTGTCTATCATGCCAACTCCTCGATGCACGATGAGATGGGCTTCCCCAGCTCCGATCCAGGCAATGCTGGCCGCATGATCCGGCGGCTTCATGATAAGGTCGAAAACGCCGTGGATCAGATCACGGAGTTTTCCTTTTTCGGAGATGAGGACCCCCGCGTCCTGATCATCGCCTACGGATGCTCTGCGCGGACCGCCCAGCAGCTGGTGCTGGATCAGCCCTTCGGCTCTGGTGGTGTGTCGCTGCTTCAGCTCAAGTCGCTCTGGCCCTTTCCAGACGCCTTGATTCGGAAAACTGCCTCGTGCGGGGTGCCCGTGGTGGTCCCAGAGTTGAACCTTGGGCAGATGGTCCGAGAGGTGAAAAGGGTACTGGGGCCCGACTATCCCTGTCACAGCTTCACCAAGAGCAACGGTCTTCCCATTTCCACGACAGAGTTGATCTCGTTCATCGGGGAGGAAGTACTATGAAAGCTCCAGAGCAGGTGGCCCGGTATCTGAAGAGCGAGGCACTGCCGTTGTTTTGGTGTCCCGGGTGTGGAAATGGCATTATTTTAGGTTCGATGCTGCGGGTGTTCAATCGAATGCAACTGGCACCGGAGCGCACGGTGGTCACCACGGGAATCGGCTGCTGGGGCAAGGCGGACGACTACCTGAAAACGAACTCGATTCACGGTACCCACGGCCGGGCGCTTCCCTTCGCCACCGGAGTCAAGGCCGCCAATGGCGACCTGACGGTTCTCGCGTTGATGGGTGACGGGGATTGTGCCACCATCGGCGGAAACCACTTCCTGCACGCGGCCCGGCGCAACATCAATGTGACCGCCGTCGTGTCCAACAACTTCAACTACGGGATGACAGGCGGCCAGTATTCGGCAACGACGCCGGTGGAGAGTTACACCAGCACCAGCGTCTATGGAAATCCCGAGGGCGACTTCGACATATGCGAGATCGCCGTTGCGGCCGGGGCCACCTTTGTCGGACGGAGCACGGTCTACCACGTGAACCTGCTCGAGCGCATCCTCGAGGCTGCGATCAGGCACAAAGGGTTCTCCCTGGTTGAGATCTTCTCCTCATGTCCCGTCTATTACGGTCGTTACAACCAGCATCCCACCCCCGTTGACATGATGAACCTGTGGAAGTCCGGCGCGGTTCCAGTTGAGCGTTACCGGGCGATGGAGGAGGCAGAGCAGGCCGATTACTTCCCCATCGGTGTCTTTCACAGCGATGATAGGCCGGATTTCAACACCCGCTATGAGAAGATCCAAAGGGCAGCGGAAGCACGGATGGGGGAGCGAACGTGATGAAAGAGATTGGAGGAGCCGCTTCCGGGGAACGTACGGAGATCGTCCTCGCCGGAATCGGTGGGCAGGGCCTGGTCTACCTGGGGAAGCTTCTCGCGGAGGTTGCGGTGGAGGCGGACTGGCATGCGGTGCAGACCCAGAGCTACGGGGTGGCGTCACGGGGAGGGTTTACCAAGTCCGAGGTCATCCTTGCCCGGGCGCCCATCGCCAGCCCCATCGTTGAGCGTCCCAACGCGGTGCTGGCACTGACCGAGGAGGCGCACACCCGGTACAGCGGCAAACTGCCCGAGGGTGCGATGATTGTTTATGATGCCGATGCCGTTGACAGTGAACCGGTGGCCGGCGAGGTCGGACTGCCCTTCACCACGACGGCCCGTCGTTTGGACCTGATGGGAAGCTACAACGTGCTGGCCCTCGGGGCCTTCACTGTCATCGCGCAGCTGCTTCCCACCGATGCCGTTCGGGCGCAGCTTTCCGGACAGAACGCTGAGGCCTTCGACGCCGGGGTGTCCCTGGCACTGGAAGGGGAGTGATCATGGCAAAATTGAGCCCACATGGGCGACAGCTGCACATGGAATCCCTGGTGGTGGATGCTCACGTAGATACCCTGATTGGGGTAGTCTACGAGCGGCGGTCCCTGGGAGAGCGTTCCGATGAGGGACACGTAGATTTTCCCCGCTTGCAGGAGGGCGGGGTGAATGTTCAGTTCTTCGCCCACTACATCGAACCCCAGTTCAAGCCCGATCGGGCCCTGCTCCGGTTTATGCAGATGGCCGATGCGTTCTACCGCGAGATCCAGGCCAACGCCGAGGTTGCGGAGGTCGCCTACACCGTCGCTGACATCCGGCGGATCACCTCTGAGGGGCGGATCGCGTGCATACTGACCGTGGAGGGAGGGGAAGTCCTGCAGGGAGACCTGAGTGTGCTCCGGATGCTGCATCGATTGGGAATGCGCAGCCTGGGAATGGTCTGGAATCAGCGCAATGATCTGGCCGACGGCGTCGGAGAGGCCAGAACGGGCGGGGGACTGACCCATCTTGGTGTCGAAGCGGTCAAGGAGATGGATCGCCTGGGCATTGCAATCGATGTCTCTCACCTGTCGGATCCCGGTTTCTGGGACGTCGTTGAGCACGTGGAGGGGCCCTTCATCGCCAGCCACTCCAATGCGCGGGCTGTCTGTCCTCATCCGAGGAACCTGACCGATGATCAGATTAGGGCCCTGGCAGCTGAGGGTGGGGTCATGGGGATGAACTTCGCCCCGGCCTTTGTGCATCCGGAAGATGCCACCCTGGAAGGGGTACTCGATCACGTGGACCACATCGCCGAGCTGGTGGGCATCGATCACATAGGTCTCGGCTCAGATTTTGACGGAATTGGAAGACCCCCCAGGGGCCTGGAGGACGTCACCCGGATGCCGCATCTGACCCAGGGCCTGCTTGATCGGGGTTACTCAGACGACCAGGTCCGGGCTATACTGGGAGGCAACTTCCTGCGGGTCCTTGAGCGTGTTTGGGGAGATTGATGCAGGGAACTCGTGCAGACCTCCATGTTCATTCCAATCTTTCCGATGGAATCCTGACGCCGGAAGAACTGGTGCAGAGAGCCCACCTGGCCGGTCTGGGCTGTATATCGATCTCTGACCACGACAGCACCGCGGGCGTGCAGCGTGCGGTGGACCGGGGGAAAGAACTCGGGGTGCAGGTGATCCCGGGAGTGGAACTGGGGGTCTACGTGGAAGGGGGCTCTGGGGTGGCACAGCGCCTCGATGGAGGCGAGGTCCACCTTCTCGGATACGGGATGCGGGGTCCCGCCCTGGATGCCTTCCTGGAGGGATTGCGAGAGGGGCGTCTTCGTCGCCTCTCTCGCATCCTTGAGCGCCTCGCGGGTCTGCACATGCCCCTCACCGAGGAGGAGGTTCTCCGGGCCGCAGCGCCCTCCCAGTCGCCGGGAAGGCCCCACATTGCCCGGGTCATGGTGAAACGCGGTTACTGCAGCAGCATCAATGAGGTGTTCTCTCGATTTCTCATCCCCGGCAAACCCGGTTACGTGGCCAGGGAGAGGGTAAGCGCTTTGGAGGGCATCGAGGTCATCAAGGAAGCGGGCGGGGTTCCGGTAGTGGCCCATCCGGGGCTCGGCGGCACCGCCACACCGCTGTTGAAAAGCATGGTGGAGATGGGTGCAGAGGGCATCGAGGTGGTGCACCAGGATCATTCCTTTGAAGTGGTGCGCAACCTGATCCGCTTCGCCCGTTCGCGACACCTTCTATGCACCGGCGGGTCTGATTTTCACGGGCGCCCCAGCGATCCTCGCCTGGGTGAGGTCACGATACCGATCTGCTGGGCGCGAGACCTGATCTGACCTGCCATGGCTCGGGGTTATGAGTCCACTCCCACCGTCATACTATAGAGGGAACTTCCTGACGGAGGGATTGGTTCGAGATGGAGTCGAGACCCTGGGGTGTCGATCGAACGATGAGCACGGAAGACTATGTTCTTTCACTGGAACGGCGACTCAGGAATCAACGTGAGCAGATATGCAGGTTGAGACGTAGGGGCAGGGTGCTGATGAACCTGCTGGTTGAGATGGGCGCCGGCAGGCAACAGTTTGGGAGCGAGGACGGGGGCAAGGTCCTCTCTTTTTTCCGTGAAGATCCCACCTCTGAGCGATCCTGACAACGGATCACCGGTAGTGGTAAAATGCACCTGTGTTGCACCTGTGTTGCACCTGGAGGGAGCTGG
Source organism: Clostridia bacterium (assembly GCA_003566675.1). Classification (GTDB taxonomy): domain Bacteria; phylum Bacillota; class Sulfobacillia; order SLMV01; family SLMV01; genus PWUC01. The sequence continues at coordinate 13,120 of PXCI01000070.1, forward strand.
GAGAGATGGCACCGCGGGAAGACGCTGATGTCAACAATAATAATGAGGCAGATTCTTTTATACCCCTGTCAGAACTGGGGCAGCGGATGGGCATTGGCCCGAAGGCGTTCCGTGCGATTTTGGGTGTGTATTCTGATCTTCTGCCCGTGGTCGAAGTTGGAGAGGAACGGGGCCTGGAGGGCTCCTGCGTACAGCTGCTTGAGCGCATACATACGCGCACCCTTGAGGGTCATACGGAGGATGAGATCCGATCCGAGCTCGAGCTGTCGAGCGGGATGGAGGAGACCAGTGCCGCCGTTGATATGCAGGCAGTGGATTCGGAGGGGGAAGTCCTCGAGATCCTGCGGGATCTGCGACAGCAGCTGCAGCGAATGGAGGAGAAGCGCGCTGAGGACCGGGACAAGCTGATGATGATGCTGCTGCGTACCCAGAAGGAGATGCAGCAGGTGCGCTATGAGTTGGCCAAGACGAGGGGGCGCCGACGGAAGGGGCTCTGGAATCGGTCCGGCCGATGATCGGTTTACAGGAAGGGTGACACATGTGCGGGATTTATCGACGCTGTACAGGCCTGAATCCGTGGCGATCATTGGGGCCTCGGGCACCCGGGGCAAGATCGGCAATGCGGTGGTCAGAAACATCATTGAATCCGGGTACGGTGGAGGCATCTACCCAGTTAATCCCAAAAGCGATATCATTGAGGGTTTAAAGTGTTACCCCAGCGTCTCTGACATACCTGGGCACGTCGACCAGGCGGTGATGTGCATTCCGGCTCCCTTGGTGGCAGAGGCCATGCGAGAGTGCGGTCGTGCGGGAGTGAAGTCCGTTGTCACCATCACCGCGGGTTTCCGGGAGGTCAGTCCCGCCGGTGCAAAGATGGAACGGGAGATTGCGGATATCGCCGACGAGTACGGCATGAACATGATGGGACCGAACTGCCTGGGAGTGATGGCCACCCACACGCCTCTGAACGCATCCTTTTCAGATGGTTTCCCGCTGAAGGGAAACATCGCGTTTTTCTCCCAGTCCGGTGCGCTGTGCATAGCGATCGTGGACTGGGGACGCGAGCAGGGCCTGGGCTTCAGCAAGTTCATCAGCATGGGCAACAAGGCCGATCTTGACGAGGCCGATTTCATCGCCGACGCGGCTCAGGATCCCGAGACCCGCGTGATATTGCTCTACCTGGAGAGTATAGAAGACGGACAGGCTTTCATGAAGGCCGCGGCCGAGGCAGCCCGCGAAAAGCCTGTCGTGGTGGTCAAGTCGGGGGTCAGCGAGGCAGGGGCGAGGGCGGCATCCTCGCATACCGGGGCCCTGGCCGGTGCCGACGCAGGATTTGAGGCAGCCTTCAAGCAGAGTGGCGTCTTGCGCGCTCGTGCCATGGAGGAGCAGTTCGTCAAGGCGGTGGCCTTTGCCCGGGAGGGAGTTCTAGCCGGGGGGCGGCGCGTGGCCATTGTCACCAACTCGGGAGGCCCGGGGGTGATGGCTGTTGATGCCATCGAGGCCGGGGGACTCAAAGTGGCAGCCTTCAGCGAGGAGACAACGGCGACACTGAAGGCCGGCCTTGCCGGCATAGCCAGCGTGGGGAATCCGGTGGATGTGACGGGGCAGGCCTCGGACCTGGACTATCGCGTGGCCCTGGAGAGCTGCTGCTCGGATCCGGGCGTCGATATGCTCATGACCGTACTGGCTCCCACGGCGGTTCTCGACTCCGTTGCCGTGGCGGAACACGTTCTCGAGGTCAGCCGAATGTACCCCGAGACGCCCGTTGTCGCATCCTTCACAGGAGGAGAGAGTGTGCAGGAGGCAATCGGGATCCTGCGGGCAGAGCGGATCCCCTGTTTCCAGTTTCCCGAGGCGGCGGTGCACTGTCTTTACACCATGATAGAATACCAGGAGGTTCGAAGGCGGCTGGAGAAGGGGAAGCCGTTGACCTTCACCGGCGACGCGGTCCGGGTCCAGGAGGTTATCGATCGGGTGCGCTCTGATGGGCGCAGCGTTATGCTCGGTCCCGAGGCCATGGCTGTGGCCGAAGCCTACGGCATCAGCACGGTTCCATCCAGGCTGGCGACGTCAGCTGCCGAGGCGGCTGAGCAGGCCGCCGAGATGGGATTCCCGGTGGTGCTGAAGGTGGCGTCTCCGGAGATCATCCACAAGACGGACATCGGTGGGGTCCAGCTCGGGCTTGAGGATCGGAGCGCCGTCGACAGGGCTTATGCGTCGATCATGGAGGGTGCGGAGCGAGGCGCCAAGGGTGCTCGGGTATACGGTGTCGAGGTCCAGAAGATGTTCCCTTCCGGTCAGGAGCTCATTGTCGGGCTCTCGAAGAATGCCGAATTTGGGCCCCTGCTGATGTTCGGGCTCGGCGGGATCTTCGTGGACCTGATGAAGGATGTGTCCTTCCGGCTGGCCGAGGGGTTGACCGATGTGGATGTCAGCGAGATGATTCGCGAGACCAAGGCCTACGACCTTCTCGGCGGTTACAGGGGAGAGGCACCTAAGGACATGGAGGCCGTGGAGGAGACCGTGGCCCGGGTGGCCCAATTGGCCCGGGATTTTGACGAGATTGAAGAGTTGGACATCAACCCCTTCTTCGCTTACGAGCAGGGAGTCGCAGCCCTGGATGTGAAGATCACACTTTCTCAGAAGGAGGATGCAGGTCTATGAAGATCGAGGTACTCGGACCGGGTTGTCCCAAGTGCAAAAAGACGGAGGAGGTTCTCCGCGAGGCAGCCCGTGAGACCAGGGCAGATGTTGAACTGACCCACGTCACCGACATAGCGACGATTTCAGAACGGGGAGTGTTCATGACTCCCGGCGTCGTGATAGATGAAGAGATTGTATCCGAGGGAAAGGTGCCCACTGCGGAGCAGGCCAGAGAGTGGCTGCGGAGGGCGTAAGGGGGCAGGGCGGGGGCTTGGACCCCCGCTCGTTATTTCAACGAAGAAGACGTGTCCGTCACCAATTTCATGTGGCAGTGAGTCGAGCTGGTCAGTTGCTGCAGCTTTTCCCACGATCCGGTGACGGCAGGATCTTCGTGGAGTTGTCAACATGGGCCGAGAGGAGAATCCCTATGTCAGAATGGCAGGACCTGAACGACAGCACCCGATCGACCTGGGAGACCAATGCTGCACATTGGGACGGGTTCATGGGTGACGAGGGAAATCGTTTTCACCTGGACCTGGTTCGGCCCGCCACGGAGAGACTCCTGGATATTAGGCCGGGGCAGCGAGTCCTTGATGTGGCCTGCGGAAACGGCAACTTCTCGAGAAGGCTGGCCGAGCTGGGCGCTGAGGTCCTGGGCATCGATTTCAGCCCTACCCTCATCGATCACGCCCGGGCCAGGTCCGGGGGATGCGGGGAGAACCCACATTACCAGGTGGTCGATGCCACCGACTATGCTGCCCTTGTTTCCCTGGGAGCGGCGGACTTCGATGCGGCCGTAGCCAACATGGCATTGATGGATATCAGCAACCTGCGCCCTTTAACTGCGGCACTGCCCGGGCTGCTGAGGCCGGGCGCCGCCTTCGTCTTTTCTGTTTCTCACCCCTGCTTTCAAACGCCGGGTGGCAGGAGAATCTACGAGGAGCAGGATGTGGACGGGCAACCGGTGACACAGAGCTTCGTACAGGTCGGACAGTACATCACTCCGAAATCCCATGCGGGCATGGCCATTCCCAATGAACCCGTACCCTCGAGGTATTTCCACCGGCCGCTGTCAACGATGCTGCAGATGTTCTTTGAACAGGGTTTTGTTCTTGATGGCATGCATGAACCCGTTTTCGAACGGGACAGTCAAGGGCTGGGATTTCAGTGGACGGATGTACCGCCGGTGATGGTTTGTCGCGTCAGAACAACAACCCCACCTCATTGATGATCCAGTCTTATCAAGGTTGCCGTGGTACGATCTGGGATTTCGCATGAACCTGTCCCCTGCATGATCGAAGGCGGACCGGTGCCATTTTCGGGGGCCCAGTCATGGCCCACAATCCGGTGGGTACGCGGTGTTTACGTGGCATAGGATTGCAGCGAGGAGAGGGAGATGCTCCGGTGGGGCGATTTCGAGGGAGCTCGTCCAGGATGAGAGCGTTCGTCTCTTCGTGACAGATGTCTCCCCAAGCATCGGCCCGCAGGAGATGGTCCCCTCCCGCGGGCCGACATGTTGCTGAGGATCTGATATGTGGTTGTCTTGGTTGACGTGCCTATTTCTACTCGGACTCGTCGGTGCCGATCATGACTTCCATACCGTCGCTGACGAGGCTCAGTGTGTTGTCAATGGTGTAGCCGTAACCGGGGACGGTGATCACCACAGCACCCTCTGGAAGATCGTCCCTGAGTTCGCCGGAGATGGTGATGCTTCCATCGCTACCGACGATACCTTCTTCAACACTTGGATCCACGAAGGTCTCATCGCCGAAGAAGGGGAAACCGGGACCTCCGGTGTGAATCCGTACGTGAATCAGCTGGCGGGTGAGAGGCTCCAATCCCCTGACAGTGAACTCGAGGGTGTCACCGGGAGCGTAGAAGGCCTTCTCCAGGTCGTCGACGGTTATCTCGTACTCGTCCGGATCAATGTCGATCTCCTTGAGGGGCACCAGATTGCCGGCAAGGGCGATGAGCAACATGTCTTCATCATCACCGATGATGGTGTCGATGAGGGTTTCCTCGCCGCCGACGGGAACCTGCATCAGGGCATCCCAGGTGTGATCGACCAGGTCGGCCCGAATGAGGGCGGTCGCGTTGTCGAGGTCCTCGTTGTCGACCCAGGTGTCGCCCTTGCCCAGGGCCCGGTCGAACCAGGTCTGCATCTGCCTCTCGGTGACGTCCATGTCGTTTCCGAACCGGTTATCGCCGACACCGTATGTTATTTCCATGTTGACTGCGTATGCCACGTGGGGCTCGGCCCATTCGGGCACGTCCTCAAAGCCGCTTACCCCTTCTGCGTCCCAGTCCTCGGAATTGACCCAGTTCAGGGCCCGGGCGACCATCACCATGGCCGCAGCCCTGTCCGTGGCGCCTTCCAGGTTCGGGGTGAAGACGTCGAGGTCTACTCCCAGAAACAGGTCGAGTTCATGAAGAACTTCGGCCTTTCTCTCTGTCGTCAGTGTGTCGTCTGCGAAGGCGAGTGACACGGACGCCAGGGTTAACGCTACCACCAGTGCAACCGTCAAAAATCGTTTTGAAAATCCCATTTACTACCTCCTCCTAATGTTGGTTTGCAGACTTTGCCGATGCGCCACCAGGTTATGGTAATGACCAGCACAGCCCTAACTTTACTTATTCGCCTCGAGCCTGGGTTTTTCCTGCTTACCTGGCTGGACTTGAGACTTGCCCCTGCCAGGCGTTTCGAATGCATGGGCTGGTAACTCCGGTCATTCAGAGTCGGATCTCTGCAGGTAATCATTTTTGCGGGCAATCCCTTCAACAACCAGCTGCAGAGGCGTAGATGGCCTACCAGCATGAGCAACAAGATGCAGATTTCCCTCGTTGTCGTCCTTACCCATCGGGGAGCAACACTCTGGCGAGATAGTACGGTAGCATGGCCTTTCCGATCCAGGAGTTCCATATAGCACTCACGTGCCCCCGGTGTTTGAAGGTTTGCGCGTGCTGGAGGCGAAGGGACTACCTGGTCAAGGCGTACGTAGCGACCCATGCTCTGGGCGGCACAACACCGCTGGAGATCTTGCATGCGTTTGAGAGCGTTGTCCAAATCGACTCCATATCCGAGAGGGGAATGAAGAATGAGCCTTGATTTCACTGGCAAGGCAGTAATCATAACGGGAGCAGCCCGGGGGATCGGGCGGACCATGGTCAGGACCTTTCACGATGCCGGGGCCATGGTCCTGGCGGCGGATCGGGATGCCGAGGGGTTGGCCGAGACCTGCGAGTTCTTTGAGGCAAGGATCGCCTCCATCGTCGCCGACATCAGCACCCCGGAGGAGGCCAGGTCGATCGTGGAGAAGTGCGTCGATGAGTTCGGACGACTGGACATTTGTGTCAACAACGCTGCAGTGGCGCCCCACGCTGCCCTTCTGGAAGAGACAGTTGAGGTCTGGGACACGGTGTATGCCGTCAACTGTCGCGGCACTTTCCTCATGACCCAGGCAGCGGCTCGAGCGATGATTGATGGCGGTCGCGAGGGTCGAATCATCAACTTCTCCTCGGGAGTTTCCAAGCGTGGTTCCGCAGGAGCGGCCGCCTACGCTTCCAGTCGGGCAGCCGTGGAGAGTTTTACCCGGGTTGCAGCCATCGAGCTGGCGCCTCACAACATATTGGTCAACGCCGTCAGCCCCGGTCTCATTGACACGCAGCCAAAGCCGCTACCGCCCAGGATGGCTCAAGGCCTGAGCAAGCGGATTCCGACGCTGCCCCTGGCGCGTCCAGGTGAGCCCGAAGAGGTTGCCTGGGTCACCATGTTCTTGGCCTCGGAGTATTCCGGCTATGTTTGTGGTGCGGTCTGGGAGGTTGATGGAGCCGCTGGCATCGGCACCAGGGCCGGCGACCCCATCATCGATGACGACCCCCGGTACGACTGGGTGACGAGCAGAGAATCCGACAGCTGAGCCTGTATCGGTCGCTGCAATAGGAGGCATAGCTTGACCGAGAAGACTTGTCGAAAAGCTTTGGGATGAGATCAGGGTTGGTGGGACGGCGGGGGGCGATATCGTTGTTCCCGTGGGCGAGGTGGGGGAGGGAGGGCCCCATGGCCTCATAGCGGCTGGCCTTCATGGCGACGAGGGACCTGGGGTGCCTGGGCCACCCGAAAGATTCTGGACAGGATCCCCTCCGGGATCTCCGGGGCTGGGCGCGGGTCCATCACGACAACATTGCGATATCCTCGGATGTTCTACGAACTCCGGGGAAGCCAGACCTCAGTGGCCAGCGGTCCAATCCTTCAGGTCCAAGTACCAGACGAGCATAACCTCGCCGCTACCACCGGGCTCGTGATCGTAGGCGTGCAGGTGCACCTGTCCAAGATGACAGCCCTGGCCATGGTAGAACCTGTTTGCGCCGACGTTGTAGTTCTGGGTCTCTACCTTGAGCCACATGCATCCAGATTCCCTGGCATCCAGGGCGGGGGTCCGAAACAGCTTGGTTCCAAGGCCCTGTCCGCGCCATTCGGGATGAACTCTTAGGTCCCAGAGACAGGCCAGGTCATCCCCGCCTTCCAGCATGCGAACTCCCCTGGTCTTCATGGCCAGGGTGGCCGCACCGACAGGCCTGGTTCCCGCCATGGCCAGGTAGAATCTCCAGTTCGCTGTGTCGAACTGCTCTGGCCACAACCGGGGTGTTTCCCGGGCGTCGTAGTCTTTGTAGAACGGCGTGACGTCCCTTTCCTCCAAGATGATACCTCCAAAGCCGTTTTCGAGTGACCGTACCTCGAGAACGGAGGTCCCGCAGAAACGGATAGGTACCTTGCAGTAATCAGAGAGCGAATCGGCGGAGACGGTCTTGATTCGACAATCCTCCAGGCGCATCACCGGTTCATCTTGAGGCTTCTTACGGGGTTGCTCCATGATTGTCTCCCTTTCGATGTTCTCACCGTGGTGCGGCGCAACAGGGCTGCGCTTCTGTGACTTGCAGGAATTTCAGACTCATCTACACCAATCCACGGCATACACAGACCGTCCGGTTTGTGTATGCCGACCCGTGCTCGCTGGAGGGAATCACAGGCGCGAAGGGCATGGATTGTGTCACCGTTGCATCGCTCCGAAGTGCCGCAAATCGCCGATGGCACACTCCGCAGTAGACTACGGTTGCCGGTCGCGGGGCCGTCATCGGGGACAGGCGGCAAGACAGGTCTTTTCATGTTTCCTCTGATCTTCTGCGGGATGAAGCAAGAAGCACATCATCGCGTACAGGTTCGAGGCATAAAAGGATCTCCCAGGCCCGTTTCATTGTCGCCCTGAACCTTGCAGTGAGAAGCTCCGGGGTGTCTGATTGCACCAGGGGACAGATGGAGGCGCCGTTATGATCCAGCACCATGCTGAGATTTCCCTCTTCGTCAAGATCAGCGGTCAGAGGGAAGGTGCGGCATGCGAAGGGGCGTAGATGCCGGGGACAGTCCTCGTTGCAGGTCACAAACCAGCCACCCCGGTCCCAGGAGGGGGGAAAGACGTAGTGGCGCGAGTCGTGCCACTTGCGCTTTAGCCAGGGCTGATCTCCGATGAGAAGCTGCTCACCGGGGAACAGGTAGACTCCCACGCCCGGTGCCCAGTCCTTGCAGCATACGGCATCGCAGAGCCGCCCGCAGTCCGAGGACAGGGGGGTTACGGGGGTTGTCATTTTGTAGATGTGTCTCCATAGATGCAGGAGCCCCTCGTGGCTGAGCATAGAATCTTCCCTTCGCTTCATTCAGTGTGCCATAGGGGGATTCGGGGAGACAATGGGGCCGGGCGGTGGTATCCTAATCTCAGATTAGCAGGTTGATGGTGGGGGGTTAAATGTGACCAGAGATGAAGCGGTATTGCATTATCATATACAGACCTACGGTTGTCAGATGAACGAACATGACTCCGAGGTCCTGTCGGGGGTTCTGGAGGACCTGGGATACGCGCGGGCGGACGATGCCGCCGGAGCGGACCTGATCCTGGTGAACACCTGCTGCGTGCGGGACAGTGCCGAACAGCGGATCCTCGGCGAACTTGGGCGCCTGAAGCGGCACAAGTATAAGAATCCCGAGGTCTTGATCGGGGTCTGCGGGTGTATGGTCATGCAGGATGGCGCCCTGGACAGGCTTCGACGGCGGGTACCCCACGTGGATTTCGTCCTGGGTACCGATCAGCTGCACCGATTACCAGAGCTCCTAGAGGAAGCGCAGCGCTGCGATCAGATAGTTGTGCAGAGAGAGTCCGGGGAGGGGGAGAACGTCCTCCCTACGGACCTACCCAGGCGCCGGGTGGAGGGGATCAGGGCCTGGGTCCCGATCATATACGGCTGCAACAACTTCTGCACCTACTGCATCGTGCCTTATGTTCGAGGCAGAGAGATCAGTCGGCCTGCAGAGGACATCGTCGGTGAGGTGCAGCGGCTGGTCCAGGATGGGGTCCGCGAGGTTACGCTGCTTGGTCAGAATGTAAATTCTTACGGCCGGGACCGGGAAGATGATGTGCGTTTTGGCGACCTTCTGAGCCTGCTCAATGAGGTGGATGGGCTGCGGTGGATCCGGTATACGACCTCCCACCCCCGCGACTTCTCCCTCGATCTGGTGGACCAGATCGCCGACCTGGACCGGGTCTGTGAGCATTTTCACCTGCCTGTGCAAAGCGGAAGTGATCAGATTCTGAGACGCATGAACCGTGGTTACACGCGGGAGGAATATCTCAGATTGGCCGCACGAATCGAGCAGAAAACCCCGGGGGCCTCCATCACCACGGACGTGATTGTGGGTTTCCCGGGTGAGACTGAGGAAGATTTCGAGGAGACCTGCGATCTTTTCCGCCGGGTTCGTTTTGACGGTGCTTTCAGTTTCTTGTATTCTCCGCGTTCGGGAACTGAGGCCGCCAAGTACGGGGGCCAGGTGCCCGATGAGGTCAAAAAGGAGCGCCTCAACCGGCTGAATCAGCTGCAGTATGAGATCTCCCTCGAGAAGAACCAGACCCTGGAAGGTAGCGAGATGACCGTGCTGGTCGATGGACCCAGCACGCGGGATCCCCGGGTGCTGCGGTGCAGGAGCCGGACCAACAAGCTGGTACTGGCCGAGGGACCCGAGGCCTATCGGGACCGCTTCGTCCGGGTCCGGGTCGGGCGGGCTGAGACCTTTCAGCTCCGGGCAGAAATCCTCAACGAGGACGGGTGAGCATCGCGACGACCATCCGGATGAAGCACTCCCTCAGTCCCGGCATCAGGATCAGGGGAGCCAGGTACGGACGAAGGGGAACCTCGCGGTAGTGCAGGAGCTCGGCCGGCAGGCCGGCTGCGATGCGACGGAATCTTCGAGACGTCATGCCGTTGATGTAGGCCAGCTGATCGGAGCCGAGGTCTCCCAGCCTCAGGTTCAGACGGGCCTCGGCGTCGGCATGTCCCTGGATCAGCTGGCGATAGGCCGTGATCATGGTGGAATGGGAGAAGATCAGGTGGACCCAGGGGATGCCAATGGCGTCGGAGAGATGAGCGCCGTAGGGGTGGTAATAGGGCGGGAAATTAACAAAAAGGTTTCCCCCAGGCCGGAGGACCCGCAGGCACTCGAGAAGAACCCGCACAGGTTCGGTCAGGTGTTCCACCGTATCGTTCAGGATGATGGTATCGAAGAAGCCGTCTTCGAAGGGCATGTCCGCGGCATCCCCGGTGACGAAGTGGGTCAGGTGCTTGAGTCCCTGCTCCTGGCTGAACGCTGATGCCTGGCGCTCGTAGCTCTCGACAGCGTCAATTCCCCATACGCCCGCGGGTTTTAGCGTGGCGAAGTAGCAGGTCTTGCCCCCAGCACCGCAACCGACATCCAGGACTCTTCGGTCTCTGAACATTTCATCCAGGGTGGTGAAGTCCAGGTAATATTGGATAGTGCGGTGGCCCTGTTCAAACTGCCACCGGGCGTAGGTCATGGTCCCGTCCGTCTCCAGATTGAAAGGATGTACGGGTCGGGGAAAGAAGCGGTTGAGGAATTTGAGGATCGCGACGCTGGGTGCGCTCATGCCATCCACCTCCGTGGGTTCATTTAAGGAGTGTCTGCTTTCTTGTACAATACATACAGAGGAAGGTCAAGTCCTTGAGGGGAGGAGAGAATGGGGCGCAAAGATGAAGTCAGTACCCCAATGATGAAGCAGTACCTGGGCATAAAGGAGTCACACCCGGAGGAGATGCTCTTTTTCCGCATGGGAGACTTCTACGAGATGTTCTTTGAAGATGCCGAATCAGCAGCCCGGCTTCTGGATATTGCGCTCACCTCCAGGGATGGCGGCAATGGTGTTCGGGTTCCCATGGCTGGAGTTCCCTATCACGCTGCGGAATCATACATACAAGGCCTGTTGGAAGCTGGGCAGCGGGTGGCGATCTGTGAGCAGATGGAGGAGGCGTCCGCTGCGCGGGGGCTGGTAAGACGAGAGGTGGTTCGGGTCATCACCCCCGGGGCCCGGATGGATGCCGCGGTGATGGGAAGCAAGAGGGATAACCTGGCCGCAGCTGTGGCGGGTTCGGGGGATTCCCTCGGCATGGCCGTCGCCGATATTTCCACCGGCTATTTCGCCTGCGTTCAAGTGGACGGGCCCGACGCCCAGCGCAGGATTGCCGGAGAGTTTGCCCGCCACGGTCCCCGGGAGTGCTGCATCGATCCGGGGGTAACCGGGGGCGAGGCACTGCGAGAGGGCCTCACCGAAGCCGGGCCCCTTCACTTCGCGGAGATGGATGACTGGGTTTTTGACGAGGATCGATGCGAAGAGATACTGAGGGACCATTTTGGGGTGTCGAATCTGGCCGGTTTCGGCTGCGACGGTCGACCCCAGGCGGTCCGTGCCGCGGGGGGACTTCTGCATTACCTTCGAGATACCCAGAGGAACGCTCTGCGCCAGATTGTCACGCTACAGACCTACTCTGTCGAGGATCACCTGATCATCGATCCTGTGGCCCGGCGAACCCTCGAGCTGACGGCCCCGCTGTTTTCTGATCGCGAGGGCGGAACGCTGCTGGAGGCCCTGGACCGCACGGAGACTCCCATGGGGGGCAGGCTCCTGCGCCGGCGGATGGAGCGCCCCTTGAGGGACCCAGGGGCCATAGGTCGAAGACTGGATGGTGTGGAGGCCCTGGTCGGGGATCCGGTGTCCCGGGACCGGCTGCGGGAGTCGCTGCGCCGGATACAGGACCTGGAACGGTTGGCAGGACGGATCTCCTATGGCACCGCCACTCCGAGAGACATGGCTGCACTGCGGGGCTCTCTGGCCCGGATTCCGGGGGTGCTGGATGCCCTGTCCGATATGCCCCAGGCCTGTGAGGAGGGCTCGATGTGGGGCGAGCTCATTGCGGGGACCGATCTGCTCGAGGATGTTTGCGAGATGCTGGACACTGCCCTGGTCGATGAGCCTCCAACCGGGGTCCGAGATGGCGGGATCATTCGCACGGGCTATGACGAGGACATTGATCGGCTGCGCCGTCGGTCCGAAGAGGGAAAACAGTGGATTGCCGAGATGGAGGTTCGGGAGCGAGAGGAAACGGGGATCAAGTCGCTGAAGGTTGGGCACAACAAGGTTTTCGGCTACTACCTTGAGGTGACCCATCCCAATCGGGACCTGGTTCCGGATTCCTATCAACGCAAGCAGACCCTGGTTAACTCCGAACGCTACGTCACACCCGAGCTGAAGGAGAAGGAGGCTCTCATTTTCGGGGCCGAGGACCGGCTCGCAGATCTGGAGTATCGGTCCTTCGTTCGACTGCGGGAGAGGACGGCCGAGGAAGTGGACCGCCTCCTGGGGACGGCGGCTTCCCTGGCGCAGATTGATTTTCTGCTCAGTCTCGCCCTGGTGGCAGTCCACAATAACTACTGTCGGCCCGTTGTGGATGAGGATCTGGTTCTGGACATCGTACTGGGGCGGCATCCGGTTCTGGATGCAACGGACATCGATGAACCTTTTGTCCCCAACGACTGCTACATCGACTGCGACAGCCAGGCCTTCCTGGTGGTCACCGGGCCCAACATGTCCGGCAAATCTACATACCTGCGCCAGGTGGGCCTGATCGTGATCATGGCCCAGATGGGTTCTTTTGTTCCAGCCGAACGGGCCAGGATCGGGGTGGTGGACCAGGTATTCACCCGGATTGGTGCCGCCGATGATCTGACCCGGGGTCGCAGTACATTTATGATGGAGATGACCGAGGTGGCCAACATCCTCAACAACGCCACCACGCGAAGCCTGCTCATTCTCGATGAGGTGGGGCGCGGCACCAGTACCTATGACGGCATCAGCATTGCCTGGGCGACGTGTGAATACATCCGGCGGTCTTCGCGACTGGGGTGCCGCACGCTGTTTGCCACCCACTATCACGAGCTCACCCGCCTGGCCGATCGGTATCACGGGGTGGCAAATTATTCGGTGGCAGTGCGGGAGAAGGGGGATGACGTGGTATTTCTGCGTAAGGTGGTTCCAGGGCCGACAGATCGAAGCTACGGCATCCACGTGGCGCGCCTGGCTGGTCTGCCACACCAGGTCATTTTCAGGGCCCGGGAGCTGTTGTCGGGCCTGGAGCAGTCCGCGGAAGCCCTCACCCCCGACGCCCCGCAGGAAGATGTCCGGATGCGGGATGGACGGGCTGTGACCCGTAGAAAGGGCTCTTATGACCAGGTCTCGCTGTTTCATCGGGGGGATGAGGACGATGAGTAGAGGCAGCAGGATTAAGAGACTCTCCCAGGCCCTGGTGAACCGCATCGCGGCGGGTGAGGTCGTGGAACGACCGGCCTCCGTGGTCAAGGAACTGGTGGAGAACGCGATCGATGCTGGGGCAGCGGAGGTGCGGATTGACATCACAAAGGGCGGAATGCAGCGCATCGTCGTCGCCGATGACGGCATTGGCATGGGGGCGGAAGACCTGTTGCTGGCCGTCGCACCCCATGCCACGAGCAAGATATCGGTTGACGACGACCTGGAGGCCATTGAGACCCTGGGTTTCCGCGGAGAGGCCCTGGCCAGCATTGCCTCGGTTTCCGAGATGCAGATCTATTCCCGGCCCCGGGAGGAAGACGTCGGTGCCGTTTTGAAGGTGCACGGTGGAGATGAGGCACCTCTGCAGTCGCGGGGCGGCCCCCCGGGCACGAGGATCGAGGTGAAGAACCTCTTCTACAACACGCCGGCCCGCAAAAAGCACCTTAGGCGCCAGGCGACCGAGACGTCTCACGTGCTGTCTGCGGTCAGGGAGATGGCCCTCGCTCATCCGGAGGTATCTCTGCGTCTTTCCCATGCCTCTGAAGAGCGGGTGTTCACCAGCGGCAGCGGCGACCTGGGCCAGTGTATTGCCGAGATTTTTGGGGCGGAGGTGGCCCGGGAGGTATTGCCCATTGGAGAGCCGGGGGAGCCGGTGTGGGGATTTATCGGGACCCCGGCCCTCAGCAGGAGCAGGCGAGACCGGCAGTATATTCTGATCAACCGGAGGTCGGTGAACCATCCGGGGATGGGTGCGGTGCTGAACCGCGCCTACGAGGGGTTTGTGGACCGCGGTCGTTATCCTGTCGTCGTCCTTGTGATCTCGGTTGCGCCGCAGAGGATTGATGTCAATGTCCATCCCGCCAAGCGGGAGGTCCGCATCCTCGAGGAGCGGGAACTGCTGGGCCGAATACACAACGCCATCCGGGGTGCTCTTCTGGGCATGCCTGCGCCACGCTGGGAGGTACGAGAGGGTGGGGCGAAGGGTCGTCGGGGTGACGACAGTTCCTCCCTTCCCGGGGGACGAGATCTGCCGGCCCAGAGGCAGCTCGCCTACTTTCCCCAACAGGGGGAGGAGCAGACCCCCTCTGAGGTGTTCAGGCAGCTTCGTCCCCTCGGGCAGATCGACGAGACCTACCTGGTGGCCCAGGGCCCCGAAGGGATGTATTTGATTGATCAGCATGCGGCCCATGAACGGTTATACTATGAGCGAGCCCTCGAGGCCTGGAGGTCCAGATCATCTCCATGTCAGCTGCTGGCCGTTCCTCATGCCTGTGAGGTGGGCCCCGAACAGGTGCAGCGGTGGGAGGCGGCCAGAGATGATTTCGAGGCCCTGGGTTTTGACGTGGAGCCCTTTGGTAAGGACACCCTACTCGTCAGGGGGGTTCCGGTCTACGCGGGTGAATCGGTTTCTGCGCACCTGCTGTCGGAGGTCCTGGAGAAGATGGGGGGCAGTCCGACGACGAGGGAATCCGTCGCCCTTGCGATGGCAGCCTGCAAGTCGGCGGTCCGGGCGGGGGACAGGCTGAGTGTTGCCGAGATCCAGCATCTTCTCGAGGACCTGGCCGGACTGACGCAGGCAGGGACCTGTCCCCACGGCCGTCCGACGGTGGTCATACTCACGAGGCGGGAGATGTCACGCATGTTCGGGCGTCACTGAGGGAGGCTGAAGCGATGGGCGAACAAACGCGTGTTCTGGTGATTGTGGGACCCACAGCGGTGGGCAAGAGTGGCCTGGCCGTGGAACTCGCCCATCGTTTCCGCGGCGAGATCATCTCGGCCGATTCGATGCAGGTTTACCGGGGTATGGACATCGGCACGGCGAAGATGACCCGGGAGGAGATGGCGGGTGTTCCCCACCATATGATGGATATCCTTCCTCCCACCGAGCGCTTCAGCGCGGGCCGATTCAAGACGCTCGCTCGCTCCATCATCGGGGACATCACCAGCAGAGGGATGCTCCCCCTTGTGGTCGGGGGCACGGCTCTGTATGTTCGAGCCCTCCTTTATGATTATCCCCTGGCGCAGGTGGCGAGGGATCCCAAATTGAGAAGGCAGCTGCAGCGGAAGGCCGAGAGGGAGGGGTCCCAATCTCTCCATGGGGTCCTTGAGAAGCTGGATGCTGACAGTGCTCAACGGATCCACCCCAATGACCTCAAGCGCGTGATCCGGGCGATCGAAGTCCACTGCAAGACCGGTCGGACCATGACGGAGTGGAGGCGTTCGACTCCGAAAGAACCCGCCTATGATGCGCTGAAAATCGGTCTATGCACCCGCCGAGAAGTGCTCTATGAGCGGATCAACAGGCGGGTCGATGAGATGATGGACCGGGGGCTGGTGACCGAGGTCCGGAATCTCCTGGAGGAGTTCGGTGCCCTCAGTTCAACCGCGGGCGAGGCCCTAGGCTACCGGGAGGTCATCGAGTACCTGGGGGGGCAGGTTGATCTGGACGGGTGCATCTGCAAGATCAAGAGAAATACGAGGAATTTTGCCAAGCGCCAGCTCACCTGGTTCCGGGCGGATGAAGACATACAATGGGTTGACGCAACTTCCAAGAAAGCTCTCGAGGAGGCGTCGGTCCGGGTGGCCAACTGGATGGACTGAGCGCTTCTTTTCCGTTTCATTTCTTTCCGATATCCTCGCTTTTGGGGGAGACCGGGAGCATTTCCCGGACGATTTTCCCCTCATATGACTTACTCAGAAGACCAATTTAATATTCGTTGGACTTTTTTTGCTTTTTAAGAAGGAGTTTGAAGTGGCGTGCAGAATACAGAGAGTGGATGACAAGTGGAGCGGAGTGGAGGATAGGGGAGTGCTGAGGGGTTTGTGGTGGGGAACATCGCCAGGAACGGGAGGTCCATCGTCGTGTTTATGAGTGAGTATCGGCACAACATAGATGAAAAGGGTCGTCTGATTATCCCCGCAAAATACCGAGCGGAGCTGGGGGAGTCCTTTATCATTACCAAGGGACTCGATGGATGCCTTTTCGTTTATCCCGATGCGGAATGGACAGCCCTTACCGAGAGGATGAAGGAGTTGCCCTTCACAAAATCTGATGCCCGCGCCTTTGTGCGTTTCTTCTTTTCTGGGGCCTCGGAATGCAATTGCGACTCACAGGGTCGCACTGTGATCCCCTCGAATCTCAGGACCTACGGACAACTGGACAGGGAAGCAGTCATCGTAGGGGTCGGAAATCGGATCGAAATCTGGAGCGGCGAGAAGTGGGAGGAATTCGAAAACTCTGCCGAGGAGACGTACGAAGATTCGGCGGAGAAACTCACGGACCTGGATCTGTTTTGATGGCAGGCGGCGAGATTTTTCATCAGCCGGTGATGCCAGACGAGGTTGCAGAGTGTCTAGATGTTCCCGGTGGGGGCGTCTTTGTCGATGGCACGGTAGGTGGCGGAGGTCACGCCCGTGTCCTGGCGGAGAAACTGTCCCCCGAGGATTTACTCATTGGGATTGATCTCGATACCGAGGCCCTGAGGGTTGCGGCCGAGGTTCTGTCGGGGGTTGGGCCCCAGGTGGAACTGATCCACGGCAATTTCCGCTCTCTGTCTGCTCTTTTGGCCGAACGAGGAATCGATCAGATATCGGGGTGTCTTCTGGATCTGGGAGTCAGCTCCCACCAGTTGGACGCTCCGGAGCGAGGTTTCAGCTACCGATTCGCAGATGCCCCTTTGGATATGCGGATGGATCCTGGTGCTCGAAGAACGGCCGCACAGATCCTGAACAACGATGAAGAGGGAGACATTGCCCGCATCCTGCGTGATTACGGGGAGGAACGCTGGGCGCGACGGATTGCACGTACGATCGTCAGGCGACGAAGAGATCAGCCCTTCAAAACGACGGGTGATCTGGTTGATGTGATCAAAGATGCCATACCCGCTCCTGCAAGGAGAAAGGGTGGAAATCCAGCTAAGAGAACCTTCCAGGCGCTGCGGATTGAGGTCAACCGTGAACTGGAGGGGCTCAGGGAGTACTTTGAGGAGGTCATTCAGCTTCTTCGACCGGGTGGCAGGTTGGCGGTCATCAGCTTTCATTCGCTTGAGGATCGCCCCGCGAAGCAGGTTTTTCGGGACCTGTCCCGCGAGTGTCGTTGTCCACCGGATTTGCCAGTCTGCCGTTGCAGTGGGCCGGTGGTCAGGGATCTGACGAGGAAGCCCATTCGGCCGACGGATGCCGAGGTATCGATGAACCCTCGCTCGGCGTCGGCCAAGCTCAGGGCAGTTGAACGCCTCTGAGGTGAATCATCTGCAGGTTATATCGGATTGGAGTGGCGAGTAAGATGGCAGTGACGGCAAGACAACTGGAGCAGGTCCGAGAACAGCGACGCCCCGAACGTCAACAGGGAGGGAAGAAGAAGCCCTGTGGGAAGCTCGGAGATGAGGCCCGAGTCAAGGGGAGGACTCGGATGTGGGTTCAGGGCCTCACCGCTCTGATGATGGTTTTTGTCATGGCCCTTGGATTGATTGTGGTCGAGACGGCCATTGCCAACCGGGGCTATGAGCTTGCAGGCCTGCGGACCCAGCTGAAAGAGGCTCGAAGGCATGCCGACCATCTGGAGGCAGAGGTCGCGTCCCTCAGATCCATCCAGCGGATTGTTGCCGTTGCCGAGGAAGATCTTGGACTGGTACATGCAGGTAGCAGCTATGCCACGGTTGCTTCCATTAACTCGCCTGTGACCCTGAACGTGGATGAAGTTGAACAGGGAACTGCAGCGACGGCGGGTGTGACGACTGTTGACGCACCGGACAGTTCCGGGAGCACTGCGAGGAGGGTGGTACTGTATTTAGAGTCCGAACCGGCCAGTGACAGTGGCTTACGCCTGGCAGATGTGGGAACCTGGCTGCTTCGATGGCTGCGAGGCGCGCCTCCGGTTAGGGCCAGTACTGAGTAGTAACACACAATAGCTCACATGCAGGGGGACGACCGATATGAGGTTGCCCAGCATCGAGATGCGAAAACGAGTCCTTCATGGTCTCGTGGTTTTCGTGCTCATTTATGTGGCGCTGATCTTTCGGGTCGGGTGGATCCAGGTGGTTCGTGGTGATGAGCTGAGTGATGCGGCAATGCAGTCGCGCACCCGGGAGATTAGTGTGCAGGCCCGCAGAGGGATGATTATGGACCGCGAGGGGCGGGAGCTGGCGGTGAGCGTGGATGTAGACTCACTGTATGCCGTGCCCGCGGAGGTGCGCAATGCCGGGCAATGGGCTGCAGCACTGGCGCCGATCCTGGGCATGGATGAGCGAGTACTGCGGGACAGACTAGCTGCAAGTGCTTCTTTTGTGTGGCTAAAGAGGAAGATGGCGCCGGAGGCTGCCAGAGCCGTCAGGGAGCTGGACCTGTCCGGTCTCTACTTCACCATGGAGAGCGAGCGCTTTTATCCCAAGGGCACGCTGGCTTCCCGAGTCCTTGGTTTTGCTGGCATTGACAGCCAGGGCCTCGAGGGAATCGAAATGAGTATGGATGAACTTCTGCGCGGGGAGCCCGGGGCAATATCCATGGAATTTGATGCCGAGGGAAGGGAGATCCCCCAGGCTGTCTATCATTACACTCCCCCGGTTGAGGGAAGCAGTTTGTACCTGTCCATCGACGAGATCATACAGTTTATCGCTGAGCGGGAACTGGCCAGGGTTGTGAGTGAAACGGAGGCCCTAGGGGCCCATTTGCTGATGATGGATCCCAGCACGGGGCACATCCTGGCGATGGCGTCCTATCCTAATTTTGACCTGAACCGCTGGTCGGAGGTCTCCCCGGTACTCTGGCGGAACCCCCTGGTGAGTGACACGGAGCACCCGGGATCCGTTTTCAAACCAGTGACCGGCGCGGCAGCTATTGAGGAGGGTGTGGTCACTCCGTCGACGCCTTTTTATGATCCGGGTTACGTGAGGGTGCCCGGAGCGGTAATTCACAACTGGAACCGACAGGGTCTCGGAGCGGCAGATTTTGCCCTGGGATTCGCCAAGTCTACGAACACAATCTTTGTCAGGACGGGGCTGGACCTGGGAATGGAAGCCTTTTATCGGTATCTTTACGGCTTTGGCCTGACGGAGCCCACGGGGGTGGATCTTCCCGGTGAGGCGAAGGGCATTTTCCCACCCCAGGACCGTGCGAGACCGGTGGACCTGGCAGTCATGTCCTTTGGGCAGACGTTGACCCTGACGCCCCTGCAGATGATCAACTCTACGAGTGCCATCATCAACGGGGGATACCTGATGCGTCCCCAGATCGTACACAGTATTGAAGATACTGTGACCGGGGAGATCCGGGAGCTCGCGCCGCAGGTGATCCGGCAGGTGATCTCGGAGGAGACCTCGGCCACGATACGGGACCTGATGGTGAACGTCGTCGAGGAGGGGACAGGATCTCTGGCGGCGATCTCCGGCTATGGCGTCGGTGGAAAGACAGGAACGGCCCAGAAGACCGTGGGCGGTGTGGTGTCAAGGGATCAACACCTGGCCTCTTTTATGGGGTTTGCCCCGGCAAACAACCCGGCCGTGGTCTGTTACGTCGTCGTGGACGAACCGCAGGGCATTTACTACGGCGGACAGATCGCTGCGCCTGTGTTCCAGACCGTGGTGAGTGAGACGTTGCGTTATCTCGAGATCACCCCGGAATTTCCGGATGAAATTCAAGGGCAGGTGCCCGAGGGCGTAGGGCAACCCGAAGAAGTCCTTCATCAGGTTCCGGACGTGACGGGCCTATCGGTGGTGGAGGCGGAGCAAATTCTTGATCAGAGGGGCCTTGAATTCACTCGTGTTGGAACGGGCGGTGAGGTCATAGAGCAGTTTCCTCCCGAGGGGACTGAGGTCCGTCCGGGATCGCAGGTGCTTCTGTATACGGAGCGCCTGGATGAAGAACAGGCCGATGTGGGTATGGTCCGGATGCCCGATCTGATGGGGATGACGCTGCGTGCTGCTGCTGAAGAACTGGGTGCCGTTGGTCTCCGTATGGAAGTCACCGGTTCTGGAATCATAATAGGGCAGGAGCCTGCGCCGCGAACCCATGTACAGAGAGGCACCATCGTTCATCTATACCTGAGTTCGCCCTGACGAGGCGCACCTGCTGTTGCACAGGATTTTCATCGCGCCCATAGTGTGCGATTGGAGGGAGTGCCTTCTGATGGAGTTGGACCTGCTATTGCAGGCGTTGAGAGATGATGGTGAATTGCTGGAGATCCCTGGGCTGGATTGGGCCGAACTACAGGTTGAGGGTTTGTCCTATCACTCCAAACGGGTGAAACCCGGAGACTTGTTTTTGTGCATCCCTGGTGAGGTGACGGACGGACATCTCTTTGCCCAGGAAGCCGTTTCGCGTGGGGCTCGGGCTCTTCTGGTTGAGAGGTTCGTTACGGTCGATCCCCCCGTGCCGCAGATGGTGGTTCGCGATGCGCGGCGGGCGGCCGCAGTGATGGCCGACGCCTTCTTTGGCCATCCTACAGGCAAGATGGCCCTGGTGGGGGTGACGGGCACAAGTGGCAAGACGACCACCGCTCACCTGATCCGCCATGTCCTTGAGGCAGGGGGAACGGGGGTCGGTCTGGTTGGCACGATAGGTCACATCGTCGGAGGCTCTCGAATTGAGACGGAGCTCACCACTCCCGAGGCCACCGACCTGCAAAGGTTATTTCGACAGATGCTCGATGCTGGGGACTGCGCGGCGGTGATGGAGGTCTCTTCCCACTCGCTCATGCTCGATAGGGTGCGGCGATGCGCCTTCAATGTCGGCGTGTTCACCAACATCGCCCCTGAGCACCTGGATTTTCACGGGGACATGGAAAGCTATCTGGCGGCAAAGGCCCGTCTCTTCGGGATGCTCACTGACGAGGGACTCGACCGGGGCGATCCCGTGGCGGTCATCAATGTTGATGATCCCCGGGCCGCCGAGATTGAAAGACGCTCTGCGGCCAAGGTTCTGACCTACGGCCTGGATGCAGGACAGGTCACCGCCTGTGACATCGAGATGGCACCGGATGAGTCGTTCTTCTCTGTAGAGCTGCCACCGGGGAATCGGCGGCGGGTCAGACTTCAACTTCCCGGCCGTTTTAACATCTACAATGCCCTGGCTGCGGCGGCTGTAGGGCACAGCCTGGACATCGGAATTGATGACATTGCCGACGCTCTTTCTGAAGCGAATCCGGTTCCCGGCCGCTATGAGGTGGTCTCCGGACCGGGTGATGACATTACGGTGATCGTGGATTTTGCCCACACGGCCGATGAGCTTGAGAACCTCCTCGAGGCAGTGCAGAGGGTTGCAACGGGTCGGGTCATAGCAGTCTTTGGTGCCGGTGGGGACAGGGACCGCACCAAGCGGCCGGTCATGGGTTCGGTTGTTGAGGGTCTGGCCGACTATCTCATTGTGACGTCCGACAACCCCCGCAGCGAGGACCCGCGGGCCATAACCTGTGATATACTGGGGGGCATTGAGGATCGATCCAACTGCGAGGTGCACGTGGACCGAAGAGAAGCTGTGCTGAGGGCCGTGGAGATTGCCAACACGAACGATACCGTGGTCCTGGCAGGCAAGGGTCACGAAACAACACAGGTTCTGGCGGATCACGCCATGCACTTTGACGATAAGCTGGAAGCGAGGAAAGCACTGAGGCTGCGTCAGCAGAAGAGGGAGGGAGGGTGAGGACGTGGAATTGGATGAACGAAGAGGCAGGGGCGACCCCCTGTTCACGGTTGCGGATCTCGCCGCGGTTCTGAGAACGCCCCAGCCGACCAGAGCGGACCGGGGGACAGGAATCTATGGGGTGACAACAGACAGTCGGTGCGTCCGCCAGGGCGATCTTTTTGTGGCCCTGGCAGGGGAGAGGACGGACGGACACCAGTACTTGGATGCGGCTTTTTCCAGCGGTGCGGCCGCAGCCCTGGTCCGGGAGGGAGTGGTCCCCGGGCGGGACGAGGTGCTCTTCGAGGTGTCCGATCCCTTTTGGGCCATCGGAGAGGTGGCCTCCTGGTATCGCGACCAGTTCTCGCCCGTGGTGATCGGTGTGACGGGAAGCGTCGGTAAGACGACCTGTAAGGATATGATCGCGGCAGTTTTGCACAAGAGCTTTGAGGTTCTGAAGTCCCAGGGCAATCTCAACACGGAGATTGGCTTGCCCCTCACCCTGTTTGAGCTCCGTCCGCACGATCAGGTTGTCGTCTTGGAGCTGGCGATGCGGAAGCGGGGCGATATTGAGTATCTGGCCTCGATGGCGAAACCAGAGGCCGGTGTGCTCACCCGGGTGACCGAGTCTCACATTGAGTTCTTGGGTTCGCTGGAGGGAATTGCCCGGGCCAAGGCCGAACTCTTTGAGGCCCTCCCCGAGGGAGGTTGGGCGACAATCAATGGTGATGATCCCTGGGGGCGATGGATCGCCTCACGGACCGAGGCTCAAACCTTCTTTTACGGAGAGAACCTGGCCGACGACCTGCGGGTCTGGGCAGAGAACCTGTCCCTCGATGACCTGGGGCGGCCCCAGTTTGATCTTTACCTGGGCGGCGTGTCGGCGGGAAGGGTGCAGTTATCCCTGGCAGGCAGGCATCATGTGGCCAATGCCCTTGGGGCTGCCTGCGTGGGACACATCATGGGGGCATCCTCTGAGAACATACGAGATGGGCTGGAGAATGTGCAGGTGACGGGTATGCGCATGGAGTGGATGAATCGAGACCGGATCCGCATACTCAACGACGCCTACAACAGCAGTCCCACCTCCTGTGTCGCCGCCCTCGACACCCTAACACAGACCCGTGTCGCGGGTAGGAAGGTGGCCATCCTGGGTGACATGTTGGAGCTGGGACCTGATGCGCAGAAGCGGCACCTGGAGGTGGGTCGCTACATCGCCACCGGAGACCTTGATGTCCTGCTGACCGTCGGGGAGCTTGCCTCCTTGTTCGGAGTGGGTGCTGTGCAGGAGGGGTTCCCCGGGGGCAGTCATCACCACTTTCCCGACAACGACGCCCTGATCGGCTCCCTCGCGGAGGCGATCGCCGAGGGGGACCTGGTCCTGGTCAAAGGATCCAGGGGATGTAGGCTCGAGTCCTGTGTGCAGGTACTGAAAGAGATGTTTCCCCTGACGGTCGGGGACCAAGAGGGGTCGCAGGGATGATGCTGCCCGTCCTGGAGATGCGCGAGCCCTGGGTCTTTCCCGCGGCATTCGCCGTCGCCGTCGCTGCAGTCCTGTTGGTGGGGGCTTTCCTATTGCCCCTTCTTCGGAGACTGAACTTCGGCCAGAGGGTCCGCGATGATGGACCGGGAAGGCATCTCAGCAAGCAGGGAACCCCCACCATGGGCGGACTGGCCTTCCTCCTGGCCCTGACCGGGGTTCTCCTGCTGGCAGTCCCGGCGACGCCGGAGATCATGATCCTGCTGGTGGTGACCTTGGGCGCGGGTATTTTGGGCTTTGCTGATGATTTTCTCAAGGTGGCCCTTAGGCGCCCCCTCGGATTGAGGGGGCGGGATAAACTGGTCATACAGATGATCCTGGGAGCACTTCTGGGCTGGGCAGCGGTCACTTTCACCGGCAGGGGTACCTCCCTTGCGGTGCCCTGGTTAGCGGGAACCCGCCTGGAGCTCGGGCTGTTGTACCCGGCTTTCACCGCGGTTTTCCTGACCGCTTCCTCCAATGCCGTCAATCTGACCGACGGTCTGGATGGCTTGGCGGCGGGGGGCACGGCCCTTGCAGCCCTTGTATTCACGGTCGCTGCCCTGGCTCGTGGACAGCTCGTTGTCGCTGTCTCTGGGGTCGCTCTGATGGGCGTCTGCGTGGGCTTCCTCTGGTATAATTTTCATCCAGCCCGCGTATTCATGGGCGACACGGGTTCCCTGGCCCTCGGCGCGGCCCTGGCTGGACTGGCCGTTGTGACCGAGACCGAACTATTGCTGGTCATTGCCGGGGGTCTGTTTGTGGTGGAAACCCTATCGGTGGTCGTTCAGGTGATGTATTTCCGTTTCACCGGGGGACGGAGGCTGTTACGCATGAGTCCCCTTCACCATCACTTTGAACTGATAGGCTGGAGTGAGGTGACCGTTGTCCTGACAATGTGGATTTTCCAGGTTCTTTGCGTTCTTGCAGCTCTGACAGGGTTGAGAGGTATGGGAGTGTGAGATCCAAACGGGGAACGACCAAGCCCAGAAGCCGCAGGGCACCAGATTTGGTCCTGCTGTTGACCGTGGTGGTTCTGGTTGCCTTCGGGGTACTGATGGTGCTCAGTTCCAGCAGCTACTCGGCTCGTGTGCGCTTCGGCGACAGTTTTTTCTACTTCAAACGCCAGGCCGTGTGGGCGATGGGCGGGCTGTTTCTCATGCTGTTTCTGCAGCAGCGGATTGACTACTGGGTCTATCGTCGCTACGCCCGGGTCTTCATCATGGTCGCGGTTGGTCTGCTGGCCCTGAGCCTGATCCCGGGAATCGGTGTTGAGGCGAGGGGTTCCCAGCGTTCGATTCTGTTTGGGCCCATTTCTGTCAGTCCGGCGGAGCTGGTGAAGCTGTGCCTGGTTGTGTATCTTGCCCACGGCTTCTGCCGTGTGCCGGAGAAGATGAAGCGGTTTTTCGCCGGAGTGATGCCGCACCTTGTGATCGTGAGTGTCGTGGTGGGCATGGTTATGATGCAGCCCGACCTGGGCACGGCCGTGACCATCGCCGGAACGGTTCTCATCATGCTCTACATCGCCGGGGCCAATCCCATTCACCTGTTTGGACTGGTCCTGACCGGGGTGCCCATTGTGTCTGTGCTGATCTGGTTGGAACCGTACAGATGGAGGCGTTTCTCTGCCTTTTTGGACCCCTGGGCGGATCCCCTGGGGGCGGGCTTTCATATCATCCAGAGCCTTTATGCCCTCGGTTCGGGCCGGGTATTTGGGGTTGGTCTGGGCGGCAGCCACCAGAAGTTTTTGTATCTTCCCGAGCAGCATACGGACTTTATTTTCTCCATTGTGGGCGAGGAGCTGGGCCTGGTGGGCGCCGCCGTTGTGCTGCTCCTGTTTTGCGTCCTGGCCTGGCGCGGTTTTCGCATCGCAGCCTGTGCCCCGGACAGTTTTGCCGGTCTACTCGCCGCGGGCATCACGGTGATGATCCTGGTGCAGGTCATGATCAACATCGGCGTGGTAACCTCGGTCTTTCCCGTGACAGGAATCCCCCTTCCCTTTATCAGCTACGGGGGATCCTCCCTGATGGTAACGATGGGTTCAATCGGCATACTGCTCAACATTTCGAGATATTGTCGGATCTGATAATGGAGGGATCCAGATGAAGCGGTTGATCGTCACCGGCGGGGGGACGGGAGGACATGTCTACCCGGCCCTCAGCATCGCCAGAGGGTTTCTTGAGAGGGGCCCCGATCGGAGGGTTCTGTATGTTGGTGCCCGCAGGGGGCTGGAGAGCACGGTGATCCCTGAATCTGGCATCCCCTTTCGTTCCCTGGAGGTTGAGGGGCTTCTTGGGCGGGGCGTAAGCGGAAAGGCCAGGAGCCTGTATCTGCTCGTCAAAGCCCTCAGGCGAGCGGGAAGGATCCTCGCAGACTTTTCCCCCGATGTCGTGGTGGGGACCGGTGGCTACGTGTCGGCCCCGGTCGTGATGAGGGCACAGATGGCGCGGATCCCCACGCTCATTCAGGAGCAGAATGTCATCCCGGGTGTGACCAATCGAATGCTCAGTCGTTTTGCCCGCGTGGTGGCTGCTCCAGCAGAGGAGGGGCTCGAGTATTTTCCAGCCAAGGTCGCCTCGCGCCTGGTTGTGACCGGAAACCCCGTTCGCCAGGAGGTCCTCTGTGCTTCTCGTTGCGAGGCCCGGGCCCGATGCGAACTGGGATCCGAGGACATCATGTTGCTGGTGGTTGGGGGAAGCGGAGGAGCCCTGACGATCAACCGGGGCACCGTGGACTTCATTCTCAACTACCTTCGCGAACATCCCAGGCTTCACCTGGTCTATGTCACGGGACCGAAGTATTATGAGCAGGTTCGGCATGCCTTAGAAGGGGCGGGTACCGGTGACAGGGTCCAGGTGATGGATTATCACCGGGACATGCCTTCTGTCCTGGCTGCCTGCGACGTGTATCTTTGTCGGGCCGGTGCCATGAGCCTGGCCGAGGCCACGGTGGCCGGGCGACCCATGATCATTGTGCCCTCGCCTAATGTGACTCACAATCACCAGGAGCACAACGCCCGGGCCCTCGAGAGAGCCGGGGCCGCGGTGGTCATCTCTGACGACGATTTTACTGGTGAGAGCCTTGAGGCTGTCTTGTCCGAACTGATCTATGACCGTGAGCGAACCGAGGCGATGGCTGCTGCGAGCGCAGCCCGCGGGCATCCCGAGGCCCTCCGTGACATATTGGGAGAGATTGATGCGATGCTGGCATCCCGGAGGTGATGCTGAATGAACTGGTCACAAGTGGCCGCTGAGATAAGTAAAATGACTAGTGGTTCGGTCAGGACCTGCGAGCCGCTAAAGGCTCACACCACCATGCGAGTTGGGGGGGACGCCCGGATTTTTATCCGGCCCTCCGATCTCGAAGAGGTCACCCGGGTGGTGTCCTGGGCTCGAAGACGGGATCTGCCCATCTACATCCTCGGTGGTGGAAGCAATCTGCTGATCTCAGATGATGGGGTGCAGGGGATTGTGATCAAGACCACGTCGGGACTGGTCGGGTTGAACGAACCCGTTGCCGAGACCGAGGGAATCAGGGTTGAGGCCGGTGCCGGGGTGATGCTCGGCAAGCTGCTCACGAGATCCGTCGAGTGGGAGCTGACGGGCCTGGAGCTCCTGGCCGGTATCCCGGGCACTGTGGGGGGCGCAGTCGTTATGAACGCCGGGGTCGGTGAACTCGAGATGGGCCATCGGGTGGTTGAGGTTCTGATTTGTGACGGAGACGGCATCGTCAAGAAGCTTGCTGCAGAGCAGTGTGAATTCGGTTACCGGGATTCCGTGTTTCAGCATCAGCTGAGCGATGCGGTGATACTCAGGGCAGCGATATTGCTGCAGCGAGGTCAAAAAGAAGAGATCCAGGCTAGGATACGATCCCGCCTGCACGACAGAAGCGAGCGACAGCCCCGGGGAAATCCCAGTGCGGGAAGCGTCTTCCGCAATCCTCCGGGGGCATCAGCCGGCTATCTTATCGATGCGGCTGGCTGGAAGGGGCGACGGTCAGGGGGAGCGCAGGTGTCTCCCCGCCACGCGAATTTCATTATCAATCGCGGAGATGCGACCGCGGGAGATATAGCCCGGTTGATTGCGGGCATACGAGAGTCTGTTCAAGACCAGTTCGAGGTTCATCTAGAACTCGAACTCGAAACGTGGGGGGTGATTGAAGGTCTTTGAGGTGGGTCACCTCCCCGCGGGGAGGTGCATCCATGCCTCGGTTTATCGTGCAGGGGGGGAATCCCCTTCACGGCCGAATCAAGATCAACGGAGCCAAGAATGCGGTGCTGCCGATGATGGCCGCCGCAGTACTCACCGAAAGTGAATGCGTAATCAAGGACGTACCCGATATCCGCGATGTTCGAGTCATGGTCCGCATATTGCGAGACATTGGAGTCGAGGTTGAGTTAGAGGATGTCAATGGACAACGGCACCTATCGTTGAAGGCGGAGCAGATCCGGACCGACACCATACCCGCTGAGCTCATGCGGGAGATGCGTTCCTCCGTATTGCTGATCGGGCCGATGCTAGCCCGGCTGGGATCAGCATGCATGACTCATCCCGGAGGATGCGCTATTGGCCTGAGGCCGATCGACATGCATCTGAACGGGTTTCGGAAGCTGAACGCCAGGATTGAAAGATATCGCGATGAGGTCAGGGTGCTCGCCAGCGAGGAGGGCCTGCTGGGTACGGATATCCATCTTGAGTATCCCAGCGTGGGTGCGACGGAGAACGCCATGATGGCGGCCACTCTGGCACAGGGAGTGACCCGCATCTGGAATCCAGCGCGGGAGCCGGAGATCGACAATCTGGCGGAGTTTTTGAGGTTGATGGGGAGCCGGATCTGGGGTACCGGAACCGATGTGATTACCGTTGAGGGCAGGGAGAAGCTCGGGGGCGCCGAATGCACGGTCATCCCTGACCGGATCGAGGCCGGGACCTTTGCCGTTGCTGCGGCGATCACCGGGGGAGAAGTGGAACTGGAAAATGTCTGTCCCTCTCACATGCGGGCATTCATATCCAAGATGTGTGAGGTTGGAGTCCGAATCATTCGGCTCGAGGACGGCAGCCTTCGGGTGCAGAGCCCGAGTCGCCCGCGGGCAGCTGATCTGAGAACCCTACCTTATCCCGGGTTTCCCACCGACCTGCAGAATCAGTACCTGGCAATGGCCTGCGCCGCTGACGGGACGAGCGTGATAACGGAGACCATTTTCGAAAACAGGTTCAAGGTGGCCGAGGAGTTCGTGCGCATGGGGGCGTTGATTCGAACCGAGGGTCGTCTGGCGGTGGTCAAGGGTGTGCCAACGCTGTCGGGAACGCGGGTGAAGGCGAACGAGGATCTGCGAGGTGCTGCCTCGCTGATCCTGGCCGGACTCCGGGCGGAGGGAACCACCGAAGTACAGGGGGCGGACCCCGTTGATCGGGGCTACATGGATTTTGCCGGTCGTCTGCAGAAACTTGGAGCGTGTATCAGCCGGCAGGACTGATCTTGGCGCTTGAGGTAGGGGCGGGGAGGGTTGTTCATATGTCACGGAGCGGTGCGGTACTTGCCATCGTATTCATCGGTGTTCTCGGGCTTTTCGGCTTCTTCCAGAGTTCGTACTTCCGGGTGAGCGAACTGGAGGTCGAGGGAATCAAACTGCTCAATCCCGAGGAGATTCGGATGATGTTATTGGTGAGAGGGGATCAGCACATCTATTCCTTCAGCGTTGGTGAGTTGGAGGATCGGCTCAGGGTTGATCCCAGGATCGCCGAGGTGCACATAAGTCGGCAGATGCCAAACCGGCTCGTGGTCCGGGTGACAGAGAGGGAACCGGTGGCGACCATCATCCAGGGCGGCGTCTTTGCCGTTCTGGATGCTCAGGGCACGGTTCTTTCCGTGGAGGGACAATGGCCGGGGGTCGCGATTCCTGTCATCTCCGGGGTTGTGGCGGATACTTTGACTCTGGGCGGGAGCCTGGGTTCCGCTGAAGTGGACGAGCTGTTGAAATGTGCCGAACTTTTGGGTGACCTGCGATACAGGATTTCCGAGATTGTACGAGAAGAAGAACATATAGTACTTTACACAACCGAAGGGGTACAGGTGATGGTGCCGTTGGCAACAGATGGGATTCGCCATGCCGCCTCGGTTCTGGTTAACATATTGGAGGAGGACATTGATTCCAGCTACACAGTTGATCTGCGAGTCCCGGACAGGCCCGTGATCCGTCCGTCGAAATGAGTCTCGGTTTTGAGCGGGACTGGATTGTTTCACGCCTGGCCGGTACACGATTTGAGCAAAAAGGGGGCAACGAGGTGCTTGAACTAGATATTGATAATCCGGATTTTGCCACAATTAAGGTCCTCGGTGTGGGCGGTGGGGGCAACAACGCCGTCAACCGCATGATTGAGGCCAATGTGCGGGGCGTGGAGTTCATCGCAGTCAATACCGATGCCCAGGCCCTGTCTGTAAACAAAGCTGATCACAAACTGCAGATGGGTAGGAATATGACCCGGGGACTCGGGGCAGGTGCAGACCCCGCCCTCGGGCTCAAGGCGGCCGAGGAGAGCAGGGATGACCTGGAGGAACTGCTCGAGGGGGCGGACATGGTCTTTATCACCGCCGGCATGGGCGGGGGGACGGGAACGGGGGCTTCCCCGATCATCGCGGAGGTGGCCCGGTCCATCGGAGCACTGACCGTGGGAGTGGTCACAAAGCCCTTCACCTTCGAAGGTGCCCGGAGGATGCGCCAGGCGGAGGAGGGGATCGAGGTCCTGAAGGAATCGATCGACACCCTTATCACGATTCCCAACGACCGTCTTCTCAAGGTGGTTGAGAAGAAGACGTCCATCGTCGATGCCTTTAGCATCGCCGACGATGTGCTCCGTCAGGGCGTTCAGGGGATTTCCGACCTCATCGCGGTGCCCGGGCTGATCAATCTGGACTTTGCTGATGTTCGGGCCATCATGATGGGAACCGGCACGGCCCTGATGGGTATCGGTACGGCCTCTGGTGACAGCAGGGCAGCCGAGGCCGCTCGTAATGCGATTTCCAGTCCTCTGCTCGAGGCTTCCATCGACGGGGCCAAGGGAGTGCTCCTCAACATCACCGGAGATTCCTCCCTCGGTTTGCTGGAGGTCAATGAGGCGGCCGAACTGATCCGTGAGGTGGCTGAGAAGGATGCCCACATCATCTTTGGTGCTGCGATCAACGAAGCTTTCGAGGATGAGTTGCGCGTGACGGTCATTGCCACGGGATTTGGTGTCAGGAAACGGTCCGCCGACGGCGGATTTGATGAGTTGACCATGAAACCCTTCACGGCGGGTGATGATGAATTGGACATCCCGGCTTTTCTGCGCCGCCGCAGTATACGCGATCTTTGATCTGCCCGGGACCTAGGGGGGCGATGGGTGCCTGGGACTCTGCGGCGGCTCCATCGAGAGATGACTGACATCAGGCGACTTCTTTCGCCTTGTGCATCGTAACATCGGGCTGAGAATCCGTCGTCAGCCCGGAAGAAAATCTTCCCCGCCGGGAGACGGTTGGCTTCTGCCCGCATGTGCGGGATGTCTTTTGGATGCAGCGGTTCCAGGTCGCCGCGCAAGGACAGATGCTTTGCTGTGATGCGTGTCTGGTGTCCCGCGTGATTGGGAATTACTGCCCTGCTACGATGATGCTGGTTTGTCTGGTTGTTTCCTCGAGGTTCTTTGCAATCTCCTAGCCCTGGCCTTTGCCCATCAGTAAGGCTGGACCACCTGAGCTTTTCTCAGGGTCCACGCAACATGTAGCCTGCACCCAGGCTCTGGAGGTAGATGTAGCTGTACCACATCAACTGATGACCCGGATGTGGTCATGTTTCCTGTTCAGGTAGCCTCGCATTTTGGCTATCAGGTAAGCCGCCTCCTGCAGGTTCTTGGGCGGTTTCAACTCTCTGTCTTGGCATGAGCCTGCATAACCTCGAGTTCAGTATCAGCGGATATCTCCGGGATTTCGCGGCCCGAGGGTGTCATTACCATGATGCGCCAGGCGATCACCGCGTTGATGCCGATGGCCCCTTCTCGAGTGCGCTGCGCCCTGCGCAGGGCGCGGGCTCTGCGAGAGCGGACTGCCAGGCCACGCTCATGTCCCCGCCCTGGAGATCAGGAGAGGGTACCGAAGTCCTGAGTTTTTCGTTTCCCCGCGGGATCACGTTAGAATCGCAAATGAGAGGGATTTGTGAAGGAGGACACGTAATGGGCGGCCCCTGATCTTCCTCAGGGTTGACACTGACTGGCAGGGTATAATTGTTAGCAGCCCATCGATCGCGTATTATAATGACAGGTATACGGGCAATATGCTGTTTAAGCAGGGGATTCCTCTGCTCGATGGATTTCGTCGCGGCAACTATTTGTCCGCCACACTCAAGGGAGGAGAGCCAGCCGATGAACTGGTCAGAGTTGAACTGGTCACGGATTGGAGAAAAGGTATCTGATGTCAGGGGTGCTCTGGGTGTTCTAGAGCAGTATGCAGAAAGGTAGATCAGGATTTTCTCAATGATGCGGAAAGTATTCGCGCAGCGAGATACACATTCATCGTTCTCGTGGAGGCTACCACTAACATAGCGGGACACATATGTGCCCGGGGACTGAATGATAGCCCAGCCAGCTATGCCGATGCCTTTTTGACTTTGGCGCGTGGCGGGGTGTTGGACGAAGAGTTGGCCCTTCGGTTGGCCAAGATGGCCGGGTTTCGCAATTTGCTGGTGCATGGTTATGCTGCCGTTGAGGATCATCGCATGTTAGAAATGATGAGAAATGATCTTCGGGATGTGATCCAGTTCCTTGAGTGCGTCCAGAGACTCTGGTGCGGAGGGAGGGGTGTCATTGCCGGATCAACCTGGGCGTATTGGATGGGCAAAGCAAGACATGAGCTTGGAGAAACGTGAGCGGGTTCTCGAAGAGGCGGCGGATTATCTCCGCGGGATGTCTGAAGTTAGTTTTGCCTATGCACACGGCTCCTTTTTGCAACCCTCACTCTCCTTTGGTGATATCGACATTGCCGTCTATTTTTTCGAGGACGTGCCTCCCGAAAGAAGGCTCGATCTGTCGCTCGACATCGGGGTTAGATTGAGCCATCAGCTGGGGGTGCCCGTTGATGCCCATCCCCTCAATGGTGCGTCTCTGGGGTTCATTTTTTCAGCCACCCAGGGGCGGGTTCTGTGTTCACACAATGATGATGAGCGGTTCGATTTCGTCGAGAGAAAGCGCCTAGAATACTTCGAGTTTTCCATTCTTCAGCGGCAGATTATCACCGATCTATTGGCAGGCAGATAGATCTGTCGCCATCCTTTGTAGGCTCGGTCTTCCTCTATCAGCAACCCCTTCTCTGGCCACCCGTAGACCGTGTTGCCCTGCAACGCTCACGGGCGGATCAGGAAACGACTCAAACTCATGATCCGATCCAACTGAGTACGGAGGATTCTTACATCCCAGCCATCCAACGGTCTCGATCCCGAATCTGCAGTGCAGCGGAAGCAAGACCCATTCCACATGGTGCTGGCGGGGCCAGATATCCCTTCGCCTCCGGGGTGGCCAACATCTTCACACCCACTGCGTTGCTCGCGCATCCCGAAACCCGAACTCGCCACACAATCGATCCGCCAGCTCTATTCGATGCATGGCTGGATTGCTGTCACTGAGCTGACGATCTGCCGTCGTGCCATCATCATATTGACACTGTATTTGATTCAGTGCCCTTTGTTCAGCCCTACTTATGGGTGTAAGGCAGTCTTAGCCGGGTCTGGTACGCGATTCATTGCATCTCTTTGCTTTTTCGATGAGATTAAGCTTTTGCTGTCGACATGCTTCTCCACGAATTTGTGCCCAGGTGGTCATATAATAGAGTCGTTGGGACTATCTATTAAGTATGTCCTTTCCATTGTTGCCCGTGCAGGCGCGTCTGTGTTCATGTCCAACCCGGGAGGGCTATTGTGGGGGAGATCTTTCTTGATGTTTACATGATAGTCAACTTTACCCTGAACTATGCCCTTTTGTATGCGACGGCCGTCGCAGCCGGCCGTCGCACCACCGCTGCCAGGCTTGCCGCAGCCTCAGCCCTAGGGAGCATCTACGCCCTCGGGTATCTGTATCCGCGGCTGACGTATCTGTATGGGTATGTGGGAATCCTGTCAGCAGCGGCCGTGATGGTGATCCTCGCCTTCCATCCCCTGCGGGGGGGGCGCGATGCGGTCTTGCTGATTCCCTTTCTGGGGCTGGCCATCTCGGGAGGGGGTATGGGCCTGCTGTTGATGACCGGGGCGGATGGCCGGGGGACAGCCGGGTCCGTATCTGTGGTGCAGCTGGGAGGCATCGCGGTCTTCATCCTAGTCTCGGGCTATGCGATCTACCGCACGCGAACTTTCAACAACCTGTCGTCTGATCTTGTGACGGAGGTCACGGTGCAGATTGATGGCTGTTCGGTCACGTGTCGTGGACTGGTTGATACGGGCAACCGGGTGGTGGACCCGGTCAGCGGGGATCCGGTGATCATCATCGAGTATCCGGTGATTCGGGAGGTCCTTCCCCTCAGCTGGCAGAAGATGGCTGCGAGCCTGGAAGGGGCGATTCCTGGGAACGGACCGATTGCGTCCGGTGGATGGGACAGGAGGCTGCGCGTGTTGCCTTTCAGGGCTCTGCAGGGTTCCGGGGGCATCATGCTGGGCATGAAGCCTGATGCGGTGGTGATCCACGGGACGGCAGAGGTCAGAGTGACGAACGTTGTGGTAGGCGTCACTCGCGAGGTGTTGAGCAGCAGTGGGGAATATCGGGCTCTCATACCTGCGTGTTTCAATTGATCTGGGGGAGATGATTTCATTGACGGAATGGATCAGGCAGCTCTGGAGGCGATTGTCAGGCGGGATCTTCGCGGTGGTGCATTCGGTTGCAAGGGAGATTCACTACCTCACAGGAGGAAGCACCCTTCCACCTCCACTCACCAAGGGGGAGGAAGAAGCTCTCATTGAGGATCTGCGGGAGGGCGACGAGGGAGTGCGGCAGACCCTCATTGAACGAAACATGAGACTGGTCGTGTATATTGCGCGCAAATTCGACAATTCGGGGGTGAATGTGGAAGATCTGGTCAGCATAGGTAGTATTGGCCTCATAAAGGCAGTCAACACCTTTGATCCTGAGCGCGGGATCAAGCTGGCGACATATGCATCAAAGTGCATTCAGAATGAAATCCTCATGTTCCTGCGCCGAAACAGCAAACTCCGGACTGAGATTTCCCTGGATGAGCCTCTGAATGTGGATTGGGACGGCAATGAGCTGCTATTATCCGATGTCCTTGGCACCGATTCCGACACGATCTATCGTGAGATCGAAAACAGGGTGGATCGCTTTCTGTTGCGCGATGCACTATCGCATCTTGCCCACAGGGAGCGACGCATCGTCCAACTTCGCTTTGGCCTGAAGGATGGCGTGGAACGGACGCAGAAACAGGTCGCCGATTCCCTGGGAATATCGCAATCATACATCTCGCGTCTGGAGAAGCGGATCATACGGCGTCTCAGGGAAGACATCGTGAACGTTCAGTAAAAACATTTGACGCTATTGGCAGGCGGTCGTGATACCGGCCGCCTGTCTGCGTTTGCCTGCATGGGCGAATTTGAGGGGGTGCAAGTCCTCGAGGGTGTGACCAGACGAGGCAGGCAGGTTAAGCCAGAATCTCTGCAGACAGGCTGGTTGTGGAGGGGGGGCACTGACGATGTCACCTCAAAAATGACGGCGATCTGCCGGGCCTGTGGCCTCGAACGGGAGGAGACCTGGGGGTCGAATTCGTACCTGCGGACAGCATGAACATCGGGTACCTGGCCGACGCGGATGCCGACTTCAGATGGGACTGTGGCGTGATCACAAGGATGCATGAGTGAGATGGATAATCTTCCATTTCACTCATCCAACACCGATGACAGGGGGAATCCATGAGGTGGTGGCGAATAGTAAAACAAGTATCGTCGGATGACCTTTCGAAGGATAGAGACTCATGGTACTGCGAGGATTGTGCTCGAGCTCGAACGTGCCATACGCGCGGGCCAGGCCTACTGATCCTTGCTCTGGCAGGTCATGCGTCGCATGCACCGCGTTTCCGTGGACAGAAGGGGCGTGGAGGGAGAGCGTGGAAACGGGTATCGATAGAAACACACGTTGTGCCATATTGAGGGCTTTCATAACCTGTCAGACAGGGCGTGATCCTGGAAATTTTGACTTTGCCAGGTGATGGCCGTTTTTGTGTCTGAAGAGGAGGGATTGTTTTGCCTGGTGTAGATAGTGAGAGCGAGGAGACGAAGGTACGCCAACGGGGTGATAAGGTGGCCGAACGCAGCACCGATGTCATGAAATTTGTGCGTGAGTATGCGGCGTGGCTGGGGATAGCCGTCCCATTCGCCATCCACATGGGGCTGGCGGTGGGGAATCTGCGGCTCGGCCATCATGAAGTCGTCCCTGTGTTCGCCGATGTCAGCGGTGCGGATCTGATTGTCTTGCTCCGCACCTACGCGACGCTGTTCGTCCGCCCGGAGACATGGTCGGTGATGGCCCGGCTGTACGCGCTGTGGACAGTAGTTTTCCTGGTCCTGTCCGTGTGCTGGGCCTTACGGGCGGAGACCAGCATCCTGTCCGGAGTGACCCTTTTTGCGGCCCATGGCCTGGCGGCGGTGCTCATCCTGGCCTTAATTACCCCCGCGTTGTGGGTGCTTCTGGCCGGATGGGGTCCGGGCGTCGTGGAGATGACACCTCCGTTGGTCCTGGGTTTCATCGGCGTGCTACTGACCGTTGGTGCTCGCAACGCGTCCGGGTAACCAGCAAGGGATACTATTGGCGCCACTAGCCTATCGAACACAAGATGCGGGGAGACTGGGACTACGCAGTGCGCTGATCTGCAATGGATGCACGACCTACAGGGCTTAGTCGTTGGTGACCGAGACAGTTCGGCGCCCATGCTCACCTATTCCCCGCTCTTATAAACGGGCCACGATAGCTGACTCGCCGGAACAAGCTATCACCCGGTTTTTCGCCGTAGACCTTGTGAGCAGGGAGTCTGCCCGCAATCCCTCCTGGCTTAGTGTTTCCTCTCAGGGCTTCATCGTAACCTCAATTGATGCCTGATGTATTACGGTGTCATTCCGTCGTGGCGCCTTCTTCTACCCAGCCCCCTGTATTAGATTGCCATGGTCTGTACGTCCATCTTGCCATTTACGTAGGCCTCTCGACATGCTGGACAATCCCATAACCATGTCTCCTCTTGGTCAAAGACAAGGGCACGCAATATGCCGTGTCCGTCATGGGTAAGTGGGTCTTGTTTTGTTTCTTTTGCCCATTCGGGGCCTACCCGCCCTCTGGGCCTCTGACAGGTTCAG
Organism: Clostridia bacterium; assembly: GCA_003566675.1. Classification (GTDB taxonomy): domain Bacteria; phylum Bacillota; class Sulfobacillia; order SLMV01; family SLMV01; genus PWUC01. Next base: position 49,958 of record PXCI01000070.1, read on the forward strand.
AGGAGACATATGGTAGCACTGGATCAATGCTTACGCAGTCTGCCCTTGGGAAAGAATAAGGATACCGAAAGCTGCTGCGCGCCATAGGAAAAGTGATTCAGCAAGGTCGGGTGCCGGTTGTCTCCAGAGGCAGTAGGAGGATGAAACGCCGAGGGTATAGCAGATCAACGCGGCAGTGGCAGAGACTGGAATGCATGGCTGCTTACCGATGGGGGATGACGCAGCTGCCGGGTGCGGATCTCTATGTAGTTACCCAATAAAAACAAGTACAAGCATCATTTACCACTTTATGCGCATAAATTCCCCCTCTATGAGCCATACTCTTATCGCAGGCAGATGCGACAGGGTTGACGTGAGGAGGAACGATCAGTGCGCAAGGTTGAAATCGCCGGAGTGAATACTTCAGAGCTTCCCGTTCTTGACAACCAGAAGATGAGGCAGCTCTTCCACGAAATGCAGGAGAAGAACGATGCAACGGCGCGGAAGGAGCTGATCCAGGGCAACCTCCGGCTGGTACTCAGTGTGATTCAGCGCTTCAACAACCGCGGAGAGCCCGTGGACGATCTGTTCCAGGTGGGCTGCGTTGGTCTTATGAAGGCCATTGACAATTTTGATCTCAGCCAGAAAGTTCGCTTTTCCACCTATGCAGTTCCCATGATCGTGGGAGAGATCCGTCGGTACCTTCGAGACAATAATCCCATACGGGTGAGCCGTTCTCTGAGAGATGTGGCCTACCGGGCTTTGCAGACCAAGGATTCCCTTGTACATAAGAATTCCCAGGAACCAACGATCGAGGAGATTGCCAAGCATCTGGCCATCGACCCAGAGGACATCGTCTACGCCCTGGATGCCATTCAGGACCCGATCTCTCTCTTTGAACCCGTCTACCAGGACGGCGGTGACCCCATTCACGTGATGGATCAGATCAGCGATGACACGCAGGACATCGCCCATTGGATGGACGGGATGGCGGTGCGAGAGGCCATGATCAAGCTGGAGCCGAGGCAGCAGAAGATCATCCAGCTGCGGTTTTTCCGGGGCAAGACGCAGATGGAGGTTGCTGACGAGATTGGCATATCCCAGGCACAGGTGTCTCGTCTGGAGAAAGCCGCGCTGCAGCGGATGCAGGGGTTTATCAAATGATCGCCGGGAGGAGGGCAGCCGCAGTCACAGTTGCTGCAGCAGTTCTGCTTCTGGTCTTGGTGCCCGCAGAGGTCGACGCTGGTGAACTCCCTGGCCCTCTTTTGAGGTTACACGTGGTGGCCAACTCTGATGCAGCAGAGGATCAGGCCCTCAAGTACGAGGTTCGCGACCGGGTCCTGTATTACCTCAGGCCCCTTCTGGAGGGTGCAGGTGATTTCGTGGAGGCTCGCCGGATGGCTATCTCATACAAAGATGAGGTGGCTGAGGTGGCGCGGGGGGCTGTGCGAGACGCGGGATTTGATAGCGGGGTCCAGGTTAGTCTGAGGTATACGAGATTCCCCGCCCGAACCTACGGTGCCGTCGAAGTAGCGGAGGGCTGGTACTGGGCTTTGACCGTTACGATTGGGCGGGGAGAGGGAGAGAACTGGTGGTGTGTTCTTTTTCCTGTCCTGTGCATCGGACCCTCAGAAGAAGATGAAGCTCATCTAGAGCTCTCTTCGATGACGGAAGGCCCCCGATTCCGCAGCGCCCTGTTCATGGTGCTGTCAGAGATGATCCGGAGAAGTGACGGCGAGCAATACAGCCGATCCGATGATGAGCCGCCTCCCGTGCAGAAGCAATCTGAACCTCCCCTGTTCTGGCACCCAGATATCCCCCTGCAGTAGGCTTTGGGGCTCTCCCTTTCACCTCCTCGTTAGCACAATTCCAATCGATTTTCCGCCCGGGGGGTAAAACGGGTCCTTACCTGCATAGCTTGTATCATGGGTTCCACCTCTGTTTCAGGCGGGAGGAGGATTTTCACATGATACGCATTTCTGATCTGGCATCCCTCGAGGTGATCAATCTTGAGGACGGCCGGGTCATGGGTCTGATTGACGACCTGGAGATCGATCTTGATCGGGGAAGGATCACCTCGGTGGTGATCCCCGCGCCGTCGGGTTTCTGGAGTTTTTTATCCGGGGGGCGTGAGCACGTCATTGGGTGGGAGAACATTGTCAAAATTGGTGAAGAAGTCATCCTGATCCGGTACCGGGAAGGAGGAAGCGGGATAAAGAAGCGAGAAAGATGAAGGCTGAAGGGTCTGATATATCTTGCAGTGGACAAAGGTAGTCAGAGAGGATATCCGGGGTGCCGATGGTCCCCTGGTGTACTGGAGCGTCACCGGGCATGATTTGAACCTCCACGCTATCTTCACCACCCGGGCCGGCGGTGTCAGTTCCGGTCCCTGGGGGGAGTTGAATCTCGGGTCGTCGGTGGGCGATGATCCAGCTTCCGTGATAGAGAACCGCCGTCGCCTGCTGTCGGCGCTGCCCGCGGGAGCACCGCACGCGGTGCAGACCGTCCACCAGGTCCATGGGACCCGGTGGATCGAGGTGGGGCGACCCATGGGCGAGCAGGTGTTGCAAAATTGGTGGCTCGGGCCGCGGGCGGATGCGATGATTGCAAGATCCCCCCGGGCTTTTCTGGCCATATCTGTGGCGGACTGCCTGCCCATATACATCGTCGATCCCGGAACTCAGGCGGTGGGCCTGGGGCATGCCGGATGGCGAGGTCTGACCTCGGGTCTGATCGATCGCCTGCTCAGCGGCATGGCCGCGTCGTGGGGGACGCGCCCGGAGGGTTGCCTGGCTTTCCTGGGCCCGGCCATAGAGAGAAGGGCTTTTGAGGTGGACCGCCCGGTCCTGGATGCTCTCAGGGACTGGTCGCCCTGGTGGCGGGAGGTCACCTATCCGGCCAGGGTGGGGCGAGCCAGGGTGGACCTCGTTGCGGCAGCCCGGAAGCATCTTGTGACCCGGGGTATTCCAGGGGAGCAGATTCTCGATCCCCCCGGCGGTACCTTCTACTCTGCCCAATTCTACTCGCACCGTCGCGATGGGGGCGTCACCGGGCGGTGCTGTGCGCTTCTCTGGCTTGGGCGTTCATAAACTCAAGGTCGGGGGAGGAGCTGGTCACCGTTTCATAGAAACTATATCTTTGTCGATGCTGTAAATGGTTATGGGTTGGGGTGTCGGAAACGTGGCGGTGGGCAGGCGACGCAGGTTGCGGGCAATGGCCCGATGGTTGATCGTGTGCGCCCTAATCGTCGGTGTCCTCATCGTGGGACGGGGGAGGCTTCTCAGCCCCCTGGTTTCCACGGTCACGGCTGAGCCCGTCACTTACGAGGTGAAGGTAGGCTTTACCGCTTTCAGCCTCTACCGGGAAACCGTGCTGTTTGCTCCCCTGAGCGGGAAGATTACACCCCTGGTCGCAGACGGCAAATTGGTCGCGCGAAACGCCGCGGTTGTGAAACTGGAGAACCCCGACGCTGCTGAGGCCTACAAGGCGAGGCTCAACGACCTCCGTCTGGAAGCGGACGCCTGGCGAAGCGCCCACGAGGAGGAGCTGGCCGCCGCTTCAGAGAGGGCGGTGGTGGCGGGACAGTTGGCCTTTGATGCCGTGCTGGATTTCAAGCGCGGACAACCCTCGGACCCATTGGAAGGGGCCGCGCAGAGCTTCTACACGGCCCGACGCGAGGTGGGGTCGCTTCAGCAGCAGTGGTGGAAGCGTTGGGAGCAGATCGAGGGACTGAGAATTCTGGCCGAGAGGATGGAGGACCGGATCCGCGCTCCAGAGGCCGGGATTGCCAGGATCCTGATGGACGGGTTTGAGGGCATCATGGACTGGGATGTTCCTCTCACCGGGGAGCTCACGGAAGATCTTCTTCGCCGGGCCGAGGATGGTGTGCCGGTCTGGTATCCGGGGGGCGAGATCATCGCAGGCGCTCCCGCCGTGAGGATTCTGGATCCCATGGCGCTGGATGCCGTCTTGCTGGTGGCGCCGGAGGACGTCTCTTCTCTCGGCCTCCCCGGAACCGTCCGGGTTGCAGCAGAGGGAGTGGATCAGGCCGTCACTGCGCAGGTGACGGAGATCGGCCCTTACGGAGCGGATCACGTACTTGTACGGGTCCGCCTGGATCAGATATTGCCGTTTTTCTTCGAGAATCGGCTGTGGGAAGGGATGCTCACAGCGGCCGAGGTTTCGGGGCTGAGGATTCCCCCTTCGGCTCTCCTTTCACAGGGGGACGATGTGGGCGTTTTCACCCACCGCGCAGGCCGCTTTTTGTGGACGTCGGTTGAAGTATTGGTTGATGAGCAGGACCAGGCGATTGTCGTTGGGATTCCCGGGGGAGTCGAGGTGGTTGACAATCCCCGGCTCATCAAGATTTTCAGGTTGGAGTAGAGAGGGGACTTGCCGTGTCGGAGGGATCCATGAGTGACGCTGAATCTGCCCAGAGAGATCTGGCCAACAGATACGCAGAGGTCGTCGATGAGGTAAGACGAGCCTGCGAGAGGACAGGCCGCGACCCGGCAACCGTCCGAATCGTGACCGTCAGCAAGGGGCAACCCGTCTTCAGGATCAGCCAGGCCTTTCGGGCTGGCCTCCGGGTGTTCGGGGAGAGCCGCCCGCAGGAGTTTCGGGAGAAAAGGAGTTTCCTGGACGGTCTGGCTGAGATCGAGTGGCATTTCGTTGGTCGCTTGCAGGAGAATAAGGTCAGGCACCTGGTTGGTCTGTGCCAGCTGATCCATTCGGTGGACAGCTTCAGCCTCGCCCGGGCGATATCCGCGCGAGCACAGCAGGTGGACGTGCAGGCCGGGGTGCTGCTCCAGGTCAATGTCAGCGGTGAGGCGAGCAAGGCCGGAGTTCGACCCAGTGAAGTTGTTGATCTGGCTGCCAGGATGGCAAAGATGAAGGGTCTTCAGCTCTCGGGCCTGATGACTCTCGCTCCCCATGGCGAACAGGAAGACAGCAGGTGGGTGTTTCGTCGGCTGGCCGAACTGGCCGGGGAGG
>PXCI01000353.1 GCA_003566675.1 Clostridia bacterium
ACCGGTCAGGAAAAGGCCTCTCAGGGCTTGCCCATAGCTAACTCGCAGGCCGGTGCCGACTGCGCGTCCGACGCTACCATCTATCCTCCACCGTTCATCTGCCGCCCTCTCACCCCAACCCCGATACCGTCATCGCACAACCCGGCAGGTCCTGATCAAACCACAAACCTCCTCACATACCCCTGACACACCCCTTGACAGAGATGGTACAATGAATTCGATGAGCCATAAACAGGGCTATACAGTCAGAGAGGCGGCGGAGGCCCTCGGTGTCTCCACAATAACCATCCGCCGCTACATAAAGTCGGGCAAACTCAAGGCCAGGCTGGTCTCATCGAAGTTCGGCGACTCATACATCATCGACGATATGCCCATGGTCACCAGGCCGTTGTCTGATGAGCCCCCTTCCACCCTACCCCTTATCAATCGAATAGAGCAGCTTTCTCAGGAAGTGGGCTACTGGAAGGCTCGGGCCGAATGGCTTCAGGAGCGTCTTCTGCTTCTGGAAGCCCCTAAGCAGCCCCCTGGACAACGATGGTGGCAGAGGCTATTCAGGCGTTAGCACCGTAGATCACACCTGCCATCAACTGAGCAGACAAAGCCAACCCGACAGTCAGGGTTTGCTCCGCCGCAAATCCATGCTCGACATACCGGTGCAAGCGCTGTTTCCAATCATGGACGTAACCCGCCAGATGCGCCAGAACCCGCCTGATTGGCCGCTGAGAGGCCCGGGAAAGGGCGCTGCACTCCCCACAGAGGGAAAGACACACCCATGCCTCATCTATGCCCGGGAATCCCGTCGTTTGCTCTTGACAGTTGTCGCCGGGTGGCCTATCGTACTGATGCCGTTGAGTGCCGGGGCAGGAGCGACAGCGATGAACTCAAGCGACTCACAGGACCGCATCATACGCTTCTACGGGGCGAGCCACCCCGCGATGTTCGAAATCGAGCGGCGTTGCATGGACCGCGACGGCCTGGTCATCCGGCATCTGGACCGGGAGCTTCCGCAAGGGCTGGTTCTGGATGTAGGCGCCGGCAACGGATTCACGGCCGTTCGCCTGTGTTCACCCTCTCGACCCATCGTCGCCCTCGAGCCCGACTCTGGTATGATAGATCCCGGAACGCCTTTGCTCTGGATACGGGGGATAGCTCAGAATGCTCCCTTCCGTGAGAGCACCTTCCATGCCGCGTATGCCACCTGGGCCTTCTTCTTCGACGGACTGCCCGACATCGACGAGGGACTCGCCGAGCTTCGGCGCATTGTGAAGAACAATGGGAAGATCATCATCGTCGACAACGCCGGTGACGATGGGTTCTCGTCCCTGGCCACCCGGAACACCGCCAGCAACCGCGGATGGTGGCGGGACCGCGGCTTTGACGAAACCCTTATACACACCTCGTTCAGGTTCGACTCCCTGGATGAGGCTACCAAACTCATCGGGTTCTACTTCGGCGACGAAGCCGCCGCCGGGAACACCAAGACGGAGATCGAGTACAGGGTGGTCGCCTACAGCACCACCGTGCCAAAGCGCTGACCCACGCACCGACGTAATCACAGACGCAGTCGGATCATAGCGCCGAGGCTCACCTGACTGGACAGAATCCGGCGCCTTTGCTAGAATTTTGCCCGCTGGCAACCGTAGATCACCTCTACGGCATATTGCGTTCATCCATGCTCAGTCTGCCATGCACACACGTGCAGTTGACGACCTCGACATCGGGTAAGGTTGTCAGATACCTGGATACTGGAGATAACGAATGACGCTGAACATACGAGGGTTCATACAGGGCGCCGACGAGCCAATATGGGTTGAAGTCCTCAACGCAGCCTATGCAGACGATGAGTACTGGAGGGCCATCACGGTCGATGAGTTCCTCCTGGAACAGAAGCGCCCGGGCTTCGATTTCGAAGGGAGGTTCGTCGCCGAGCTGAAAGGACGGACTGTCGGCGTGGCACATGCTTACGTGGACAAGTTCAGAACCGACGGGCAGGGCTTCGTTCGTCTCAGCATCATCCCTGAGTATCGCGGTTTGGGAGCAGAACAGAAGCTCATGGAGACAGCCCTCAAGGAACTGAAAGCCCGCGGCATGACAACCGCGCAGGCGTGGACCGAATCCACTAAGGAAGATCACATACGGCTGTTCGAAGGGTTCGGCTTCGAACGTGTTCGCGTATTCAGCCTGATGGGAATGGAACTGGCAAACGTAGCGCGGGGCATCGGAGAGAGCGAAGAGGTGACGATCACGCCTCTTCGCCTGGACGTTGACGAGGACATACAGCTCTTTTGCTGGCTCGACAACGAAGCCTTTAAGGAGCACTTCAACTACCGTCCGCATACATTGGAGGAAACTCGACATAACTTGCATAACAACCCCTACCTTAAACAGCGAGAGTTCTTCTTCGCCATGCTTAACAGCGCAGGTGTCGGTTACGTCGGTGTCGGCATCGACGAGAACTACAATCTGCAGAGGAACACCATGATCGGTGAAGTCAATGTTATCGGCGTCCTTAAGCCACACAGAAAGGGAGGAGTAGGGACCAGCCTCATGCTGCACGCCCTCGAGAACCTCAGGGCCAAGGGCATGACCGGGGCCATACTGGGTGTGGACGACTACAATGCGACTAAGGCCATGGGCCTGTACGAGAAGGTGGGATTCGCGGTCAAGAGGAAGGACTTCATCTACCAGAGAAGCCTGTAACTCGACGCATGCGACCGCAGCCTCCCACCCCTCTCGTCGACATCGCCGGCCCGGAAGTAACAACTGGAAACATCACTCGGTTACTAAAGCACACTTGACAGACCGACCCCGCGGTGTTAAAATTAAGGGTCTGGGGGTGTGCTATGAACTTGAACAGGAAGACCGCGCGGCGTCCAGCCACATATTTGGTGATCCTCTTCATTGTTCTCTCTGTTGCGCTCATTGCGCTTGCTACACGGCCCTCACAGCCCGAAGCGGGAGCACATCTGGCAGATGTTAACCTCGACAGTCTGACCATACTCCACGTAGGCGGTGGTGACTTAGCGACTCAGTTGGTCGATCGCCTGGAGGCGGCCGGAGGCCAGGTCGTTCGTTCACCTGACGTCCCTGAAGCTGCAGACCTTAGTCCTGACGTTGTGGTAGTGTTCGGTGGCGAGTGGTTTGAACAGAGAGCATATGATACAGAGCTTCATAGCTTCCTCAGTGTTGCCTCGTCCCGAGGGGCTGGTCTCATAATGGCCGGGGCGAGCACGTCCCGGTTCTTCGAGGCCTTAGACAAGGCCCGGGTGTATATAATGGCCGTAGATGAGAGGACCGGCGAGGCGAGAAACCCCGCTCACTACAATCCCCCTGTGGTAGGTTATAGGATTAAGGAAGTAGGCAGCCATACGGGTCCTTCCCTTCTTTTCAGCAGTGGAAGTAGCCCGGATGTTCTTGCGGAGTCTCTTGTTGAATGGCTTCCACATACAACAGCAGCTGTTCTCTCAGAACCCTACCTGCAATACACCGGGGAGTACATCTTCTCGCCTCTGTTAGATTCAGACCCGCACGGCAGACTAGACGTAATCGCCACTGTTTACGGACTCGAGAGCGATGATGTGTCCGACTATGACTGGTACTTCTATCAGGTGACCGTCCGATCAGTGCCCGGGATGGTAGCTTACGACTCGGCTTGGAGGAGTGACCATACATGGGCACACCATCAGGTGCATAACGCGGGCACTGACAGATGGATGGACAACTATGGCCCCGGGACGAGCGGTGGCACGGATACTGTGTACGTATTCCTTACGCCTTTGGGCACCCCAATAGGTTCGGTGTGGTATGACCCTTTGAACTGGAGCTACTCGATTGACGATGTGGTAGTCCTCGCCCGGCGCGACTACAGTAAGCACAGGGCCTATTGGCAGCACGACATTGACCGCGCTGCGACGGTGGCGCGTGATACGTACGTATCGATGCCGGGCTTTGTGGTGAGGACGAGGCAAGGCTATCCCTCTTTTGTCGATGCCTGGTATCAGGTGCAGTTTGTCAGAAGACCACTCTGGTGGAGTACCCAGACAACAGGGCCTAGCCCAACCCTGATGCTGGACGCATTCAGAGTGGGTGACTGAAGGCCCCGCTGATTGTCCTATGGTATCCTTGTCGCCCGGGTCTGCGGCAGGAGCACGTCATGATAATGGCGGCAGGAATAATGTTGCTTACACCAGGAGCCATCGGCGTCTGGGTTAGTATGACGTTTGTCTTTTCTTACGGCCTGTTACGGGGTATCATCCACCCATGGGCGGCTTTGGCTGCTGGAGGTCTCTTCATCGGAGTCGGGATCGTCGCAGGCGGCATCACTGCCCTAATGAAGAGGAGATTCTGGCTGCCTTTGTCGGGAGCCGTCTGCCTGGTGCTTGTCGCCGTCGCCGGTACTGTCTTCTTGGTTCTCTGGATGGGCTGGGCCGAGATTCCCGGGCACGAGACGGCTGCTGCCCAGCGGCTTCTATGGTCTTCCCCGGCCTGGGGCATATGCGGCCTTCCAAGTCTTCTGGCACTCGTGTTCCTGGTCAAGCGAAGGGACGAGTTCCAGGCCTGACTGCACCGCGGTCTGCCCCCGGCGACGATCAGGTGGACAGAATCCACCGCCTCTGCTAGAATCCACGCCGCCGGCGACCGTAGACCACTTCTACGGCATGTTGCGTTCACTCATGCTCAGTCCGCCACCTTCGCATGTGCGATCGAAGGCCTGAAGAAGGGAGAATGCTGCCGGGCGAGGAGATACTGGAGACAGGAGATCATGCTACATATACGACGGTTCGTGAAGGGCACCGATGAGCCCGTATGGGTCGACGTCCTGAACGCAGACCAAAGCGACGATGAGTACTGGCGGGTGATAACAGTCGACGAGTTCCTCCTGGAACAGGAGCGCCCGGGCTTCGACTTCGACGGGAGGTTCATCGCCGAGCTTGAGGGCCGGCCGGTAGGCATGGTTCATG
>PXCI01000207.1 GCA_003566675.1 Clostridia bacterium
CGAGACATGTCGGCCGATCATGCACGGCAGTTTCGCAGGCCACGGGGGACCTTACGCGATCTACTATCGCTTGCGTTGGATCGCCGAGGTGGCCCGGGAGTGCACGATACCGATATGCGGCACGGGCGGAGTGTCATCAGGCGAAGATGTTGCCAAGTACGTCCTGGCTGGAGCAACGTGCGTACAGCTCGCGACAGCGGCTATCGTGGAAGGCTACGGGGCCTTCGGTCGGATTCTCGATGAGCTGCAGCAGTGGATGGACCGGGGAGGTCACGAGAACCTGGACGACGTGCGAGGCCTGGCAGCGTCCCGTGTTCTCGCTATCGACGAGGTGAGCAGGGTGCAGACTGCCAGGGCGAGGATCGACCCGGACAGATGCACGGATTGTGGATTGTGTCATCGAGTGTGCATCTATGATTCCATAAGGCGGGGGACCGCTGCTGCCGTGAGCGGTTATTGCGCTACAGAATCATGTAAGGGCTGCGGATTGTGCGAACAGCTTTGCCCGGCGAATGCGATTCGAATGGAGCCGGTGTGAAGATGGATGGGGATTGAGGGTTCCAGGTGCGACCCGTACGGATCCGCCCAGATCACGAAAGATTAGGAGGCAAGGGAAGTGAACTTACACGGAATCATACCGGCCATCGTACTACCGATGACCGAGGACTACAGGATCGATGAATCTGCCCTCGAGGGTTACGTCGAGTGGCTCTTGCGACAAGGCTGTCATGGCCTGGCGATCAATGTGGATACTGGCGAGGGACCCCACCTCTGGCCTGAGGAGAAAGTCCGAGTCATTCAAATCGTCAAGGGAGTGGTTGGTGACCGGGTCCCCATCATTTCAGGGCTGGGTGCCGCTTTCACGGAACAGGCAGTCAGGGCAGCCCAGGAGGCCGAACAGGCTGGAGCCGATGGGCTCCTGGTCTTTCCCATCTCCGCATGGCGGGGGCGCCCTCTACCTGCTGACCTGGTCTATGACTATCATAAGGCGGTGGCGCAAGCCGTCTCGATCCCGCTGATCGCCTTCCAACTGCAGGACGCCCTGGGTGGCGTGGAATTTGATGCTCCGGTTCTGAAGAGGCTTTTTGAACTGGAGGGGGTCATCGCGATCAAAGAAGCCTGTTTCGATGCCAAGAAATACGTGGAGACCGTGAGGTACCTTCGTTCCCTTCCCCGGGACATAACCATACTCACCGGCAATGACAACTTCATCCTCGAGTCCTTTGTGCTTGATGCTGACGGCGCTCTGATCGGATTCGGAACACTGGCCACCCAATTGCAGGTCCAAATGTACGACGCCTGGCGCTCAGGTGATCATGATACCGCTTTCAGAATAGGACACAGGGTTCAGAAGCTGGCGGATGTCATTTTCGATCAACCGGTGAGGGATTACCGTGTACGCACCAAGGAAGCCCTCGTGATGCAGGGAGTGATCCCCCGTGCAACCGTGCGGCCGCCGCTGCAAGGCGTTGATGATGAAGAGCGCCAAAAGATACGGATCGCTCTCGAGGAAGCTGGCTTGCTCTAGGTTGTGCCTGTAGGACCATGGCCGGTGCCATTGGGATCCGCATGCCTGGATGAATCACAGGAGTCCTGTATCGAGGGCAAATGGGTGTGCCCTTCTGGTCCGATCTAGTGCCCGGGCGGACGGTCACTCGGCATCATCATGAGTTCATAGTTCTCCGGTATCCCGTGTGGGATGAGGACGGAATGGCTGGCGTAGATAACCCGGAAGAGTCCACATGATCGACCGATGCGTGGAGGGCGCCCAGGATGCCCCTGGACCAGGAAGCAGACGGAAGCGACTCCAGGGGGTTGGGGAAACGTTTCAGATCGTCTCCAATTTTGAATCAGCATATCGTAGGTTTCCCGGTGTCCTCTGCCTCTGTATAGTGGGCCCATGAGGAAAATCCATAGATCCAGCCGAGTGGGAGGCCAGACATGGCCAGTTGCCGTGAGAACTCAGCGCCCAGGAAATGCCATGTCGGCAGTCGTTTTGCTATCGAGCGACTTCATTTCATCCAGCGGTTATTGTCCAGGGTGCGGAACTACGCCTCCAGATCTGTTGGTATCTGATCCATCAGCTCTGAGATAGCACGCACGATGATGTCGGCTTCGCCGTCTCCCAGGGTCAGGGCGTTAACGGAGATGCAGTCTCGCAAGATACCGCTCACATAGATAGGAGGATCCCAGCTCTGAAGATTGGCGATCATCCAGTCCCGTTGGGCAGTGGCGTCCTCACCGAGAAATCGGACCTCGCAGAAAGGATAGGGTTCACCGGAGTCACCCGGCATCCTTCGGTAGGCATCGAGCCCATCCACCGGAGCCAAACCTTCTGCCAGGTGGGCGACGAGGCTCTCGTGGCCTTCGATCTCTTTTTCATGATCCAGTGAGAGGTAGCGCTGCACCGCGGCGACCAGGGCTATGATCTCTTCCTTAGGCACTTTCATGGATCGGCCAATATTGTGGTTGGGAGGGCCCAGCAGACGGCAGGCTTCGATGAGTTCTTTGCGGCCCAATATGAGTCCGCTGCTCTGGGGTCCTTTCAAGGCCTTGCCGCCGGAGAAGACGACCAGGTCCGCCCCCATCTGGGTGAACTTGCTGAGGTTTTCGGGCGGTGGCAGTTGGCCCGCAGCGTCGACGATCACCTTGAGGTCATGACGGTGGGCGATTTCAATGGTCTGTTCCAGGGTGAGGGCCGAGTGCTCATGTCGCCAACCCCCCCGGTACAGGAAGTAGAAGATACCCGCTGTATTCTCGGTAATGGCTGCCTCCAGTTGCCATGGGTCTGTGCGTCGCGCATAGCCGAACTCCACGATACGGGCACCAGAGACGGGAATGATGCGGTCGTAGGGGTTCATGTGGGTCCGGTGAACGAGGAACTCATTGGGCATGCCCGTCGTGTCGGGAAGCCTGCGTATGTTATCCAGGTCATTTCCGGTCATGCAGGCACATGCGGCCAGCAGGAGACCTGAAGAGCTTCCGGCACTGATGTAGCAGGCTTCATTCTGGGTGAGACGGGCAATGTGGTCTCCGGCCTTCTGCTGGAGCTCCCTGAGATCCACGAAATGCTGTGCCGCCCGTTCCATGGCCTGCAGGACCTCTGGCGGCATGAGGCTACCTCCCACGTTGGTTGAAGTGCCAACTGCGTTGATGATCTTCCTGACCTGCAGTTTCTCGTACCAGTCTACGCTCATTCTTGATTCTCCTTTCCAAATGACTCGTAGTCTTTCGCCGACGGAATCCACATTCCTTGTTGCTCCGTACATGACATCGCCCTCTGCGGAGGCAGAGGTGGCATGTTAGCCTTCTCCGGCATTATCTGGTGATACATGCAGTCTTCAAGAAGCGCCTCGTCGCAAGGGAATCAACTAGCAGATTGCCTAAGTGATTTCAACCCCCTTTTTCGCAGTCCCCATGTTCTCCTTGACGGCCAGCTGCATGTCCAGTTACGCTACCTGTACGAGAGGTCAGCTCAACGAACGCTGAGGAGTCCTTCTGGACTGCCTCTGACGGCATTCGTCAGCTGGCCTCTCTCCGCTGTGTTAACCTCCTCCTTATTTCAGGGGGTACGTGTAGCTCCGTTGAAATCATCTGCCTGGCTGTGTGCTTGTCCACCGGGTCGCCTTCCGGGTCCCGCAGTTCATACAACTTTCGGTCCCTCATCAATCTGACGATAGGGTGCAGCAGTCGCCTCATACAGGCCACCACGGCCTTGGTGTGGGGGTTACCCTTATCCACCATCTCCCGACGGTACACCGCAGCCAACTGGGGATCATCGCGACGGGCAACATCCGCGGCCAGATACAGCACCCGCCGCAGGGCCGGTGGTCCCGCCTTGCTCATCCTCAGGCCTTTTCTCTGAACCTGCCCGGACGCCGATGTCAGGGGTATCACCCCCGCCCAACTGTCCACGCTTTTTTCATCAGGAAATCGCTCTATGGGTGCCAGGTAGGTCTCCGCATAGGCGGCGGTCAGCTTGCCCACCCCGGGAATGCTCTTCAGGACCTGGTCAGTGTCGGTGATCCTGTAGGCAGCCTCGATCTTTTGGGTCAGCTCATCCACTTTCGCCTCGGCGAAGGCCACCGCCTCTGCGTAGTTAATCGTCTGGCCCTGCAGGACATCAAAGTCCACATGCGCCTCATCGTGCAATGCCAGACTGTCTATGCAGACGTCGTAGATGCGGTCGATGTCTCCCTCCTTCAGGTCCGCATCCCGCCGACCGACGTAGCGGTGAAACCGCTTTCTACCCATGGTCTGCACCCAGGGCAGGTTAAGCAGCTTCTCCAGCACTGATCGGAACTTTCGCTTCTCCACCAGCCGATTCGACAGACCGCTCAGCCCGGGTATGTAGGCGTCGAGGAGGTCCTTGAGGCGGTTCTTGTACCGGACCGCATCCTCGAGGAAGTCCTCCCGCTGCTTGATGAGCTGCTTGAGCGCGAAGCGATTCCGATCCCTGAGGTGAACCTCCTCCAGGGCATCTGGTTCTACGAAGCGCATCCTGGCCATGCTGGCAGCGTCCACCTCGTCCGTCTTGGTGTGCTTGGAGAGGTACCGCCGGAAGTCGGCGGCCTTGTCCGCCTTCACCCGATAGACCCGACACTCGGCGCTTCTGAAGAACTCCGTGGGCACCAGCCAGGCCATCCCCGTGGCCTCCATGACCACGTGGATCTCACCACCGCGGCTGTGCCTCCGTGCAGCTGCCAACAGGTGCTCCAGATCCGCTGCGGTAGAGGCCACCTGTCGTGAGAGCACCTGCCTCTGCATATCATCCAACACGACTGGCCTGATGTCTGCTCTTTCTTCCAAGATCCAGTCCGATCACCAGCATCACGATCAACAACCTCATGATGCCCCCTGCAGCAGGCCTTCATCTACAGCGAAAATGGCTCAACATCGTGTTACTATGCAATTCAGGCTCTGGAACAACCGGCACACTACGAATAGCC
>PXCI01000261.1 GCA_003566675.1 Clostridia bacterium
CGCCATCATCTGCTGCTGCTGGAACCGCGTGGCGGCAAATTGGCCAAGTTCCATGGCGCGGTGGGTGGCGACACTCTGCGTCAGGCCATGAGCCCCGCGCAACTGGTCGGCTTTCTGGCCTGGGTCGCCGGTCTGCGCGCCCACCCCGACCCGCTGCCAGCCGCTGCGCTCATCGCCGATTTCAGTTGGCAGCGGGTGCGTGATCATGACCAGGTGGTGGACTGGGATGGTGAGCGCCTGCTGTGGCAGGGGCCGGGTTGAAGAGGCGTGGCTTTGGCAGGGCGTAGCATACCAAGCACGCCGCGGACTCGCTCCAACCCATTGCCGGCCGATACGGCCCCACGGAGCACCGGGGCTTGCCCCGCGTGTAGTGGCGGGCGCACTGCATAGTCCCAGCCATGGGCTGGGGCGGTCGGAAGGGGCGGCAAGTACGTCGGGGGTGTATGGGGTTTCTCGCAGGGATCGGGTAACGGTCTCTGTTGCCAGCTCCGGGGTGTTGCAGTCGAGGCTGAGATGGGCGAGGAGTATGGCGCGCGTCCTCGAATCGGCAATGCGCTTCAGCGACGCTCCTGCCTGGTCATTTGACAGGTGGCCCAGGTCGCCGATGACACGCTGTATGAGCGAAGTGGGTCGGCCGGATTCTTCCTCCATCTGCACGTCGTAATTGCTCTCGAACACCAGGTAGGTACTTCCGCGTAGGGTTGAGATCATCTCCGGGTCGACGGTGCCGAGGTCGGTCACCACCGCAAGCACTTCATCCTCATAGGCGATCCGGTAGCCCAGGGGCTGTACGGCATCGTGGGACTTGCTGAGACCTGTGACCCTGAGATCCCTCACCCGGACGGTCTCATTGGGGTCCAGGGGGTGGTGGGGAGGCTCTGCTGGAATCCCCATCCTGTTCCACGTCAGGGGGGCACTGAACAGGCGGTCAATGCCGTAGCGGAGGTGGAAGGGGTACTTGATCTTCAGGGCGCGGCTGTGGTCGCTGTGTTCGTGGGTGATGAAGATCGCATCGATGTCGAAGGGATCAACGGCAAGGTCGGCCAGAAGGCGCTCCATGCGTCGTAGGGGAACGCCGTAGTCTACCAGAATCGTCGTGTTCCCTGCACGGACCAGGTAAGCATTGCCGTGGCAGCTGGAACTGGATAGAGAGCAGAATCGCAGCCCAAGTGTGGTTGATGATGAGTCCATGTGAGTTTCCCCTTCCCCTCACATCAGAGGGTATCATCAATGGGTTGCCAGGGACAATTCCCAGTTGAAAAAGATTATCAATTGCAATACACTGGTGTCAGTCGCAATCATTCATATAGCCAGGAGGCGATTAATTTGGATCTGATGCACGTTACCTTGTTGGGTCTTGTTGCGGGCGTGGTTGGAACCGGGACCGGGGGGTTGATCGCAGTTGTCACTCACAGGCGGGCAAAAATGCCCCTGGGCGT
The DNA here is from genome assembly GCA_003566675.1 of Clostridia bacterium. GTDB lineage: Bacteria > Bacillota > Sulfobacillia > SLMV01 > SLMV01 > PWUC01. Next base: position 1,440 of record PXCI01000261.1, read on the forward strand.
CATGCTGGGGTTCTCCGCCGGTGTCATGCTGGCAGTCATCTTTCACGAGTTGATTCCGGAGGCCCTGGAAGACGGCGGATTTGGGCCGGGGATGCTCGGCGTGGTCTTCGGGGTTCTGCTCATGATATCTTTGGACCGGGTGCTTCCGCACATCCATCTGACTGCCAACGTCAACAACACCAGGCACGAAAATGCCCTCGTCAGGAGCGGTCTCCTGTTAGGGTTGGGCATTGCCCTTCACAACTTTCCCGAGGGATTGGCCATTGGAACCAGCTACGTTTTCGATGCCCAGGTGGGCTTCAGCATCGCTGTCGTGCTTGCGCTGCACAATCTTCCCGAGGGGATGGCGATGGCGATTCCGCTGTCGGCTGGTAACATACCGCCCTTGAGGGTATGGGGATACACCTTGCTCGCAGGCGTGCCCATGGGGCTTGGATCGCTGTTGGGCGGATGGATCGGGACCATCTCCGGCATGTTCCTGGGGATGGGCCTCGGCTTTGCTGCCGGTGCGATGCTGTATATTGTCTGCCACGAGCTGATACCGGGCGCACAGAGGAGGAGCACGGGTCACCTGGCCACCTTTGGCATTGTCGTTGGAGTTCTCCTCGGCATCGCCCTGCTGTAAGCGGTTAGACTCTGTTGAGACCGCCGAGGGCGTATTTGATCAGGGACATCTTCTTGAGACTGGGTTTTCCCAGGCGCCCCGTGATCAGGTGGTAGTGTCCGGCCACTGCGAAGATGTCCCTGAAGGTGTTGAGGGATTCCCTACTGGCCAGGTCGCGAAAGATGAAGGGCACGGTGAGGTGGCCCGGTGAGGCGAGGGGGTACAGCTCGACCAGGATCAGGTCGTCGCTTGTCCCGGGGCTCAACGTAACCTGGATTCTCTGGTCACCGAAATAGGTGGGTACGCCGTGGGTGAAGGTGCGCTGCCCATCCTGGGTGGCCTCCAACAGCCGGATCAACGACGATTCCGTCTCTCTGTCCGGGCAGTCGAGCATCACCACTGGAGTTCGTATATCCGTGTACACAATGCCAAGTTCAACCCCGATGTTATTGAGATCCTCACCGGTAAGCAGGAAACTGTCCCCTGCGTTTTCGCTCAACGATCGCACCTCCTGAGTGCAAGTTGCCCGAGTATGTCTCGAAAACACGTGCACTTGATGTGTCCTTCGGATTCTCTTTGAAAAAGGGCATCTTCCGACACCATCATCTGCTTTGTGATATCCTCAGGCAATGTGCCATCTGGAATCTCTGCGTATGGAAATCCTGATTGAACAGATCGTAAGGGTACCACGGATGTCTCCTTCCAAACAGTATACCATGATAAACTTGCTAAATCGAACTCACCCAGTGTGCCTTTATGACGACCTGTGGGTCTGTTTTTCGACAACTGCCGCAAGTCCGGCGTGTTCAGACGGCGAATGTGTGTGATATAGGAGATTGGGTGGCAGAGGATTGAGACCGCGGACATAGAACATACTTAGATAGGTAGTCATAGGCAGTACTGCTGTCGATGTTGTAAGATTGGTTGGCAAGGCTGGATCAAAGTTGGGAGGCGCTTCTCAGGTGAAGATCGCGTTCTTCAATGACACTTATCATCCCTATATCAGCGGGGTCATCGCTGCCATGGATCGTTTCACGGTTTCCTTGAGAGAATGTGGCCACGAGGTGGCGCTGGTGGTTCCCGGACACTGGACGCCACCGTGGAAAGATGAGCCCCATGAAGATGTTCACGAGCTGCCATCGATCTCGGTGCCCGGGTTCGATGGTCTGCGAATTGGTACACCGCTGCTGGCCGAGGGCCACCTCACCGTTGGTGGCAAGATTGACCGGGATGTTGATGTGGTCCATGCTCATTCTCCCTTCATCGTCGGGCGCGTAGGGGCGCGTCTGGCGGAGAAGAGAAGGTTGCCCCTTATATTCACCTGCCACAGTATCTATCCGCGGTACTCGGACTACGTTCCGCTGGTGTCTGATCTGGCGGCAGATGTGATCCAGGAGTACGTGGCAGAGTTTTGCTCCTTCTGTGATGTGATTCTGGCTCCCTCTCATTTTGTCAGGCGAACCCTCCGAAGATGGGGTGTTGACGGGCAGATCGAGATCCTGCCTTCCGGTGTTGATGTCGACCAGGTGGAGATTCTGCGACGGAGCGTGTTGGGAGATCAGCGGAAGGTCCGGGCGGATCTGTGCCGTCCCCTGGGGATTGGTGATGATTGCCGGATTCTACTGTTTGTCGGGCGCCTTGATCCACAGAAGAACGTCGGGTTCCTGCTGGATGTGATAGCTGAGCTCGGGGACGACCTGGATGCGCATCTGGTCGTGTTGGGAGATGGACCCGCCCGACAGGACATATCGCAGTCGGTGCAGCAAATGGGGCTGGAGGATCGCGTTCATCTTGCAGGGAAGCGGAGCTTTGATGAGGTGGTCAGGTGGTACTGCATTTCGGACGTGTTTTGTTTTCCGTCGATCACAGAAACCCAGGGCCTGGTGGTGGTAGAGTCCATGGCAGCTGGCCTGCCAGTCGTGGCCCTGTCCTCGCCGAGCTCCCGTGAGATCATACATAACGAAAGAGACGGTGTCCTGACGGCCAATTCTGTCGCGGATTTCTCCTGTGCAGTGAGGCGATTACTCGTTGATGACAACTGGTACCGGGCCGTCTCGGAAAACGGGGTCAACAAGGCCGCTGAGTACTCTATGACCAGCCTGACCGACCGACTACTGGACATCTATCGAGCTGCCATTAACATGAAGAGGTCGGAAGTGCTCTCCTGACCCGTTCGGTGCTCGGCAGATCCTGCTGTGTTCGTAGAAGCAGGGGCTTGGCTCCGCTCCATATTCTCTATTGACTCCTTCAGGGCCGTTTTCGTGATGAGGAGGAGTTAGTATCCCACAGAGGGCATTCCACAGTGCACAATTTGGGTAAAGCAGGCCGCAATTGGGTGTGGCCGCCGGACCTCATCCGCGCGGGTGCACCCATTTGTCCTCGAGATTGTCCAGGGACCGTGAAGGGATAGTGGTTTCATTGAAGGGCCGGGTGATGCCGCGTTGGCGGTCTTTACACGCGAGGGGTTTGAGCAGGTTTGCAAAGAGGTTTTCCCTTCTCAATGCCCGTTATCCGTGTGAGGACGTCACGGTTACCTAATGGCCCGTTCGATACTCGGCCGATCCTGCTGAATGTCGCACAGAGCAGCCGATAGGCTCTCTCTGTCTCTTCTGCTGACTCCTTCCGGGCAATTTCCTCAATTGGGAGGAGTCTTCATTCGACAGAGCGAATATATTCAAAGAGTGCATATAATGCGAGTAAGACGGGCGGCAATAACAAGACGCGGCAGGTCTGCAAAGCTGCGTCTCATCGGTGGGGTGTGATCGTCCGTCGGGGTTCATTTTCGAAGGGAGCGTGGATTGATGGCGGTTTCATTGAAGGGTCGGGATTATGTTGCATTGACGGATTTTACACGCGAGGAGCTTGAGCAGGTCCTGGATACGGCCA
>PXCI01000352.1 GCA_003566675.1 Clostridia bacterium
GGATCACGCCTGTGCGGTTACTCACGGGCTTTCAGTTCCTGACAGACTTAGAACCTGCACAGACAGAGTCACGGTGCGGTGCTCCGAGAAGAATGCCAACTGTGATAGCTCCACAAACATATTTAGCTCCCCATCTTCAACGTACTGCACAAAACGCAGTAAGGTGGGAGTATCGGGAGCAATGATGGACATCTGCAGCGAGATGACCGCCAGGGAACAGCACTCCTGAACGTCTCCCACGGTGACGTTGCGAAGCTTGCAACCGGTCGTACTGCTTGCATGCTCCAATTGCTCAACCATTTCCCCAGTGGTCACGCGCTCGGGTAGTTGGCCCGTGACCTGTTCAAACTCCCTCTGCGCCTCGCGACGGGCTTCCTCGATCTCGTCAGAAGGGCACGTCTCCTCCAACTGCTGGCTGTTTCCCAACGCAGTTGCTGTATCATATGGCAGGCCTTCCACGGTCTCACCCCTCGCCTCTACCACCCTATAGAAGGCCCAACCGAGGCCGCACTGTGCGAGCACAAAGGCAACGACAATGATCTGTATCAGCCTGCGACCCTTCATTCATGCCACCTCATCTTCATGGCAAACAAAACGTCCCCGTCTCCTGTGACCGACAGGGACTCCAGGGTCGGCGAATCGAAGACCTCTCGAAGCCATCTCTCGAATTCCGGCACCGCAGGCAGGGACAGGGCCGTCGCTGACATATGGATCATCCAGAGGCCGTCCGATACGTGTTGGGCGGACAGGTTGTGCACGGCAATATCGTCACTGTGGTCGCTCAAGATTTGATGGAGTTGCGTCCAGTCGGGGCGGGAGGCCGTTGTTTTGAAGGTCTGTCTCACGCGTTCCGTTTGCTGCCGGATCTCCTCGACTTCGCGCCAACCTGCAGCCATCTCCGCCTCCTTCGAAGCCCTCTCGGATTCCAGCGCCTGCAGGTCATCATGGGTGAGGTTTTCAGCGTTTTGTTGGACGTGCACGAGCACCTGACTCTGTAATCCGACGGCGAGGGCCAGACCCAGCGCGAGCCACTTCGGTGAGATGGTGTTGACAGGGGCGAAACTCAGATCGGAAGGGATTCGAAGGAGGTTAGCTGGTAACCCGGTGAGGGCAGATGCAGCAAAGCCACGATGGGCGAGAGCGCCGACCAGCTTTGGATCTTCGGCGTCTCCGGCGACCACGACCTTCCTCTCCGTCTCCCCCACCCGGAACCTCATTTCCCTGCGAAGAGATCCTGCGAGGGCAGATGCCCCGTTGAGCCGCACATGACGAATCCGTACAGGCAGGCCCCTTGCAGCGCTGAGCATGAGCGCACGGTCACCGTCCGTGTGCACAGCAACTCCATCTCGGGCTGCAGCGCTGAGACCCACCGTTACACCAAAGATGCCGCTGGTGGTGAGCTTCCGATTCGAGCCTGCCCTGACCAATTTCCCAACCGTCTCCCGTCGGGTTGCCGAGGCATAGACCCTGACCTCCTCGGCTGTTCTGCTTACTTCAAGCCACCGCACCAAGAATCTCTGGTCATCTGGGTTCAGACCTTCTTCCAGATGGCGTTGCACGACCGCTCCAAGATGTCGTCGCGAAGTGGGTGGGAGGGAGATTACCTGATCGAAATATCGATCGGGAGAAAGAAGCCACAGGATGGATCTTGGTTTGTGCCCCCGAGATTTGATGTCTTGAAGAAGGCGATCCAGGGCCTCATCAACAGGGCGCAGCTCAACCTCGTGTGAAAAGAGGGGCCGTTTCCTCCATGTAGTGACGACCAGAAAACAGAATCTGGATCTCTCGGCCGTCGCGATGATGTGGGAATTAGCCATGGATCACCCGCATCACTTCTTCCATGCTGGTCACCCCGCTGACCACCTTCTGCAGTGCTGCTCCCAACAGGGTTTCGAGCCCGTGATCGACCACCCGCCGGAGGGCATTCGGACGGGAGGCGCCCCCAGCGATCAACGAACCGATCTCGCGGTTCAGGGGTAAGACCTCGAAGATCCCAGTGCGACCCGCATAGCCCGTCCCTGCACAGGCGTAGCAGCCCGAGGTCCTACGAACGAGGGTTCGCGGCATCTCGCCGGAGAAACCAGCCTTGCGGAATATCTGATGTTCCTCGTTATGAGGAACGCATTCTTCGCGGCATTCGGGACACACCCTTCTCATTAGACGCTGGGCAACCACACCGGACACTGCATCGGGAAGAAGATACGGCTCCACCCCCATTTCCAGGAGACGATACAGTGCCGATATGGCGTCCATGGCGTGAATGGAGGAGAACACCTTGTGCCCGGTCAGGGCCGCCTGAAGGGCGACCGTTGCCGTCTCTGGGTCGCGAATTTCACCCACGATGATGACATCGGGGTCTTGCCGGAGGCATGAACTCAGTGCTGAGGCAAAACTGAGCCCACCCCGGTTGTCCACCTGCACCTGGGTGGTACGAGGGAGGGCATATTCCACAGGATCCTCCAGCGTGACGATATTGGCAGATACCCGGTCCATCTCCCGGACCGTATTGTACAGGGTTGTGGTTTTGCCGGAACCCGTGGGCCCGGCGATCAACACCATCCCGTAGGGCTTGCTGACGATGCTTCTCTGGTACCGCCCGAGGGCCTCACTGGTGAATCCCAGGTCCTCCAAACTGTGCTGCAGCAGCGATCGATCGAGGATCCGCAGGACGACCTTCGGTCCCCCTGTGCCAGGCATAACCGAAACACGGAGATCCACCTCATCTTCCTGGGGGCCAGCGAAGGTGATCTGCCCACTCTGGGGATCGGCGCAATCGGCCAGACTGATCCCGGCCAGGACCCTGATTCTGTTCAATACGGTGCGGTGCTGAGCAGCCGGGAAACTGCCAGCATCATGCAGAACGCCGTCGATTCGATATCGCACGATGACCTCCTCGCTCCCAGGCTGCAGATGCACATCAGAGGCCCTCGCACGCCGAGCCCCGGTGATGATGGCATCTAAAGCCCCTGGCGCCCACCCCCTCTGATCCGCACTCTGCCTGTCCCCCGCGGATATAGCGGCGATGCGACCGTAGCATGCCAGGATTCTTTCGACTGCCTCGGTGGGGCCGGCGCGCAGCCTCACCGGTACTCCGCTTGTCAGGGCAAGCAATCGTTCGGTCTGCAGATCGGGCCTGGGGGTGATCATCTCCAAAGCGCCATCGTGATCCATCCGCAGTGGAGCCACCCGGTACCTGCGAGCGAGAGTTTCCGGCACCAGGTGCAGTAGACGCAGGTCCGCCACCTCCTCATCAGATCCCGCCGGGGAACCGGTCATCCTCGTTTGAGGCTGCTCATGATGCCGAGCACCCCTCCGTGGACACAGCAACCCACTGCCTCCCGTTTCATGTCTACCATTCATCCGGTGTCCTCCCTCTGTTCAACCCAATCCCCCGATAGCACTGTACATAGGCAGAACCACAGCATAAGCGATGATGCCGATCACCGCTGCCGCACATATGACCATCAGGGGCTCGATCAACGAGGTAGCGCTTCGGAGCGACTCCCTGGCATGGTGTGCGTAAAGTGCGGCTGCTTCCCTCAATACCTCCTCCAGCGAGGCGGTCCTCTCACTGATGTTCAGGGCACGGATCAGCATGTCGGGTAAGGTTTGTGTCTCGTGCAACACCTCGGCAAGATCCTCTCCCGCTTTGATCTGTGGGATCGCCGCGGCCAATCGGTGAACGATGTAGGGGTTCCCTGTTGATCCTGCTGCGAGTTGCAGCGCTTCTGCCAGAGGCACCCTTGAAGCGAAACCATCCGCCAGTGTATGTGCGAACCGGCTTGCAACCGTATGTTGTGTAACGTTGCGCAGAACCGGAAGGTTCAGCAATGCCCGGTGTAAAAGGATTTGCCCCCGGGGGGTCCTGACAAGGCAGATGGTACAACCCACGATTACCATGATGAAGATCAGAACCGCCGGCACATGGGCAGAGATGGCTTGCGAATTCGCCAGGATGAACCTCGTGACAGGAGGCAGGTCCAACTGCATGTGGTCGAACATCCCTGCTATCGCAGGAAGCACCCTGAGGCACAGGTAGATCCCACCCAACGCCGCAATGAGAAGTACCAGGAGAGGGTACAGAACAGCCGCCCTGATTCTCTGCTTCGTCTTGGCCTCAGATCTCAATTGGGAGGCACAACGGAGAAAGGCATCACTCATCATCCCCGTGTGCTCACCCGCCCGAACGAGCTGCACCACTACGGGGCTGAAGATCCCCGGATGAACAGCGAGGGCATCGGCGATTCCAACGCCGTCGTGGATTCTTCTCTGCACATCCAAGAGAACGGCACGCCCCTTCCTGATACCGGCCGCCTGTACCTGCAGCACGTCAGATACCGGTACATTCATCCTCGCGGCAGCAGCCATCTGGCGGAACAAGATCACCAGTGAGGCGGTGTGGATCGTGTTGTCCTTTTGTAGATACTGCACCAGGGAGTTCAGGGTCGCGTGAAACCTGTCTCTGCCCGATGTGGATTCCGTTGTTTTTTTGAGTTTCACAGCCGTCAGCGTAAGCGCGTCTCTGCTGCACGGCCTGGCCCTGTACGTCATGGATCCACAACCTCCCTGGTGCATTCGTTGTTGTTCTGGGGCGAGGAGAAATGGGCAGTCAGCACCGGATTTTCATTTTCAGGCCCACTTACTCTCTCCAGAGTTTTTCCCCGCCTACTCTACGATGGTGAGTCCCAGTGCCTCCAGGGTCAGGCTCCCTGAGACGTCTTCCTGTGTGTATACGGTACTGCTAGCTCCCTGGGTAGCAAAGACACGGCCGGTGTAGCTCACGTAGTAGACGATGTCACCCTCCTCGGCAATCAGGCCCATTGTCACAGGGTCGGTGTTTGGCTCAAACTGCAGGAACCCCCCCACAAACATGGAGCCTTCCGGAGTGTCCATCCGCTGGTAATCGATTGCTGCTGCTGTATCAACAGCGATCAGGCCATCGGCGACGGGGAACTGGTTTGACCCAGCATAAAACTGGTCCACCGCGCTCTGAAGCGTCGCAAGGGTGGTCGAAAAGGAAGCGGACCGCGCCCGCTCTGTAGTAGCTGGGACCACACCAACGACTATAGAGGCAAGGACGCCCATGATCGCAACCGATACCACGAGCTCCACGAGGCTGAAACCTTTGCGTTTACTCTTTCTTCTCATTTTCCCTCCACCTCCTTCTTCCGCCTGTTGCCATCCATAAATAGGCAATTACCACCCATAACCTTGCAGGGAACCTTGCGGCCACTGAAGAATCTGTGATCGACTAGGACCTAGAGACGCGTGTTTCTGCGAGAGAAGGCACAATAGCGGTGGACGTCCGGTACTCATGCTCTCTTTCCTCCCCTGCTGTTGAACCGATGACGGATGCTTGCCTGACTCGCACCGAGATGCCCGTACAGTCGGGGAGGCTGTAGGACGAGGGCCGCCTACCTGCCTGACAGCTCAGAGCAGAAGGTCATCGATCTTGCCCATCCGGTCGCCCGGATGCTCCCCCAACCCTCGAACGCGGGAGCGTTATCTCTAGATTCAGTTGGCGTCAGCAGAAGGGTGTTCAAGTAGGTTCAGAGGGCATCTGCTGGAAACACACCCAAGGAGTCCGCACCTACGCCATCTCCATCCGTCACGTCCGGGATCTTATGTATTGCCGCAGTTTTTTCCTCAGCCTCGACCGCACATGATACGGCATGGAATCCCAGTCGGAGCGGTCATGGTCCCAAACCCACTTTCTCAACGCCCGCAGGGCCTCACCCTCTCTGTGTGTGAGGAGTACGCATTGGACCATCTGGTTCCACAGCATGCGGGCCTCAACCTCATTGAGGCCTGCATCCACCCCTGTGCGGCCTATTGCGCAATGGTCCATTCCAGGACCTGCTGGGTCCACGGGCACCTCTCTTTGAGAGCGTCTCGCCTGCCGCCAGAGCACTCGCCTGATGCATTGAAAGGCGAAGTCCTGGAACCTTCCCCTTGCTGGATCATAGGCGTCTCTCAGCTCGAGCACGGCCTCGTTCGCAATGGACCTGACTTCCTGGGGGTCCAGACCTGCAATCCCACGAGCGATGCCATCGATGCTCTTCAGCGCAGATTCAATCATCTCATCGGTAACCGTCATTGACTCCACCCCCCACCAGGTCATTTGGCAATGCGCAGACAGGTTACAGTTACTGGAAAGCGCCGTCATGACAAATATTAACAATTACATGTCCCCTGTGTCAACGGATGTCCCGTTACGAGCGGTGTCGATGCCCCGGTGCCGTTCTGTCAGTAGTTCACACTGTGATAGGATGATAGGGGCTTCTCAGGCATAGGTAGAGTCCAAGTGCCACCTGCCCCAATTCGAGGTGACCACTCATGCATGACAACTGGCAGAACCAGCTGTACATCGGGGACAACCTGCACATCATGCGCGACTGTATTCGTGATGGGTCCGCCGATCTGGTCTATCTTGATCCGCCGTTCAACTCGAAGACGGTCTACCAGGTACGGCTAAAGCCAATCAGCGGAACTGGTGGAGCGCTGATCGAGGCGTTCGATGACAACTGGGAATGGGACGTCTACAGCGAAGGAACCTACGACGAGCTCGTTGCGCGTGGCGAGGAACCGATCATTGAACTGATCGAAGCATTATTGCGTCTTCCCGGCCCCGACGATATGTCAGCCTACTTGCTCATGATAGCCCTGCGATTGCTGGAAATACGCCGCATTCTCAAACCGACCGGCACCCTATACCTTCATTGTGATCCGACGGCGAGCCATTATATCAAGATACTTCTCGATGCCATCCTTGGTCCGCAGGGATTTCTCAACGAGATTATATGGAAGTATGAGGGTCCCCAATCCCCCAGTCCCACGCGCTTTGCCACCCGGCACGACGTCATCCTCCGCTATGCCAGGGATCCAGGCCGAGTCGATGTGACGGCCGAAGGCCTGTACCTCGAGACACCCATGACAGAAGCTGAAGCCCGAAAGAATCGGTACCGACAGGACGAAGAGGGTCGATGGTACTACGATACTCCCACCGGAGACTACTCTGAGCAGAGCCTCATCAAGCTCGAACAAGATGGACGAATACGCAGGACACGGACGGGAAAACGCCGGGTGAAGTATTTCCTGGAGCAGAATGAAGAGGGCCTCGTGGTGAGAAAAAAGAAACTGGCTGACGTCTGGGATGACATCCCCTCCCTTGGCCTTGCCGCGGCCTCGCGAGAGAAGATGGGGTATCCCACTCAAAAACCCGAGGCCTTGTTGGAGCGAATTATCAAGGCCGACAGCAGACCTGGTGATCTCGTGGTGGACCCCTTCTGCGGATGTGGAACAACACTCGCCATGTCCGAGAGACTCAACCGCAGATGGATTGGTGTGGATTCTGCCCATCTTGCCATCACGCTCACGCGCTATCGCCTGGCGAGCACCTTCGGATCGGACCTCGGTCCATACCGGCTGCAGGGGGCACCCGAGGAGGTCTCCAGTGCCCAGTCGCTCGCTGAGGACAGCCCACTGGGGTTTGACCTTTGGGCTCTTGGCCTCGTCGAAGCCAGACCTATAGGCGGGGATACCTGCACCATGGATGGTCTTATCACGTTCCAGAATCCCGGTGCGGGAGAACCCCATAACGTCATCGTCCGGGTCCTCCGCAGACAGGTGACCCCGGGGGAGCTCGGCGCCCTCGAGGATACTCTCAACCGGGAAGGAATGGATATGGGTGTCATCATCAGCTTGGGAAAGCCCGGTCCCGCAGTAGCTGACCCTGCCGAAAAAGCCAGCCACTACGAGGCCGCCCCGGCCCGGGGAAAGCGCTATCCCCGGATCCAGGTCCTGACCGTTGAGGAGCTCCTCCAGGGAAAGAGTATCAAATCTCCCCACTGCACGCATGGATGAACCGTTCCCGGGGGGCAGCCGGCACCCTCAACAGAAGCGACTGCTCTGCTCTGTCGACCCCGATCGCATTTTAGCATCGCTGCTGACCTGAGGACTGGGTCGCATGAGAGGCACTCGCTCACGGCACGACGCACGAAAACGAACAGACAACTAAATCATCGTTGGATGGAAGGAGAGGTTCCTTGAAGCCCTGGACGAAGCGATTGTTGATCATACTCCTTGCCGGAGGTGTTATCATGACCATCTACGTGATGCGTGATGGTTGGAATCTCACCTACCTTCTCGACCCGAGGATCTATGAGTTGGAGGGCGAACTTGAGTTCAAAGACGGCTACCTCGTCGTGTCTTCTCAAGAGATGACCCTCGATCATCGTGGATTGACGTTGAGGGTCCGATATGAACTGGCTCCGGCGCTGAGGGATCTGAGTTTTCATCGGCTGCCGGACATCCTTGACATTGGGCCGAGGTCAGTCGAGGCGGATGTAGCGTCCTTAGAGAAGCCGCGGACTGTGCGATAGACAGGAGAGGCAGGCTGTGTTTACCAACAGGTCTCTGCCTACGAGGAGTATGAAATTGGGAGACCTGGCTCATTGTTCGAGCCGGAAGCGTAAAGGAGCTTTGACCGGCAGGCGCTGATCGTAGACGCTCGTTTGAACTAGAGAAGCTACTGGATCGCGTCTTGGCAAGTGATTTGGTCGCAGGTCGTGAAAGATGGTGTGGAGGTAAAAGAGAAGCCCCATTACTGTAAGGAGGAATGGGGCTTCATCGCGTGTGGACGTGAGGGGGCTCGAACCCCTGGCCTCTAGAGTGCGATTCTAGCGCTCTCCCAGCTGAGCTACACGCCCGAAGATTCAATTGCAACATACATGTTACATCACCCCGGAATCTGGGTCAATAGATCCAGTTTGAGAGAGCATCTTGCGTTCTCATAGGTCATATCTTAATCCTCTTGCAGGTGTCGCTCAAAAGCGAGCCACGAATACAGTCTCATTGCTGGGGGAACGAGCAGGAGAAGAAATAAAAAGAAGCTAAACGGCCCGACCAGAACTACCAGGCTGAGCAGCAGCGAGAGACCAGCCACGAGGGTACCCGCAACACCATTGACAGGCTCATTGCTGACCCACAACGTCTCCCACCCTCGGAGTACTTTCGAATAACACGCACTGTGAAAAGGGGAAATGCCGAATAGAACCAGGGTAGTTACCAGGTCATCAGCTCGGCGTATTCGTCTTCCACAATGGCTGCAGAGGATCAATGAATCCACAGTACCCGCCTCCTGATGCTCTTAGTGACGCAAATCAATCCTATAAGTTCCAACAGAGTATAGGCAGTCACTGCCACGCTTGACCATCAATCTACTGGTCCGGCCCCGTTATCCTAACGCAATACACATCCATGATCGGAGGTTGCGCCACGTTGCAAGAATGCTCTGCGGCGCAAATTAAGATGTCTCGGCCCCATTCCTAGTACAACGCATTGGACATAGATGTCGCCCCCTGGAGGCGGCCTGTTACCGGGCCTCAGACAAGGTGGTAGATCTTGATGGCAGATGACCATCTCCTTGGATGTCTCCTTTCAGGGCAGATCAGGCCTGTTTTCAGGAGTTGCCAATTGTGTCGTCGCCTCCGCAACAATACAGTGCCCCGTTTCAGGAGGCGCAGCTCCATCTGTGTAGCCAACTAGAACGGGTCCTCAATGTCCGATACATCCTTATTCGGGGGACATCAGAATGTTTGTCCCTTGATGTATAGATTAGCGGCACATTGAGCATGGCTAACACGTGAAGGTATGCCACAAATCAGGAAGAGGTGATGTGTAGTGACGACGTTCCACGTGATCCACATAATTGCCGGAGCTTGGCTGATAATTTCGCCCTATCTGAATATCTTCGACACGAGAAACCTGATGGTCAACAGCGCTATCATCGGAGCCGTGGTGCTTCTGTACAACCTGTGGTTTCTCTTTGCTCGAACCAACGTCGATGTCCGACCGGACGCCTGACCTGAATCGAGCGTAGACACCCACAGCTGATTGGCAACGAATTGTGGTGGTCTGATGGAATGAGGTCGACACAAACTGCCCGTCAGGCCACCGCTCACCCCAACGCGACTCGTGACTTCATCGTCTCCCCGTTTCACGAAGAACCCCAACTTGCTACAATACGGATAGACTGACATCAACCCCTACGATGGGAGGAGTCGTATGCTTGATATCCCGGACCCAAAACAGGACCATGGTCACTGTCCGCTTTGCGGCAGCCGGCTTAACCCGCTGCACCTGGCACTCCCGGTCGGAGGTCCCTACTTTCACTGCGACAGGTGCGACCTGATCTCAACGGGGAAAGAGGGTCATCTCAGTCCTTCCGAGGAACAGACCCGATATCTCGAGCACGATAACTCACCCGACAACGTCGGCTATGTCAGCATGTTCGAAGATTTCCTGGAAAAGGCCGTTCTGCCCTTCTCCTGCGGTGGGCGAGCCCTGGAATTCGGCTGCGGCCCGGGCCCGGTCCTGGCTGGCCTCCTCGAAAAACACGGATTCATCACCGACCTCTATGATCCCTATTTCTTCCCCGATGAAAGCCGCCTGAACCCCAGCTACGACCTTGTGACCTCAACCGAGGTGTTCGAGCATCTTTCCCAGCCAGCCGAGGTCCTCACAAGACTTTGCCGGATGATCCGTGAAGACGGAATCCTGGCGGTCATGACCCATCTTCATCCCGGCCGGGATGCCTTCACCAGCTGGTGGTACCATCGCGACCCCACGCACATCACCTTCTACAGTGCAGCGACCCTCAACTGGATTTGCTCACAATGGCCCCTGGATCTCCTGTACAGTGACGATTTCAAGATGGCCACCTTTCGCAAAACCGATTCTCGGGCAGATGATAGAACGCTTCCCGTCTGAAAGCGACGCTCTGCTCTCGTCACAGCTCCCCGGCATCGTTTCATGAGCCTGGCGGGCGAGCTGCAAACCGGCTTCGTAGCCCAGGGAGGGCCGCATGACGACATCCTGCTTACAAGGTAAGGTCAACCTCAGTTCCCAGTTTCATCGCCTTTGCCCGGCGGTAAGCGCGATCCGCTGCAATCACGTCAAGAACCGCAAGGCCCACGGCTTTGAACACCGTTATGTCCCCGGGATCGCCCCGCCCTGCCTCCTCCTGGTTGATGATCTCTCCGATTTCTGCGTCCACGATGTCCCGGCCGAATCGGCCTGATTCCATCGGTTGAATCAAGTCCCCCGCCTCAGCCCAACAGGCCTCACGTGAGTCCACAACGACTCTGGCAGCCCGGAGGAACGTGGTTTCATCCATCTCCCTCATCGCGGGTGTATAGGACCCCACGCCCGCCACGTGTGTCCCTGCAGCAAGATGTTCGCCGGCAAACACGGGCTGTTCCGAGGTCGTGGAGCACGCCACGAGGTCGGCACCTCTGACGGCCTGTTCTGGACTTTTAGCGGCAATCCATTCCGGTGAACCCTGCAGCCTTGGACTCATTTCCTCCATGTATCTTTCAATCTGGGCCCGGTTCACATCATAGACGCGGATCTCCTCGAGAGCGAATAGGGCGTCAAGGCCCAACAGCTGGGTCACAGCCTGTGCACCTGCACCTATGATAGCCACAGTAGCGGAATCGGCACGGGCAAGATGCTTCGCAGCGGCTGCAGCGGATGCGCCCGTTCGCAGAGCGGTGAGTTCACCCGCATCCATCAGCGCCAGGGGGCGGCCGTCCTCTGCGTCCACCAGGAGCATGGCCCCCAACACGGCGGGAAGCTGGCGCCCGGGATTCTCCGGGTACACGCTGACGACCTTGATTCCTGTCACCCCATAGGCACCAACATGTCCAGGCATGACCAGCGTTGTCCCCCGCTCCGCGGATACGGGGGTGCGCAGGGGTGTTGTGCTCTCACCCCTGGAGTACACCGAATAGGCGGCCTCGGCGGCCTCAATGGCCTCCGCCATGGGCAGGGCCTTTCTCAGATCAGAAGCGGACAGTATAAGCATCAGTAGCACCTCCATGGACAGATATTCGTCGCAGGCCTGTCTCATCCTGCAAGAGGGTTCGAGATGACCCCTCGCAGCTGTTGAGCTAACAGGCCCGTTACGGTCCCGCCGTCTGACTGGATTCGCCGCTGGTCATTGCCGCCAGGACGATGTAAAGAAGTAATGTCTGTATCTGTTCGTCTGTACAGTCCGACAGAGACAGAGAAAGAAAGACGAATAAAATCAGTACCAGCAGGCCCGTATTTCCCTCTGCCATTTCCGACAGCATTGTCAGAAGAGACATTCGCTTTTCCCCCTCACGTGATCTTCATAATCCATACTATGTACGGGGGGCTTGCACTGCCAGATGCGTACAGGGCGTCTACTGGACCAGGTATTTTCTGTACACGGTCAGGGGATCGAACCCGGCAGAGCGCGCGGCACCGATGGAGGCGCTGTTGCCGATAGGAGTAAGGTAGATGAGATGCTTCGTAGGTGGGTTGATCGCTCTGAGGAGACGGCCACCCAGGCCCCTCCGCCGGAAGTCGGGATGGGTCTGAAAACCCGCGACCTCGAGGACATCGCGGTCCAGCTGCTCCAGGTGACAGCGACTGCGCCACAGCCCACCGGTATCGACCAGGGCTGCGGCATCGAGTCCGCTTTCACGCATCACTCCCACCAGATCCCGGGCGTAGGCTCCGGTCCTGGCGAGGGCATTGGGGCCGTCTCGAGAAAGAAGGATGACGGATTCGTCTTTGCTTGTTCCCGGTGTCGGTCTCCGGTGCAGCACCATCTCGTCGAGGCATGGACGGCGTACGGCCTCTGTTTCACACATGGAGCCTCCTGAGGCTACCGATACAACAAAAGAATCGGAAAGCCTCGCAGCCGCCAGGTTGAGGGTCCATCGAAGCTCTCCCGGGTTCATTGCCCAGAGGTGAACCTCGGGCAGGCCTGTTATATCTGTCCTATCCACCACGAAAAGGCTTCCATCATCGCCACCCACATGACACTCGGCGTTCTGTTCCCAGGGAAGGGGTGGGATGTCTCCCAGCGTCCTCGCGAGGGCACTGGCCACCGCTGTTGAGGCCAGGTAGCGCTCTACAGGCAAGGACCGGAGGGATTCGAGGGCTTCTCTGAGTGCGCCGCAGTCCATCGTCATGGAATCCGGCTGCAGCGGATAACCTCTTCTTCGGTTGCCACCGCATCCACGGGCAGGTCGTGATCCCCTCGCGGCACCCTGGAAAGCAGCTGAAAGGCATAGCCCAGGCCCACCGCCGCTGTCCTGGGAGACAGGCCCTCCAGGAAGCGGTCGTAGTACCCACCACCGTAGCCAACGCGAAACCCCTCTCGGTCGAAGGCCAGCGCTGGAACGCACACCAGGTCCAGGGACTCCGGATCTGCTCCAGGCCCTGTGGGTTCACAGATTCCGTACGCACCCGGAACCAGGTTCTCAATCTTGCCCTCGCGCCACCCCGTCCTGACGGGAGTCAATCTTCGCTGAGCGGGCTCGGTCCTGGGCAGGTACACTACCTTTCCCTCATCGATGGCCCGGGCCATCATGGACCAGGTGCAGACCTCCCCGGCGAAGGAGGCGTAAAACATGATATGCGTGGCTCCTTCGTACTCGGGCATGAAGAAGAACCGTCTGGATATGCCCGAGTTCAGCCGGCTGCGTTTATCGGGCTCAAGGGCGGTGCGTCGCTGCCGCATGATCCCTCGGATCCTGTCCTTTTCCCCGGGTCCAGATCCCTCCCCGGCGTGGTCCTCACAGGGGGATGTTGCCATGGGGCTTCTCCGTTCTGAGCCCGGTATCCCGACGTTTTGACGCCAGGGCTTCCAGGGCCGAGTCCAGTTCCTCCCGGGTCCGGGTGGGATCGATCACCGCGTCAATGTATCCCCTTGCCGCGGCTGCATAAGGGTTGGCGAATTTATCCCGGTATTGCTGGATCTTCTCGCTGCGTGTTGCTTCTGGATCCTCGGCGGCGTTGATCTCACGCCGAAACACCACGTTGCAGGCTCCCTCAGGTCCCATTACGGCGATTTCTGCTGTCGGCCAGGCCAGAGCGATGTCCGCCCCCAGGGATCGGCTGGACATGGCAAGGTAGGCGCCTCCATAAGCCTTTCGAAGAACCACCGAAATTTTCGGGACATTGGCCTCGGAGTAAGCATACAGAACCTTGGCCCCGTGACGTATGATTCCTCCGTGTTCCTGGTTGATCCCCGGCAGGTAGCCCGGGGTGTCCACCAGGGTGATGAGGGGAATATTGAAGGCATCGCAGAAGCGGACATGGCGAGCGATCTTGTCGGAGGAGTCGATATCCAGGCAGCCGGCCAGGAAGCGCGGCTGGTTAGCCACCAGGCCCACCACGCGACCATTGAGCCGACCGAATCCCACAATTGCGTTTGTCGCAAAGTCAGATTGGATGGGCAGGTAGGTTCCCTCATCGATCAGCGCGAGGATCATCTGCTCCATGTCATATCCTTTGCTGTGCGATCGGGGCATCCCAGATGCGAGGCGACTCGCCTCCAGGGCGGGCGCCCTTCCCTCAACCCTTGGGGGCATCTCGCGATTGTTGGCCGGCAGAAGCGTCAAGAGCCAGCGCAGGTCGGCGAACAGGCTATCCTCATCGGGATACGTCAGGTGCGCGACACCGCTCTTCCGGGCGTGGGCGGCGGCTCCTCCCAGTTCACCAGCATCAACATCCTCGCCGGTGACCGATTTGATGACAGCCGGTCCGGTGATGAACAGCCTTGCGGACCCCTCGACCATTAGCACCAGGTCGGTCAGGGCCGGCGAATACGAGGCACCTCCAGCACAGGGGCCGGCGATGACCGAAATCTGGGGGATCACACCCGAGGCCGCGGTGTTGCGACGGAAGATCTCGCCATAGCCATTGAGAGCGTCAATGCCCTCCTGGATTCGCGCACCACCCGAGTCGTTGATTCCCACGAAGGGACAGCCGTTCTGAAGGGCAAGATCCATGATCCGGCAGATCTTCTGGGCGTGCATTTCCCCCAGGGATCCTCCCATGGTGGTGAAGTCCTGGGAGAACACGTAGACGGGACGCCCATTGATCTTGCCATGCCCGGTCACCACCGCATCGGCGGGCACGTCCCGGTCAGCCATTCCAAAATCCTGGCCCCTGGTCTGGATGAAGGCACCGATTTCGTTGAAGCTGCCCGGGTCCAGAAGCAGGTCCAGTCGCTCACGAGCGGTGTACTTGTTCCGCTGGTGTTGCCCTGCGATCCGGTCCTCTCCCCCGCCGGCCTCTACAAGTGCCTTTCTTCGTCTGAGCTCATCGAGAGGGGATCTGTTCAATAGTCTACCTCCTCATCATCAATGTAATCACGTGCGCAGATCCAGAAGCGGTGGGTCACACGGTTGCCCTTTGCAACGCGGGACCGATGATCGATGCCGCACCCAGGTCGCAAACCCTGGCGTCTGCGGCTTCCATCAACGGTCCCGCATCCCGCATACGGGGACCTACACGGTCATATCGAATGTACAGCCCCCTGGATCTCGCCAGGGACGATCCCCTGGCAGCATCCACCGTGAGGCCTGTCAATATCCAGTACTATTTTACCCGTCCGAAGGGCCGGCAACAAGACGAACCCATCGACTCGTGCAGCCACCTCTTTCAGACCGGGCGGTAATCTTCAGCTCGGAGCCCCGTTCTCCCCGGACCATCCAGGCTGCGCTCGCAGAGGATCGGGCTGCTCCCGTTCCCCTGGGATTCTGTCCATTCATGAACCCCTCCAGAAAGCCCAGCTCCTGCTCGGGTGTGCCCATGACCCGTTCAGCGGCCCCTGGCAACTCGAGTTTGACGCTGTCCGGCCGCACCACCTCCAGGTCCCGGGCCTTATTGGAGGCCGAGGTGGGCAAATAGCCGTGGTTGCCCACGACTACATCGATCCGGAACAGCCCCGGTGCCTCCTCGGTGACCGCAGTCTTCTCTATGGCGATGCAGGGCAGCGCTCCCGCATGACGCATGAGCCACCGCGTGTTCTTGTGGCATTCCTGGTGCAGGAGCTCCTCCGGAGGATTCTGTACCGCGAATTTTGGATCCCAGCCTCCAAGTTCCACCTCGCCCAGCTGCGGGTGCTCGAAGGATCTCCACCGGTGAAAGGCTCTGCCGGAGAGCTCCCTGTCATTCCACTGCATGAGGCGGATCTCCATGGCTTCCCGTTGGGCGGGATCATGGCAGTTTCGGTATTCGACCCGATCAACGCCTGCCCGCCCGAGCCGATCCCAGACCTCGGTCGTATAGCCCAAGATCCCGCGGTGTTCATAGGCCCACTCGGTCAGCGTGGAGCAGTTGTTGGACTTTTCGTCCGTGTATCCGGTCACCGACTCGCCTTCACGGGCGATCTCCACCGTGGCCCGCAGATCATCGGGGTCCATCTCTTCCTCAGGATACTGGTAGGGATTGCGGTAGAAGAACCCTCCGTAAGTGTGAAAGGCCTGGAGCCCACCGATGTTGTTGTGGTTGACGACGAAATCCACGATACTTTTCACTTCGGGCTCGGAGGTTGGATAGGGTCCTCCCCCCTCCACCTCGGCATGCCAGTTGGAGGGGAAGTTGCGGTTGATGTCCAACCCCCAGGGTACTGGTCTCTCCTCAAAGGGTTCAACGTCTTCCCCGCGGATCTCTCCCTCCCGGTATAGGTGATAAAAGGGTCCCCCTCGTTCAGCCGGACGCCGCGGAATCATCACGCGGGGATCCTGACCGGAGACACGCCACTCGCCGCGGTGGTCATCGCGCACCCGCATGGTCAGAATCTGGCCGTCGTCATCGACGTCACAGGGGTGTAGTCCCGGCAGGTCCTGGACATTCTCGTCGGGATACGGACGCACGCTGCTACGCAGAAGATGGGGGGTGGTGAGATATTTCTCCGCCCCATCAGGATTGACGCGGGGCAGCAGGTACAGGGTCCGGGTATTGAGGAGGTGATCCACCTCTTCATCGCAGCCGAACCTTCGGGTCATGTAGTCGATCGCATACAGTAGGACCATGGATGGCGTGACCTCACCTGCGTGGATATTGCCATCGCAGTAAAGGGCTGGCTTGCTGCAGGGAGTGCCTGATTCACGGTTGGTCAGCGCCACTGCCCAGACATCCCGGCCCTCGTAGCTCTTTCCGATACTCGATAGGGTTACCAGTTCCGGGTATCGATCTCTAGTCTCGCACAAGTATGTCGTCATCTCATCATAGGTTACGTAGTGATTGAAGGACAATTCCGGGTGTTCACTCATTCCATCGACCTCCATCGCGAGGGGGAGTGTACACAGGAGGCGCACTCCGCCTGAACTACTGATACTCTTCGCCGAAGGAGGGCTCTTCCCTTCTCCTTGGACGCCCCGTCCCGGTCACATAAGGCAGGGCCATCGCGGGGAAAATCTTCTCAGGAGGTGAGATCTTGGACGTATTCATGGTGGGAGTCAAAAAATACGTTGTGTTCGCCGCTGTTTCGCTCGTGGTCCTGCGCAATCTTGCTTTCATTCCCCTCGGTGAGACCCTATTGATCGCTCTGGTGGCGACCCTGCTGAGCTACCTGATCGCCGATGTTGGCATTTTGCCGACCTGGGGAAATGCCGCGGCCACTTCTGCGGACTTCTTTGTCGTGTTCATCGTAATCTGGGGTTCACAGCTCGTCTGGCCGGTTCTGCACATCGGAATCTGGGATGCGATCCTGACGGCAGGCGTAATAGCCGGAGCAGAGTGGTTTTTCCACGAGTATCTGGGGCGCCAGCGCGTTGAAGCAGAGGAAGGAAGGTCCGGTTGAGACGGACCCGGCTCGAGCCCGCATCATCCAGAGGCGGGGTTAACCCGCCTCATTGAGCGTCGAAGACATGCGCCCTAGCCGTGCCTTTCCCCGGACATGACCCCGACAGTTATTTGTGGATCGAGCACATGGCGCTGGCGGGCAGGCGTTCTTGCAGCTGGGGCTGGGAAGCGACCTCTGCAGACGACAAAGACAGAACTCGCCTTACGTCTTCTTTGAGATCGACCACCAGCTGGGCCCGTCACCTGCCGGCCGTATTTGCTCGCGGTGCGGTTCGCCCTCGCTAAACTGGCTCTTTCTTTTGTAAATCGTCGTGTGGCGCCTGGGTCTTGCGTCCTCAGGGGGCGTCCTCCAGCGCTGTGAGGATCGCTGTCTCGACTTCTTCACCGGTGAGACCATCCCGGTCATCGTGGGCGCGATAGGAGACAACGGCCAGCGCCCGCACGCTCGGGTAGGCCACCACCGCGCGAAGGAAGCCTCCTAACTGGGCTCCGGATAGCCCGCCTGGCGCGGGCAACCCCGCTGCTGGAGCAAGGTCAGGATCCAGGATATCCAGATCTACGTGGACGTACACCGCATCCTGTCGGGCGACCAGCTGGGGCATGATGTGCCGGGCCGCTTCGTCAGGGTCCAGCATATCGTCCTCACTGACCCACGTGATACCGTCCTCCTGGATGGCCCGGGCCTCTGTGGCATCCAGGTCCCTGAGCCCGGCCATGACAATGTCCGGTGACTGCAGCGGGTAGCGCAGCCCGTGGCGCCTCCGGTGGCCTTCCAGGGCTCTTCCCGCGGCAACAGCCACGGGCATGCCTCCCAGCATCCCGCTGGGGCTGGTGTCGGGCGTGTTGTAGTCTCCGTGGGCGTCGACAAACACCAGCCCTACCCGTTGGGGCCAGTCGCTGTCCACCGGAGCCTGTAAGCCGCCCAGTACGCCAACAACAGCATTGCAGTCAGCCAACAAACCTAATATGAAGGCGTCCGGCCAGCGACGACGAACGTCCGCCACGGTCTCAGCCAGGCGCCCCCCGGCCGTAGTAGCCAGGTTCCATCCCCCATACTGGTTTGCTTCCTCGTCGGTCAGTTTCACATCCACCGGTGTCAGCACCTGGTGCCCCTGCTCTTCAAGGCGCTCCAGGAGTCCTCGATTCACCAGGCTCTGAGGACCCGTACCCCCTCCCTTTTCGCGTCCCTGAGTGGAGTACGTAAAAGTAACCGGAACGATCTGCATGGTCATCCCCTCCAATCCTTCTCATCGCTTCTCCCTGATGAAAACTGCCCGTACATCAGTCGTCTTGATGGGTGTTTATCTGTTCCCGCCCAGGTAGCCTTCCTGGTGCACCGTCGTGGTCGTGATCACAGCGCCGTCTTTTGAGGGCGCCGTGTTTGACGAGTCCAGGGGACATGGGACTGCCCCGGAACCCTTTCCTGCAAGACATTATTCTCCACCGGGATGGCATGTCCTGTGTAGCCTTCAGTGCTGTCAGCCGCTTGTCATTGAACGCCGAAGCGGTTTTTGACCGAGGGCGAATGAAGGCGTGTGACCGAGATGATAGGTATCGAGGCCATCACGGAGCCGCTGCCGGAGACCTGGCGAAGGAATCTCCTCTGAGGCGTCGGGCTACAGGCCCTAAGTGTTTCATGCTTGCTTGGAGGCATGCTGCGCCGGTGGGGTTTTTTGTGCGTTTCAATGCAGATGCTTCCAGAGGGACCGCCAGATCCCACCCCTTCTGGGAGCCAGGTCGCAACAGGTCCCCTTGCAACGGAACGGCCCACGGGTTCGCGCCCACTGGCATATGTGTCGCCTGGACGTATAACACAAAGGGCCGGGAATCAGCACCGGCCCCCGGATCGTGGTCTAGTCTGCTTACCGGCTCATTGGGGCTTGCTCAGCCATCCCCTGACTTGCATGGCATCCGCTATGCGCTGCACTGCGGCGAGATACGCAGCATCACGCATCTTGACGTTCTGCTGCTTGTGCATGTTGTAGATATAGTCAAAAGCATCGATCATCTTGAGGCGGAGACGCTCGTTGGTCTCCTCCTCTTCCCAGTAGTAGCCGTAGTTGTTCTGTACCCACTCGAAGTAGGACACGGTGACGCCGCCGGCATTGGCGAGAATGTCTGGTATCACAAAGAC
>PXCI01000058.1 GCA_003566675.1 Clostridia bacterium
CTTGGACCGGTACGGGCCCCGAATCGCCGGTATCGCGCAGAAATGACACCAGCGGCTGCAGCCCTGGGCAATCCGGACGTATCCAAAATGTCGCGGAGTCTGGCGCCACCTGCGTGAGCCATCGGAAAGCGTGAGCTCGTCCGCCGAAGAGGAGACCCGGACAGCCTTGCGGCCAGCAAGAACGGTCCGAACCACAAAGGCTATGTCGCCCAGGTCATTGACCCCGAGCAACCCGTCGATCTCGGGAATATCTTCTGTCAGTTCGTCGGGGTAACGCTGGGCGAGACACCCGCTGACCACGAGACGCCCCGGGGCATGCTCCACGTGAGACAAAATCTGATCCAGCGACTCCTCCTTAGCAGCATCGATGAATCCACAGGTGTTGATCACCACCACATCGGCCCGGCCGGGATCATCGATCATCTCGTAGCCCGCCTCGATCAACTCTGCTCCCATCACCTCGCTGTCGACGAGGTTCTTCGGACACCCGAGGTTGACCAGGCATACCGTCTCCTTCATTCACACCACTCCACGAAGTAGTGTCCCCACAGATGCTCCTGTGAAGACATGGCGTCGAGAACACCCGCCATCCATCCCCTTCCATGCCTGACCAGCAGGGGAAGATAGCTGACATCCTCCTGGGGGCCATCCAGGGGGCGAAGGCTGTTGCGCACAAATCGAAATCCCCGCACCACCTCCCGATGCTTGCGGCGGTGATGCTGACGGGCCTTCCGGTCATAGTAGTTCATCTGCCGCCGCATGCGGACTGCATTGGTCTCACCCACATGCCTCAGTGAGGGAACCTGCGTCTCCAGGCCGCTGCGAATCTCGCTGAGGGCTTCATCGATCCGATTCCAACCCTTCTGAAACAGAGCCTCAATGTGCTGCTGACCAAGCCCGGCCAGGATGGACTCAAGCAGCTGATCGGACTGAGATTTCTTCAGCAGGGCGTCGATGGGAATGTCTCTGCTGTCCCTTTCATCTGCAACCCGGGGCTCGATGAACGTCAGCGACACCTGTGGGAACACAGGAGGCACTGCCGCATCAAACAGGGAATATACTCCCTTGGTCTGGGCCCTGCAGATAGCCTCTTCCTTACCCACTACGTGGGCCAGCACGGGAAGAACACAATCCTGGGCAACCGGACGCAGCACCTCTCCTGAACTGAACCTGTGGGGCTCCTCCTGGATCAGTTTTGCCAAAGCTGCAGCGCCAAATTCCAACGTCCCATCCAGATCCCGAAAACGCTCGCCCTCCCGAAACAGCTGGACCCTCCCCCGCCCACAGTCCATAAAGATGTGACAGCGCCCGGTACCCCCGGGAAGGGGAACCTCGTATCCCTTTGAGGCCAGACGATCCGCCCCCACCGCGAGTTCGCCTTCCACGCTGTGTCTTCTCAGCGCGGCCTGCTGCAAGAGGGGTGCAATCATCTCCCGCACTCCTGAAGAACTGCCGTCAACCAGCAGTAGCCCCCTGTGAGAGAATATCTCACATAGAAAGTGGCAAAACGCATCCGTGACCGTCTCGTGCTCAAGGGCCGCACGGCGGAGAATCTCCATCACATCGCTCTCCCTGACATCCGCACCCATCACCTCTTCAAACTCACCCAACAGGTGATTGATACCCGGGTGAATCGGTATCTCATTGGCAGAGGCACAGCCCTGTGGATCCGGTTTCAAACAGAGCCGACGGATCGTCCCATCCCTACCCGTGCACATCACGCGACCTACCGCGCCCCAGTTGTGATCTCCGACCACCCACAACATGGGAATCACACGGGTGTTTACCACGGAAGCCAGCCGCCGTGCATACTCCAGCACACTCAATGCCTTCAGGAACACGCTCCCGGTCCCACCAAGGACCGATGGGCGCACCTGGGCCAAAACGACACAGGTATTGTCCTCCTGAAGATCCCTGGCAGATTCAAGAGCCGTGGCGTCGGCCCCCCAGCGTGTATTGTCCCTGAGAACAATCTCCGAGATCTTCTTCCTGTTCCCCCTCCACCCCTCAAGGTGCCCCTTCCTCCGTACGGTCGAGCCCATGCTGCGAGGGTCAAAGGCAAAAAACGGGGCGACCCTGGGAAATCGATAGACGAAATCATGATGAAACGCCCCTCCGGGCATCCATTCTGCCTTGCTTTCAGCCAGTCTGACTTTCATGGGCTTGTCCGGAAACACCGGATCTAATCACTCTCCTCCTCTTGATATCACCAAATTAACACCAGACAACGGGAATAAAATTGGCATGGAATCGCTATTCTTCGCACCGGGACTGATGAACCTGGCAGATGTAGAACACCCTCCGCCATGCTACACTGCCAAGTATTCCTTCTTCATCCGGGCAAGGCTTCCCTCCCCCAGTCCCAGAATCACCCGCAGGCCGAGTGTACTGAGTCTCTACGGGTAAGATACATGTGAAGAGATGCTCTCGGCCATGATGGGGCACGGAACACATTGAAGGATCATAATGATCTACGACGCAAATTCTCCTGTTTGCAGAATAACTGCAAGAAGTCTGCAGTAAAGTGTGTATAATCATGGATATATGTCCTAGGGGCAACAGGTGACTGTTATCAATCAGTCTAGAACTAGGCGGTGAGAAGGCCGTTGTCTTGGAACACTCAGGGTACGGGTACAGGCGTCTGAAGCCAGAACTGGAGGCGTTCCTGGCGCGTTTCGATGATACTGCTATTTGGAAATTTGTCATCGAGTTCGACGTTGGGTGCGGATGCGTCATTGACAGTGAACGTGCTAGACACGACGCCCCTGGACAGGATGGGCCGATAGACGACATCTCAGTGCCCTACGGAACCTCGGTGGCTGATGCCGTAGCCGTGCTAACGGATACGATGGAGGGTGCTCTGGATGATACCAGCACGGTGACGCTGGACATCGACAGGGCGGCCGATGCTACCTATGATGCCGAGACTCCCGGCACCTACACCTTCGTAGGTACGCTGTCTCACCGGGCGGACGAAGAGGACGACTACACCATCCCCGATGAGCTGGAGACCGTGGAGGTCACGGTTACGGCTGCGCGTCTCATGGTGTCGTCCAATCCAACCGAAGAACCAGACTACATCCAAGACTGCCACCGGAGTTGACCAGCACCCTGTGTGTGATATCGACGCCTTGCATGAGCACGTCCTTTGGGAGATCCCGGTGCCGCAGACACACACACTCCACCGAACGCCGCGGCTGAAAGGGGTCGGAATCGTCCCCAGAGTTCAACTGTCCCGTGCCCAGAACCATCTCACGAAGTCCTGGACTCACACGACATCGGGCGACCGCCAACCACACAACCGTCCTCCGAATAAACAACCGGTGAAGTTCGCGCCGCAACACTCACACGCCCACCCACCTCCATGGAAGCCTCGGGGTCCAACCGCACACAAAGCACGCTACCACAATCAAGTTCAACCTGCACCATCTGGGTGTCACCGTAGTACTCTCGCGAAAGAACCCGTGCATTCCCCTGTTTGTGGGGATGAGCGGTCAATTCCTCCGGTCTGAACATGACATGCATATCACCATTACATCCCTCACCCACACCGTGATGATAAATCCCCAATTCGCACACAACACTTCCCGCCCGGACGTCTGCAGGCAGGAAATTGGCCTGGCCAACGAAAGACGCGACCATGCGCGTAGCGGGTTGACAATAGATCTGGTGAGGAGGGGCATTTTGCAGGATCTTCCCGTCCCACATCACCGCAACCCGGTCAGCCAGGCTCAAAGCCTCCTGCTGATCGTGGGTGACAAAGATGGCCGAGGTCCCGGCTTCGCGCAGGATGCGGCGGACCTCTGCCCGCAGCCGCTCGCGTAGCCCAGCATCCAGATTGGAAAAGGGCTCATCAAACAGCACCACCTCCGGACGGGGCCCCAGGGCCCTGGCCAGGGCAACCCGCTGCTGCTGTCCGCCAGAGAGCTCATGGGGCATACGATCATGATAACCGTCCAGCCCCACCAGATCCAGCACCTCGTCGACGCGGGATGAAGGACTGCCGGACCTGTGCAGACCGTACCGCACATTCTGCTGCACGTTCATATGCGGAAACAGGGCGAAGTCCTGAAAGACAACCCCCACGTTCCTTCTCTCCGGCGGGATATGGATTTGTGCAGATCCCACCGTTCGGCCGCCCAATTTGACAGATCCTTCGTCCAGTTCCTCCAGCCCGGCAATCACCCGGAGTGTGGTCGTCTTCCCACACCCACTGGGTCCCAAAAGGCAGAGGATTTCGCCCCGCTCCAGGTGCAGATCCACCCGGTCCAGGGCACGAACCTTGCCGTAGTTTTTCACCATGTCAGAGCATTCAATGATTGTTGCATCGGTCACAATACCAGCTCCTTCCCCATGAAACATTCATCGTTTGATGCGATTCAATAGCCCGGCAACCGAAAGCGAAGACACCAGAATCAAAAGAAGAGACGGCACGGCTGCGCGAGCGTAGAAGGCCTCCTCGGTCGCCCCCCACACAAGGGTGGCCAGGGTCTCAAAGCCCGTGGGACGCAGCATCAGGGTTATGGGTAGTTCCTTCATGGCACTGAGAAACACCAGGGCCACCCCACCCAGGACCCCCGGCCGCATCAGGGGCCAGGTAATGCTGGCAAGAACCTGCATGCCGCTTCTTCCCAGGGTTCGGGCCGCCTCCTCAAACCTGGGATTGATCTGCAACAGAGAACTCCGCACCGTACCAACGGCCTGCGGAACAAACTGGATCACGTAGGCGAGTATGAGCATGGCGAAAGTCTGATACAGTGGGCTGGCATAATTTGCCCCAAAGAACACCAGGGCAAGACCGAGAGCAACGCCAGGGATCGCGTAACCCACGTAGGTCAGACGCTCAATCGTATGGCTGAACCAGCTTGAACGACGAACCGCCAGGTATGCCACCGGCACAGCAGCCAGCCCGGCAGCTGCCGC
>PXCI01000331.1 GCA_003566675.1 Clostridia bacterium
CGCTGCAGCGACTGCACACGTCCCAGGCATCGAGACACCATGTGCTTTCGATCTTCGGCGTCGTCGGCCTGGCAGATCAAATCGAGATATCCCTCCACCGCAGCAAGGGGAGATTTGAGCTCATGCGCCACCATGCGGACGAAAGCCGATTTCGTATGCTCGATCTCCTTGCGTCCAGTGATATCCCGCAGCACGACCACCGTTCCCAGGTAACGATCCTCCTCGCCGGCAACCCGGGTGGCAGAGGCGTGAAGAACACGATCCCCATCGACCTCCAATTCCAGGTCCCTCCCCTTCAAGTCAGGATCAGCCTGGATCTCGCCCACCAGCGCTGCCAATGGCTCAGCTTCGAGTACCCGGTCCAGGGGAACCGGCTCCTCCGGCGAGACCGCATTCCCTCCGAGAACCCACCGACGTGCCGAGGGATTGTGCAGGACGATATTACCGGAGCTGTTGATGACCAGGACGGCATCGGCCATGCTGTTGACCACGGTCAGAAGGCGGCTGCGTTCCTCGGTGAGGTCGAGCAGATCTCGCTTCCGCTGCTGTTGCAGGCGTCGGTTGGCCAGGCGAAGAAACCTTCGCTCCAGCCCCCTGCAAACCACATTCTGCAGTTCATCGGGGGTGAAGGGCTTGGGAATGTAGTCGTAGGCGCCTAACTTGACCGCCTCCACGGCTGTCTCATAGGACGCATAGCCTGTGATGACCACCGCCACCACGTCGGGCATCTCCCTGTGCATCTGGGTCAGGATAGCCCTGCCATCTCGTTTCGGCATCTTGAGATCAACAAGGGCAAGATCGTAGTCGCCAACCTCCAGCCTTGCCCATCCCTCAGCTCCATCGGCGGCAACATCGACCTCGTAGCCTTGCCTCTCCAGCACCTTGCGACAGGCGACTCGGATCGATTCCTCATCATCCATGACAATAATTCGCGCAGATCGTCCCTCGAGACCCTCCACGCGACCAGGCTGCTCACGCACCACCGCTTCACCCTCCCGCACCTCGAGCCACACAGGCGCTTCGTCTCCCATGTCCGCATCAACCGAGTGTAGGCCCCTGCACCTTCGCGATCTCATCAATCTGCTGCAGAAGAGCCTCGGGGGAGACGGGCTTGTTCAGGAAAACGTCGACGGGATTCCAGGTTTCATCCCGATCATAGTCTCCCAGGGCCCGCGGCAACCGGTAGTCTGGCGTGTTAATGGCCGTCAACATGACGATGGGAGTGTGCCGGGTGAGGGTATCCTCCCTGAGCTGGCGAGCTACCTCGAATCCCTCGGTGGACGTGGTCATGATCACATCCAGCACGATGACATCCGGCTTCTTTGCCCTCGCTTCCCTCATCCCCTCCTCGCCGCTGTAGGCGGCGATCACCTCGTATCCGGCACCTTCCAACACCCTGGTGTGGATAGCCACAAAATCGGCATCATCATCGATCAAAAGCACTGTCATGTCAGTCATCACGGACATCTCCTTTTTCCGGGATAGAACCTCGCGCCGAGATCTCTCGTACCATGGCCCGCTCCGCTCATTTCATTCTGCCGACTGCCCTGGCAGGGCAGGGTTATGGTGACCCGCGCACCTTCTCCCGGTGCCGATTCAACCTCAATTTGCCCCCGGTGCATCTTCACAATTCCATGGGCGAGGGGCAGGCCTAGCCCCGTTCCCATTCCCGGCTCCTTCGTTGTGAAGAAGGGCGTGAACAACTGCGCCATGTCCTCCCCGGGAATCCCGTCACCATCATCAGTGATCGTTATGCAAATCTCATCGGTGCTTTGATTATGATGCACCGAGACCGAAATCCTACCGCATCCGCCCACGGCATCCAGCGCATTGTCCAGTATGTTTACGATAACCCGTTCCACCAGGTCCGGATCCAGCTGGATCTTGCAATCAGCTGCACTCGGATGCACATCACAAGTCAACTCGACCCCCTGGGGCAGGTTCAAGCGAAACCTGGAAATGAGATGGCACAGATAATCAGAAGCGCTCACCCGCTCTTTCTGCAGCCGGGATCGCCGCGAAAAATTCAGAAGCCCCTGCACAATCTCGCGGCACCGGGCTGCCTCCGTGCGGATCAGGTCGACATGTTCGCCCGCTCCCCCGGGGAGGTTCTCGTCTCCGAGAAGTTCTGCGTTCAGAAGAATACCCCCGAGGGGATTGTTGATTTCGTGGGCCACACCCGCCGAGATCTGTCCCAGGAAGGAAAGCTTCTCCGCCTGCAGTAACGCTTCCTGGGTACGCTGCAGCCTGCCGTGGATCCGATGCAAGTCTTCATAGGAGGACTCCAGTTTTTCAACGGCCTCCTCGAGTTGATGGGTCATGTAAGGGAAACACATCTGGGGTTCGGCCAGTTGCCTGTAGACGGCTGCCGCCTTGTCCCGGCAGGTTGAGTAGCCGCAGCTGCCGCAGTTCAGCTCGTCGTCTGTACTGTGCTTACCCACTCGTTCTAGTATGGCTCGCAAATCCCGTTCCGTCGGCTGGTCCATCTCCCGTTCTACCGGCTCAAACGCCCGGAAGAGACCTTCCGTGGGCAGAAAGAAACCTGGTTCTCCGGGGCGATCCGATGAGACACCCCCGGGACCTCTGTGAGCATGTTCGATCACTCTCTCCCGTCGCCGCACGAGGGACAGTTCACTGTCCATGAGGGGCCCTGCAATGCAGCCTTCGCAGAACAGGATGTCAGCAAATAGGGCCTGGGCCTCATCGCCATCCTCAAGGGACTCGAGCAGGTCCAGAAGATGATCTTTGCCCGCAATGGTCAACATCTGCGCATCAAGAAGATCCGGGCCGATCCCCACGGACCTCAGTAACCCACCCGCAAGTGGAACGAACCCTGAGACTCCCGGGTACGGAGGATCAAACCTGGCAAGATCGCCTACTTCCATGTTCATCTCCCGTTCGTCACACATCTGACGGATCTCTGCAAAGGTGAGGACCAGGTCCACATCTCCAGCGAGGCCCGGGGAATCGATCTCATCTTTTTTTGCCACACAGGGTCCAATGAACACGACAATGGGATCGGGTGCCCCCTCGTCGGCAGCCCTTCGCCGCAGATACCGCGCTGTGGCGACCATCGGGGACACAATGGGAACGAGGTGAGGGATGAGTTGCGGCCTGTGGATCTCGACAAGTTTCACCACGGCAGGACAGGTCGTGGCGAGGAAGGGGGGTTTCATCTCTGCCCACCGTCTATGAGTACCGTCCTCGTGGGGCGCGCTGTCGAGAAACTCCTGGTAAGCACGAGCGGTCCATTCCGCACCGTAGGCGGTCTCCACCACCCGGGTGAAGCCCAGCTCCTTCAATGCACCTACAACCTGGCCGGGCTCAACATCGGTAAAGGAAGCAACGAAAGAAGGGGCAAGGACGGCAACAGCAGGACGCCCCATCTCAAGTGCCCTCCAGGCTTCAGGTACCGCGTTAACGTAGGTCCTGGCCCCCTGGTTGCAGACCCGGATGCAAGTCCCACAGCAAATGCAGCGTTCCTCCACGACCCGCGCCTGCCCATCCTCGACCCGTATGGCGTTGACCGGACACTCTCTGACACAGTGATAGCATCGTCGGCACTTGTCCAGAACACTACATACCACGTGTCCCATGTCCTTCTCCCTCCAGGTGGATCCTCCGCCCGAACCCGGAAACCGTAGAAGCGCGCCTGCCAACTACCGCGAGTCATCGAGGCTGTGCTGTGTACGTGCACCGGTCACCTGGGACTCCATGGAATCCCTATGTAGAGGAAGGGAGGCCCTTGAGAGACCAGGATACCCACTCCCGCAATGCTGTTCCCAGCACGCTAAGTCTATCAACACAACACTACCTGGCACAAGCAATTCCCCTTGGTACTCGTAGGTAGACAGCAAGTGCCCGGGGGGACAGGGAGAGGGCTGCGATGTGAGGCTGCAGACATCCAGCCTCCTCCCTTCCTAGTCCCTGGGTCGATCCGCCCATAAGCCCGCGATGACAGCCATCCATGGTCCAGATCTCGCCCAGATACTTGCCACCACCACACCCTGCCTATATCATTGACCCCAATCACACGAAGATGAAACGAGGATCCTTGCATGCTAAGAGCATCCAACCCCTTACATACGATGGTTCTTACTTTCGTTCTTGCCACCGTGTTCTCCCTACTCATTCCCCTGCAAACCGCAACCGCCTCCAGCACCCTCAACACCCTGGTAGCGGAGCAGTTCATGGACCGGATCATCCAGGAGCACATGGAGCAATACGAGATCACCGGAGCGACCGTCGCACTGGTCGCTGATGGCCAGGTACTTCTCAGCAAGGGTTACGGCTATGCAGACCGCGAGGAACAGCACCTCGTGGACCCCGACACCACGCTCTTTCGCATCGGGTCCCTTTCGAAACTCATCACCTGGACCGCAGTCATGCAGCTGGTGGAACGAGGTGAGATTGACCTCGACACCGATGTGAACACCTATCTCGACTTCGTGATTCCCACCGAGCTTGCCAGGCCCCTGCACACCGAAGACGCAACCCCCATCACCCTGCGTCACCTGCTGACCCACACGCCCGGTTTTGAGGACACCAGCTCGGGCCTCTTCTATCTCAATCCGAACCTGACCCTTGAACTGGGAGACTATGTACGCGAGTTTCTTCCCGCACGGGTCTTTCCAGCCGGAGACGTCGTCGCCTACTCCAACTACGGCGCAGCCCTGGCCGGTTACATCGTGGAGCAATCGTCGGGCATGCCCTTTTCCGACTATGTTGACAAGCATCTCTTCGAACCCCTTGGCATGAGACCCAGCACCTTTGACCAGCCACTACCAGACGATATGCCACCGGAAATGGCCATCGGCTACAACCTGGTGGACGGGAAATACCGTGCGGGCAGTTTCATCTACGTCAACCCGGAACCCGCAGGCAGCATGAGCAGTACGGCTTCCGATATGGCCAC
>PXCI01000166.1 GCA_003566675.1 Clostridia bacterium
ACTGCGATCGCGGATGTCTATGCTCCTACGAGCGAGGCGGATCATCTCCTGGCGTTGATGGATGCTGCCGGAATCGAGAGAGCTGTTCTGATTGCGCATTCGGTTGGTTCGGGACCGGCTCTTGAGGTGGCCCAGTACTCGCCCGGCAGGGTAAAGGCCCTTGTTCTCATCGCTCCTGCCCTGGGGACCCGACGTCGGACTTTGCCGCTGCTCCCTTACCTGATCGACATCCCCCAGATCGATCGTATCGGACCGATCCTCATGCGGCTCACTCCTCCGCTTCTGCAGCGGGGATTGAGGGAGGCATGGTCGGACGCGGACGCACTCCCTGACGATGTGCTGTCTGGATATCGCGTCCCACTGCAGGCTGAGGACTGGGACCAGGGGTTGTGGCAGGTGCTCCGGGCCCGGTTGCGCAGTGATCACCAGCCTGTCCCAGGTGCACCCGGGATGGACGTTCTCGTTGTCACCGGTGACATGGATCGGATTGTTCGGCCGGGAGATAGCCAGCGCACGGCCACTGACTTCGACGCCCCACTTGTGGTCATGGAGCAAACGGGCCACCTACCCCACGAGGAGGACCCGGAGACATTTCTGTCCATCCTGCTGGGCTTTCTACAGGATCACCGGATCATCCCCTGAGAGGCCGTGCATCCGTTTTGCTGTCCGGCTGACGTCCGACAGGAGCCCCACTCCTTACAGAGAAGATATCATTGAGACATCAAGTTCTGGCCATCTCGGTTTAGTGCAGCCAGGGGAGGTAGTGACATGCTGAAAGCAGATGTCGCCGTGGTGGGTGGTACCATCGTCACGGTGGATGAAGAGCGCAGGATCATACCCGGGGGCCTGATCCTGATCACAGGCGATTAGATTGTCTATGTCGGAGAAGCAGATGGGGTGGCCTGGGAGGCACGAGACAGCATCGATGCATGTGGCGATATCGTGATGCCCGGCCTGATTGACGTTCATGGACATGCCGGCCACGGCTTGGTAAAGACCATGGGAGATCGGCCCGATGGGGACTGGCTGGAAGTTGCCGAGGCCGTATATTTCCGTCATTCCACGGAGGCCTTCTGGCGAGCCGAGGCAGCGCTTTCCGGGCTGGAAAGGCTGAAGTTCGGTGTGACCACCGGGTACAGCATGTTGGGGAATATTCCTCGCACCGATGACCCGCGGTGGGCAGTCAGTCACATTGAGGGCATCCGGGGGATCGGCATCCGGGAGATCGTGGGTGTGGGCCCCGGTCTGCCGCCGTGGCCCAAAATGACTCAGATCTACTGGGATGGCGTAGCCAGACAGCACGAGTTCACAGAGGAAAATGCGATTGAGGTAACACGCGAGATATGTGAAATGGCCAGCCGGGGCGATTTTGGCTCTCGGGTCACCGTGCAAGTCAGCCCCTCCCGGATCGGCGATCCCGAGGGCCTGGGAGAAGCGTCCCTTGCTGCCCAGACCAGGGCCGTGATGCAGATCGCCTCGGAGTTTGACCTGATGATCAACGCCCATGCGTATTCCGGAAACATCGCCTACGCACACCGGCATCTCGAGGTCCTCGGACCCCGAACCGTCCTGGCTCACTGCACGGGAATTACCCCGGATGAAGTGCAGATCCTGGCCGAGACCGGTACACACGTGGCCCATTGTCCCAGCGCCCGGGCCATGATTCGCGATGGGTGCCCCGTGATCGAAATGTTGGATGCCGGGGTCAATGTGGCCATCGGGACCGATGGCTCGGGCCCGGATCGGACTTTCTGTCTGTTCAAGGACATGCGCACCGCAGCGATCATCCATCGCATACGAAGCCGGGACGATCGGATCTTACCGCCGGGCAAATTGCTCGAGATGGTTACCATCGATGCGGCGCGGGCGATTGGCATGGAGAAGCAGATTGGTTCCCTCGAGGTGGGCAAGAAGGCCGATATGATCATCATCAACACGAGGCAGCCCCACCAGTATCCCCTGGCCATGCCGGTGCATCGGCTGGTGTATGTGACGTCGGGCCAGGACGTAGGCACGGTGATCGTGGACGGCGAGATCCTGATGCGCAATCGCCAGGTTATCCCCGCAGATGAAGACGAGGTGTTGGCCGATGCTCAGCGTGAGTTCCTTGCTATGCTGGATCGGTCGGGATTCGAGGATGAATTGCAGATTCCAGAGGGTTTCTGGGGCCAGCCGCGTTATTGAGATGAGAAGGGGATATTACAATGGGGCAATCTCCCCTGCGGGGTATCCCTTCCCGACGTCTGCCCCCGCGAGAGGTCTCTAAGGGCGCACAGGGTTCGCTGGGGAAAAGGACGTTGAAGCGGAAGGCCGCCTGACGCAGCCTTCCGCTTCAGAGTCAAAAGGAAAAGCCTGAGACCTACTACTCTTTTGATACTTCCACGACATGTGTGCCGGCAAATTTATCTCCCAGGCGATCACCGTTTTTGTTGAAAACCACCATCAGCAATTCGATTACTGCCGGTATGCCACTGATCACCGTGACAATGAGGCCGACGATGGCCGTGGCCAGAAAGGCCACGCCCGCCAGGGCCCCCATGTACGGAGCGACGTGGGGCGGGACGATTCCTGTGCTGACACTGTGCGTCATCGTACCCGCGATGCCCCGCATAATGGGCGTCAGGATGATTCCAATCAGCGCACCAATGGCCAGGGTGGAGTTGCGCTTGATGGAGGCAACGAGATCGATGTGTCCCTCACCCGAAACCGGAGTGACCTCAAGGCCCATCAGTTGCTTCCCCAGGCTCCGGTTCTTGAAGTCTTCATTCTTTGTTATCTCGTAGACGATGGCATCCCTGGTGAGTATGTAGATAAGGCCAATCATACTCCCAATGAAGGGGAGCAGGCCTACCACAAAAACTATTGCGTAATCGATCAAACTTGCCACGAGCCTTTTACCGAGATTCGCTTTTTCCATCTGTATCTCTCCATTTCTGGCCGAGGTTGCTGTGGCCTTAGCCACTCACGCATCCCACTTTCGTGTTCCCAGTCAATGCGTTACTCAGATGTTCATCTTGCATCTGTCGAGTTGTGTCACACCGACCCACGCAAGCAGCTTGCTTCATAGTATACACACACTCACCCGGAAAGGAAATGCAATAGGTCGAACATGTGGACTTGCTACCAGGTTCTGGCCGACCCGTTGCACCTTGTCTATCGTATCGATGGCAACGATAGAGTTCATTAGCCCCGGGTGGCCCCGCCTGACAGGATCAGCGCCACGGGGAAGGGGAACGCCTCATCTTTCGGGCAGGAATCTGATGGTGTTTGTCCAATGAATGGAGTGCGCAGGGCCATACGAAATTACATCATCGCAGTGGGTTGGTGTCTTCTCGTGGGAACGATCACGACAATCATTATGGTGTTGGCCATTGTTGTGGCCCTTGCTTGCCTGGTCGTCAGGAGGTTGCGAGAGAGGTTCCACGGCAGCACCGAGAGTCTGAGGGCGCAGTATCGATCCATGTTGCGAATGCCCGATCACATGGCTGATGAGGTGATCGAGGCACACCTGTCGAGGCTTCGGATCAAGCATCCGGGTCGCTCTGAGGAGTGGTATCTGGAGAAGATGCTGTATGATCTGGAGCGGGACCGAAGATAGTGCCCTGAGATTTGCATCGATGAAGGTCATGCACGCCATGGCCCTACCGGCTAAATTCTGACTAACTCAGTCGTCCGAATTCTCGAAAGTGGCCCGTCTGTCTTACTCCCACTTTAGGGGACTACTTTTGTGGTGGCTGTGACCGCGAAGCATCTCGCGGGGGACACTTCGCACGCCCAAGCACAAAGCGATCGCACCTATGCCCTCATCGCCTCTTCGTGGTTGTAGATGGGGGGTAGGGCGAGTTGTGAACCTGCCTATTCTAACTGGCAAACCGGGCCGCAGGACAGGCTGATGAACCATCGCAGTGAAAGTCGACAGGTTTGGGACGGGTTCATGGGGAAATAGAACGTAGGCTTATGACCGAACCAACGTCTCAGCTGCAGCTTTGAGCGAGGACGTTGCGTTAGGAGACATACAGATCTCGTTCAGCCGAGCAGGAGGTCTTCCCATGACGGTCAGGTGTGGAATTGACAACAGACCAGCGCTGCAGGCTCTGAGGGGGGTGAGGGTCGGGCTCATCACCAACCATACCGGCCTCAACGCTTTTCATGTCCCCACCGCCAATGCGCTCATGGATGGAGGCGTCCGGGTTGCCAGGCTGTTCGCTCCTGAACACGGGCTTTGGGGAGACGTTGCCGACCTGGATCGGATCGATGATGCCACCGACCCGGGTACCGGTCTGCCGGTGTTGAGCCTCTACGGCAGATCAGAGGAACCCTCAATCGAAGCCCTGAGGGATCTGGACGCCCTGGTCTTTGATATACAGGACATCGGCTCTCGGTACTACACGTTCAACTGGACCATGGTCAAGTGCATGGGGGTGGCAGCGAAGGCAGGGATCAAGTTTATTGTCCTCGACAG
Source organism: Clostridia bacterium (assembly GCA_003566675.1). GTDB lineage: Bacteria > Bacillota > Sulfobacillia > SLMV01 > SLMV01 > PWUC01. The sequence goes on from PXCI01000166.1 coordinate 4,463, forward strand.
GCCAAATCCCATCACCGGAGTTTACGTTGAGGGGAACCGATCGAGGATGGAATTCTCGTCCCTTGTTGGGCTCTATCCGTGTGCTGCCCGTCATGGGATGACGTCCGGGGAGATCGCCCTCTACATTAACGGAGAGTTCGCCGTGGGCGCAGATCTATCCGTCGTTCAGCTGCAGGGCTGGCGCCGTCGTATGTGGTTCGATGAGACGGGCCTGGTCTTTGTGCAGCCTTCCCCCAACACCACCGGCCTGGACATGGCTGTGTTATATCCCGGCACCTGCCTGCTCGAGGGGACCAACCTGTCGGAGGGCAGGGGCACCACCCAGCCCTTTGAGGTCATCGGTGCTCCCTGGCTGGATCCCCTGGAGTTTGCAGCTGAACTCAACGAGCTGAACCTGCCCGGGGTATGGTTTCGCCCCACCTACTTCATACCGTGCACCTCCAAGCACGTGGGTGAGCGTTGTGGTGGTGTGCAGGTGCACATTCATGACCGCAAAGCGCTGAACGCTTTTGATACCGGTCTACACATGTTGTGTGTGGCAAAGCGAATGGCTTCCGAGTTTGCGTGGCGCAATGATCCTGGAGGTTATGCGATCGATCTCCTCGCAGGCACCGATGAACTGCGTCTGGCGATTGACGGGGGAGCCACTCCCCCTGACCTCACCTCCATGTGGGCTCATGAGCTCGACCGGTTTCTCCAGGGGCGAAAGAAGTACCTGCTCTATTGCTGAGGCCGGCGATCCGTAGGTTCCGAACTCAGCGTGTCTGCCTCCGTCAGAGGCTTCCCGGGAACAGGTGGTACATGAATGATCTGTGTGCAGCACGAGTCGGATCCAGGCATTAGGGGAGTGCTGGTACACTCAACGGCGGCCTCGCCAGGTGTTCAATTCAGTGGTGGCAGCCTATCGATGAACTCCCGCCAGTGATTTATGATGGCGCAGGGGGGGGCCTCCGGTACCGCTGTGCCAGCGCGATTGTACCAGACCGCTGTCATACCTGCAGACTGCGCTCCCAATACATCGGCAGCGAACGAATCTCCCACAAACCAGGTCCGCGGGGCAGAGACTCCAAGGCTTGCAGCAGCGGCTCTGAATACACCCGGGTAGGGTTTCCTCACTCCCATATCGGCACTGCTTAATACCACAGTGAACAGGTGTCCCACGGAGTGCTGGCCGAGCCCGTACAGAAGGGTCTGTCCTGAGAAGGCGTTGTTGCTGAGAACGCCGCGGGGGATCTGTCTTTTTTCCAGTTCCTCCAGGACGTCTCTGACTCCCTCTTCAAGCCCCTCCACTGCATAGGTCAGGTCGAAGATTCTTCGTTCCATTTTGGGACCGATGTTGACATCATATCCAAACTCGGAGCACAGGAAACGGCACAGATGCCGAATGCTCAGCTCGAAGCCCGAGTCCCTGGAGCGGCTGTACAGGCCGTGCCACAGCCTGTTGCACCGATCAAGCATTGTTTTGAGGCAGATATCGGACATCTCGTATTCATCGATGAGCAGGCGGAGCGCCGGCTCCATGTTCAGTGTGGTTCCCCGAAAAATCGTATGGTCCAGGTCAAACAGAACCCCATCGGGACGCATGCTTGTTCCTCCTTCACTTTCTGATGTGCCTGCCAGATTCGAGATCTTTGGTGCCGGTACCTTCTCTATTGCGAAGCGAATGGACTGAGCTCGAACGGGCGTCCACCGGTTCGGCATGGGCTCTCACATTGAGGACCCAACGGGTCCGTGGGTCTCATTCACTGGGCACGCGATTCCGGCGGGGGCGCGGCAACGCTGGTACCCATCAGAGCGATAGGCTGGTCCGTGGCCATTGTGCGGCGATTGGCCACAGCTTCCAGGAGCGCAATCTGGAAGAGGAGGCGATCTCGTATGCGCTGCACAGGCTTCCTTGATCAGAGGAGTGGAACAGGCCGTCGAGCGCCTCGGCGACGCTACTCGCCCCTGGTCCCGTCGGGTGCATCCGTTCCAGGCTCAGTCTGAAGCGATGGCCAGGATTGGATGTGAATGTCCCTCTGAGGGAAGGGAATGCTCACGCCATTGTCCAGGAAGCTCTTGTAGATCTTGCAGTTCACATCGCTGGTGATCAGGCCTCTTTGATGCAGCCGAAGCTCGGTCCACACCCGGACTTCCAGTTCCAGGGCACTGTCTCCGAAGGACAGGAAGCGAGCGCTGGGGGCAGGATCTTTCAGGACCTCGGGCACCTGTTCCGCAGACTCCTCGAGCAGCCTCATGGCCAGGTCAATATTCGTCCCATAGGCTACGCCGACCGGGATCCTGAAGCGGATGAGATTGTCAGCCTGGCTCCAGTTGACGACCTGCCCGGAGATGAACTCGGAGTTCGGGACGATGATGTCCACGTTGTCGTTGGTGTTCACCGTCGTACTCCGGGCAGAGATTCTGATGATTTTGCCCTGTGCCCCGGTGACCTCGATGCGGTCTCCGACCTTGATCGGGCGTTCGACGAGGATGATCAGTCCCGACACGAAGTTGTTGACGATGTTCTGAAGTCCGAATCCAATACCAATACTCAGGGCTCCGGCAATCACCGCCAGGGTGCTCAAGTCGATACCAGCCACATCCAGTGCGATCACCGTTCCCAGGGCCAGGACCACGTAACTGGCTGCACTGGCCAGGGCCTCCTGGGTTCCCAACGCGAGCGGTGTCCGTGACAGGAGGTAGCGTTTGAAGAAGATGCGGGAGAATCCGGCAGTGACGAAGGCTGCAAAGAGCAGCAGGATCAACAAAAAGATGTAGCTCAGGGAAACGGGTTGCTCTCCCAGGTGGACGAGGGGCCGTCCGAGGGCGGACCTCAGGCTGGCTACTCCCAGGTCGAGGACGATCCACAGCCAGTCCCTGGCGGCGGCAAGGGGCGGGAGATACATGGTGGCCACCGTGAGGGCGCCCAGCCAGCCCAGCACACGGAGGAAAGAGATCAGCATCCCGAGGGCCCGGTACAGGGCGACGTTCGACACGATACCGAAGAAGACTTCCTCCTCGGCTTCCCGGGCGACGCGGTTCAGTGCTGCGATCCAGCGGCTCAACACCACATGAAAGGCGAGGGCCAATCCCGAGGCCCCTGCTGTTATGGTAATTGCCATGTAGAGCGTGTAGTCCAAGCTCCGTCACCCTTACCTCAATGTGTCATTGTTGATCTATTCTCTATGGTGCCGCCAAACCCTTCAGATCGTACCTGGAAGCATTGCAGGAGGGCTATCGCTCCGCACTCGCCGTGCCGCAACGGTGACAGGTGGCCATCTTTGCGCACCATGGGGGCGTCCAGGGGGACGGTTTGTTGAGTGGTTCGCCCACATCTGCGCCGATGCCCACCTGCTCTGAAGTGTAGAAGGGGAACGACAAAGGCGTGGGCACGTGAATGAGCGCCAGGCTCAAAGGCAGGATGCTGCCCAGGATCCTTGGATCCTTGGCCGGGGAACTCCGAGGAGGCCAGGGCTTTCTCTTTTCTTCGCGTAGTTCGCAGGATCTTCTATCCAGGCAGAATCTCCTTGACCCGACCCACAACCCCCCCGACCAGGCGAACCTTGATGCCATGGGGATGGGTGGGTGACCTGGTGAGAATCCGCTCTACCACTCCCTCGGTTTGGATGCCCGTTCGCTGATGTTGCTTCTGCACCACCTGCACACGCGAACCGATTTTGATATCTTTTCGGTCTATACGGCTCATTTGAAACTCCTCACTACCCTCTTATAGGTCAAGAGAGATCTTCTCGTAGTATCCGCCCCCAGGTTGCAGGGCATCCCGTAGGATGGCAGTTCTCTCACTGGTGGCTCCGTCAGGGATCACAGCTCATCCATGACGCTGGCCTTGAGCGTGTAATGTGACGGTGTCACTCGGCTGGTTTGGCGACAGGCTCCCAAATCCCTGCAAGAGACAAGATGGAGATGTGAAGAGGTAGACTGCGGAGGTCGTAACCTGGGGTCTGTGAGTTGAGTCTTGCATCGGCGCCCCGTAGGGCCATTGATCCCCTGGTGCTCTGGTCTGCAGCGTTGTGATGTCGGTCTTTCTCTCATCGGGATGGATATGGAGGCCGCTTCGTAAGAACTCCTTCACCAATGAAAGAAGGAAATCCCGCGGTCATGGCGAATGTAGATAATGGAATCACTATCTGTGGGGCCTTTTGTGGTACGTATAGGGCCTATCATAACGACTAGTAGGAATAAAGATGCGTGCGCGGGAGTGATGAACCCGGTTCTGCAGGTTTTGGACGCTGATGTTCCGGGGGAGCCAGTGGCGTAACCGACCGCTATCGATTGCGATAGCGGTTTTTTATTTTCCCCGGGTGAGTCTGCAAGTGCCCGAGGCTGGTGGAGAAAGGTATGTTCTGTAGCCTGATTCATGAAGTGCTAATCTTGGGGAAGGACAGCCACAACCCATACGGAAGAACACTTCGGTCGGGGAGTTCCACGAGGGTTTGCTGTCCTACCCCAGGCATGTGAGGGGGACGCTTCAACCGTGGTATACCTGAGAATGACTCTGATCACGCTTGGAGTTTTCAATGTCGCAGACTATTTTCTCACCCTGCGTTGTCTCGAGAGTGGCTTCGTAGAGGGCAACCCGATCATGGCCCCGGTCGTCGGCACCGCCTGGTTCCCCGTTATCAAGATTGTCCTTGTCCCTCTGGGTCTGTACCTGATATGGAGAGTTAGAAACCAGATCGGTGTGATGGCCCGGTCCCTGGTGTTTGTCGTAACCGGCATATACGCTGGCCTGATGTGGTATTTCATGATGCTCATTTCCTCGGGCATGGTATCCTGAGGGGGTATCGGACCGAGGTGGCGAATAGAAGATTGTTGGCCGGATTTGTCGCACTCGGGACACGACGGATCCGGCACGGTTTGCCGGAGGCTAATCACCGATGCCATGGATCAGGTAACAGATCACCGCAGCGCTGATCGATCGATTTGCCACTCTTGCCGTTCATGTTCAGCGGCCCAATCAGCCCAGAGCTATTTGAACGAGGAGTATTGCTGCAATGATAATCGGTTGATGGAGCAAGTAGATGAACAACGAAGATTTGCTGACCTTTGTGATGAACTCATTCTCCCGGTTCCCTCGGAACAGGCTCTTTCCCTGGTAGTAGTAGAGCTTGTACGTAACAATTCCCAACATGAACACAGATAGATAGGGAATCAGGGGATAGTAATCTGCACTGCGGAAACCTTGATACTTCAGACCGAGCGGAAGCAGCACGACCGTATTGACAATAATGCCGGCAATCTGGTTTGAGATGAACACGATGACCCCTGCCCCGGCCACAATAACCGCACTGTGTAGCCTGTGAATCAGGGGCGATAGGATCATGCCAGTCCCCAATAAATGTAATATTCCGAATCGGATGTAGATGTCACCCAGGAAGAAGTAGGTTACAACGGTGATGATCATGCCAATCCCAAAGACCTTTACTCCCCGTTGAACGGGCTTTGAACTGAGACCGCTGCTTATCCCGGACACGAAGATGAAAAGGAGGCCAGCTATCTTGCCTACCCACATCCAGAAACCTGTGGTGTAACTGACGTCTACACCACCGAAGACGTTCAAATCGTAGATGATGTGAAACACGATCATGAGCAGCATTGCCACGACCCGAAGAGCATCTATCTCCAGGATTCGTCCTTTGACCATAGTGTCACCTCCTCCTCCTTATGTGTATCCATCATAACAAAGAAGCGGCCCTGGTTGTCAGCCAATGCCTGCGTTACACCGTGGGAACGTCTCCCCAAACGCCCACTCGATTAGCAGGAATGGGAGTGCGAAGGCGATGGGATTGAGCCCGGCCAGTTGCACGTACGCCATCGTTCATATTGACCCTTGGCCGCACAGATCCCCGCGGTTTACCCCCCCTGTACCGAGATGGCACAATTCCAGGCGAGGCTCACAAGTGGCGGTTAATCTAGGATTGAGTAGCGAAAGCGCCTCGGCAGGGGCGATCCCGGGAGTAACCTGAACCGTAGGACCGTGGGGTGAATGCCTGCCCGCATCGATGCTGATGGTGGCGACCGCTTCATCGTGTTCACCAATGGGATCAGCACGATTCTGTAGGATGACGCACCGATCCCGGATACGCCCTGGGACTTGGTTTATGTCATGGAACATGCCCTCAATGGTGGTTGGGTCGGACCTGTCGATTTCCCCGGTATACGGGTAAGGTCAGGGAGCCAGCAGCCTGGATTCGACCCGGAATCGTGCGGTGATGTACACGGACACTAGGGCCAGTGATATGGCTGCGGCCAGGGCGGTGTATGCGACCTGCTCGATACCCCAGCTCTTGACAGCGACAGCCACCAGGGACCAGATGAAGGCCAGGGGGAATAGGGGATCTGCCTGGCGCAGCGACACCCAGGATGAGTAGGCTACGGCGAGTGCAATCAGCAGCACCACGTGCCCGATGCTCTCAGGGCCCCACTGCAAGAGACCGGCCTGTTCCAGGACCACGGCGCCATTGAGTACGGTACTCAGACTCACCCAACCGAGATACAGGCTGAAGAAGCCATTGACGGACAGGTGTCCTGCGATGCTCCCGGGATGAGAGGGCATGCGGAGGTAAGCTGCGGCCAGGGATGCCAATAGGCCCACGTGGGCGAGAAGACTCAAGATAATGAATTCGAAGTGCCAGAGGAAAATCCAGGCTATGTTGAAGGTGCAGCTGGCCAGAAAGGGCACGGTCAGGCTCTCAACGGCCCGGAAGTTGCGGAACTGGTACACGATGAAGACGATGATAAGGGCGTAGATCAGAAACCAGATATTGAACACGTATATCTCCACTGGGAAAAGGACCGAAAACCCCAGGGCAAGCTCCCCGGTGGTCCGCCCGTTCAGCGGTAGGTAGTTGGCCAACTGGTTCACCACGATGACGGCTACCCCAGCAAAGACATTCAGGTATCTGGCAGTATCGGACACTGAGTGTACGCCTCCCCGGGTTCAGCCCTGGCCTGGAATCATCCGTCATTGCTATGTTTGCCCAGAGAGGGACGCGCAATCCCCTGCATTGGCAGGGGGTGGGGGTGAGTGTACGGAAGAGGTTTGCTGCCGTTTTACCGGCGCCCATCTCGATGAGCATCCGCAGCCCATTTAAACTATCTTGCCTATTCGAAGGGTGACGGGCTCGAATGGTAGGCTTCCGGACTCCGTCTTATGGAGTCTTCAGTAAGGCCTTCGGGGCGGGGACATGCCGATCCGAGTACCCCCTGAGGAGCCACTGGGCGCATAGGAGCCCCAGGCCACTTATGACAGCGGCGGCGGTGAAGGCGTAGTCAAACCCGAAGACATCCATCGCGGTACCTCCGAGGATGGATCCCGTGGCCATGGCGAAGCTTTGGAACATACCTTCCATGCCCATGAGCCTGCCCATGCCGTAGAGGCGGCCCCGGTCTACGGTTAGCGATGTGATGGCGGGCACCGATATTCCGGTACTCAGGCCCAGGATGACTGTGAGCATCACGAGGTGCCCCATGGAGGAGGACATCGGTATGAGGAAGAAGGCGAGCGGGGAGAGGGCAAATCCCCCTACCGCGAGCCATTTCCGGTTGTGCCGGTCCGCCACTCTGCCAAAGCCCGGCTGCAGCAGGGAGGAGAGCAGGGCTCTTAGGGTTATTACCAGACCGATCTGGGTGCTGGACAGGTTCAGGACCATCTGTGCGAAAAGAGGCAGCAGGGCACTGAAGATGCCCCGGCCCATGGCGACAGAACTGCGCATGAGCAGTAGGCCCCGGATGATGTCGTTGCGGAGCATCTCGAAGATCCGGGAGGTCTCCGATATCTGCCGGGCATCAGGGGCAGGGCCCGGATGCTGCTCCGGCACCGATCGATGTACCAGGGCCAGCGAGACAACGCCCAGCAAGGCCATGCCAATGAAGGGCGCGTCCATTCCGAAGAGATCGGCCAGGGCGCCGCCGATGAGGGGACCGGCGGCAAATCCTGCGAAGAACCCGGCGTTCATGGTGCCCATGACCGCACCCTGGCTTTCGCTGCGACTCATCTGTCCGGCGTAGGCCCGGGCTACTGGGGCCAGCATGGCCGAGACAACACCTTGAAGGATCCGAAGGATCAGAAGGTGCATGGCGGTCGTGGCGAACAGGAAGCCAAGCGCCACGGCAATGTAGCCGACGAGGCCCAGGCGGAGTATGGACTTCTTCTCCCTTCGGTCGGAAAGGGCACCAAAGGTGGCCATCATGGTCCCGCGGACGAAGGGATTGGCGGCGAAGATGGCTCCAATCAGAAAACCGCTGGCTCCCAGTGATTCCGAGTAGATGGGGAGCAGCGGGACGATGAGGCTAACACCCACATTCATACTGAACATGGCCAGTACCAGCGCGGTCAGGCCCTGGGATTGTTGACGAGATAGATTCTTCTCTTTCTGCCCAGGATTCAACGGGTCGATTCCTCCTCGGTGCGAATGAGCAGCTCTGACCTTGCGTCTCTATTATCTAGTTTCACGGAATATCCTGCAAGCTTAATATTGGATTGTAAAATAGTTCTGCCGAAGCTGATTTGCACAGCTTCGCGGGGATCCCGGTGTTGATCCGACCGCTGGCAGGCTGAGAGATCGGGGTTGTTGGAGGGTTCATCGTCAGTGCTACACTTCTCTGCTTTTCCACGCTCCCCGTCGGAAGCGTCCGGAAAGGATCAATGCCCGGACCAACCAGTCGGCGCAGAGGGCCGTGTAGGCCGCAATTGGCCCCAGCTCGAAGACGAAGAGGGCCAGGGCGGTCAGTCCCAACCGTACACCCCAGGTGGAGAAAGAGGTAATGTACATGACCGACGTCGTGTCACCTGCACCCCTGAGTCCCCCGGCGAGTACCATGCTCAGGGCCATCGGAACCTGGAACAGGCCCACGATCCTGAGGAAACTAACGCCCACGGAGAGAAGTTCTCCCTCTGCTCCATACAGGCCCAGGAGAAAACGCGGGGCGAAGAGGAACAGAAGACCCATGGATCCCATGAAAGCGATCCCAAGGTAGGAGCTCTGCCATGCTGCTCCCTCGGCGCTGTCTGGATCCTTGCGCCCGAGCATCTGCCCCACAAGGGTGCTGGCTGCCACGGATAGGCCAATGGCAGGCAAAAAGGACAACTCCTCTATGTTCTGGGCCAAGGTGACGGCTGCCACTACGGTGGTGCCCTGGGTGGCCAGCATCTTGAGCTGTAGAATCATGGCCGAACTGTCCAGGATCCGCTCGATCATTGCTGGAAGGCCGACCCGGAGAATGCGCAGTACGAGGTCTTTATCCCACTTGCCCAGGTTGGGCCACGGAAGACGCAGGACCAGGCCTCCCTTGCAAAGGAGGAACAGGATTACCAGGCCGCCTATTCCCCTGGCCGTCGAAGTGGCAATTCCCGCACCCCTCACTCCAAGGGCGGGAAAGCCCAGGTGTCCGAAGATCAGGATGTAGTTGAGGGTGACATTAAGAACGTTGACGGCAGCACTGACTCGCATGGTCGTGCGGGTGTCTCCTGCACCTCGCAGGCCAGAGGTGGCGACCATGCCCAGGTGAGACAACATGATGCCGGGACTCATGAGTCGTATGTAGTCTGCTCCCAGGGGAAGGACGTCGGGAGCGGCTCCCATGAAACCCATCACGGATCGAGAGAAGATTGCGAGCAAAGCGGCCAGGATGAAGGCTATGGGCGCAGCAAACAGTAGCGCCTGGTGCATCGTCCGATTGGCAAGATCCCGATCGCCGGCACCGGTGAAACGGGCCACCAGTGCGGTGGTCCCTCCGCCTATTCCCAGAAAAATTGACATCACAAAAAAAAGAGGGCGAAAACTCAAGCCTATGGCGGCCACAGCTTCGGGTCCCAGCCGTCCAACCATGGCCATGTCCACCACCTGGGTGATGGTATGAAGAGACATTTCTGCTGCTACCGGCCAGGCGAGAAGCAGGATGGTTCTTCGTAGAAGCGACGGAGACCGAGATACTTCCTTTATCTGTATGTGTTCCGGTATGCGCTGCAATCGGTCACCTCTTCCGGCGGTGTGCGACGGTGCTCCTGCTCCTGAGTATATCTTGTGCCGGGAGGAAAAGGGCATGAATGCGGCCCGGATGAGAGGTGGGTCTGTAGCCCACGCCCTGTCTCTGTCCGCTTCACCCTCCCAGAGGGGCGCAGATCTCACAGACGCTGTCAGTCATATTATCTGGAAGGGATGACAATCGCAACTCGATGCTGTGCAGGTGCCGTGACTCCCCCCTCTGTTTCCTTCCACCCCGGGATGCTCTTATCCTCCCTATTCGCTGCGGTGCAATTTGCCTGAGGCGTTGAGGTCCATGAGGGTCCCGGGGATGAGGGTGGGATGCTCGTGTGAGGTAAAATCCGAGTCCTTGCCATTGTCGGCTGCAGCCGCATCTCCCGGGGGGTGGGCCTTGATGCAAGGTAGACCACTGTGCCCGAGCGGTGACGCATCGGCCCAGTTGGCGTCTCGCTTGGGTTCCCACGACAGAGGAGGAAGGAGGTGGCTCCCCGGCGTTGAAAGCTAGACTCAACCTGCGTGTATTAAGGAAGGGGTGTTGATGTGAGTAGGCGAACAGCCATCACCGATGCTGACTATGTGATCGCCTTTGACGGTACTGAACACCGAATCTTGCCGGGGGGAACGGTTGTCTACGAAGATGACACGATCGTATACGTTGGGCCCCAGTACGACGGGCCCGTGGATGAGACCGTCTGTGCCAGGGGTCATGTGTTGATACCCGGGTTTATTGATGTGCACAGCCACCTCCTCACGGAGAGCCTCAACAAGGGGTATCTCGAGGACGTTGGAAGCAGGAAATTGGGCATGTCCGGCCTGTTTGAGTATTTCCCAGCGGCCGGCGCACCGCGCACCGAGGAAGAGAGCAGCTGGGTGCTCCGATACGCTCTGACCCAGCTCCTCAAGAGCGGCTGCACAACGGTGTTGGAAATCGGTGGGGACACCGACAACATGATCGATATCTACGGTGATATGGGGATTCGCGCTTACGTGGCCCGGCCGTACCGGGATGCCCACTGGTACACCACCAACGGTCACGAACTGCTGTATGAGTGGGATACGGAAAGCGGGAAGAAGTCCTTCAGGGAGGCAATTGATTTCCTCGAGCGGCACAGCGGTCGATACAACGACCGGATTCGGAGTTTTTTGGCCCCGGGACAGGTGGACACCTGTACGCCGGATCTGTTGAAAGAGACCATGGCGGTTCGAAAGGACCTGGGGGTGCCCGTTCAGATCCACGTGTCCCAGAGCACCCCGGAGTGGAACGAGATGATGAGGCGCCCCGGTATGACCCCGGTCGAATGGCTGGGACGCCAGGATTTCCTGGGGCCCGATACCATCCTTGCACACTGCGTCTTTCTGAATCACCACAGCCTGGTTCAGTACAGGGATCACGATGACCTGGCGCTGATTGAATCGACGGGCTCAACAGTAGCCCATTGCCCGTGGGTCTTTGCCCGCAGAGGCTTTCAGATGGAATCCCTGGGTCGTTACCTGCGGCGCGGAATCAACGTCGGCATTGGTACCGATACGGTTCCCCAGGACCTGATGCATGAGATGCGCTGGGCTGCGGTCATGGGCAAGAACGCCGAGACAGACACCGGTTGCCCCACGGCGGCTGAGGTGTTTGATGCGGCGACCCTGGGAGGGGCCAGGGCGATCGGGCGGGATGACCTGGGCAGGATTGCCGAGGGTGCCCGGGCCGACCTGGTGCTGATTGATGCAGACACCATGGACATGCGTCCCCTGCGCGATCCGGTGAAGAACATCATCTACTCTGCTTCGAGCCGGGCGGTGAGCAAGGTCATCGTTGGTGGCAGGGTTGTAGTGGAAGGGGGTAGGGTGAAGGCGGTATCGGAGTCGGAGATCATTACCCGGGTCCAGGCGCTGGCTGAGAGGGTCTGGTCCAAAGTGAAGGATCACGATCATGCGGGCCGCACGATCGAGGAGATGTCACCGATGAGCTACAGGATGTGGCAGTAGCTTGGTGAGTTCGTCAGTGACAACTGCGGGCGGTGGTCCGATGGTCAGGTATATCCACCGCACCTCCGCCGCCCTGATGTTAACCGCAAAACCTGCGGGATCATGATGTGCTATGGAGGGAAGGTATGATGAGCGAAACGACCGTAGATGGCTGCTATTATCCAGGTCACTGGATGCAGTGGGAACGGAAGGCGCCGGAGGAGGTCGGCATGAATCCGGACGTGCTCCGGGGAGCCATTGAGTTCTCCCGGGAGATCGAGACGGAATTGCCCAGGGACCTGGCCCTGGAAGCCGCTCTCAAGTTGGAGGAACCCTATTCCGAGATGATCGGGCCGCTCAAGGAGCGCGGAGGCGTCAATGGCCTGGTTCTGCGCCATGGATACGTCGTGGCGGAGTGGGGTGAGACGGACCGGGTTGACATGACCTTCAGCGTGACCAAGAGCTATCTGTCAACGGTTGCCGGCCTGGCCTTTGACCGGGGGTTGATCCGGGATGTTCACGATAGGGTTGGAGACTACGTGAAGGACGGCGGATTTGAATCGCCCCACAACCGCCAGATCACCTGGCACCAGCTGCTGAACCAGACCAGTGATTGGTCCGGGACGCTGTGGGGGAAGCCTGACTGGGTAGACCGTCCCGAGGGCGACCCGATGAGCTGGCCAGACCGGAAGCTCAACGCACCGGGCACCCACTGGAAATACAACGATGTGCGGGTCAACCGGCTGGCCCTTGCCCTGATGCGCATCTGGAGAAGGCCCCTGCCCCAGGTGTTGCGGGAGTACATCATGGATCCCATAGGAGCTTCTCCCACCTGGGAGTGGCATGGGTATGAAAATTCATGGGCTGTCGTCGATGGTATCCGGATGCAGTCCGTCAGTGGAGGCGGGCACTGGGGCGGTGGGTTGTGGATTACGGCCCGGGACCATGCCCGTTTCGGTTACCTCTGCCTGCGAGGGGGCAGGTGGAAGGACCAGCAGCTCCTCTCTGAGAAGTGGATCCAGATGGCCAGAACGCCCACGGGTACCCGCTTGTGCGATGAAAGTGTCTACGAGGGACAATCCATGCCCGCTGAATGTCAGATTGGCTATGGCTACATGAACTGGATGTTGAACACGCAGAAGCACCTGTTGCCGAGTGCTCCTGAGTCGAGCTACTTCCACGCAGGCAAAGGGGCCAACATCATCTGGGTGGATCCCGAACATGACCTGGTGGTCGTGGTGCGCTGGATCAACCGGGATCAATTGGATTCCCTGGTGGGGCGCATTTTGGAGAGCCTGGGCTGAACCGAGGTCTTCGCAGTTGCTCTGATCAGTCGTCTGTAGGTGCGGTTTGGGTTCGGGAGGTATGGAAGGTCTCGCGCAGGGGTGTCGTGAGGAAGGGACGTCCCTGCTTGTTCGGCCTGGTCCATGGGCCCTGAACTGCAGAGAGCCCAATGGGAGGGAAGAGATACGGATGGATTATGCTGGCCGACTTGAGCGGCTCAATGAGGCGATGATGTGCAGCGACCTGGACGGGATTGTCTATGGGGTTGGGCCCAACTTTCACTACTTCACCGGATTGCCCGTGTCATGGCAGCGCGAGGCCGAACCCGAGGAACCGGCATGCCTGCTGGTGATGGCCACCGGAAGTCCTCCACGGGTGATCATGGACAGTGCCTGTGCCTGTGTGAATTGCAAGCCCACCTCCCCGATTGAGATTGACGTGGCTGGATCACCTGATGAACTCAACCGCATGCTCCGACGCTTCCTCAAGGGGAAACGGGTGGGTATCAGTCGCCCGGCGAACCATTACCTGCGGGGCCTGGTGAGCCAGGCCGTACCCGGGGCAGAGATCGTGGATGCAGAGGAATTGGGTGCGAATCTTCGGGTGTGCAAGGATGCCGACGAGATCGCCACTCTCAGAGAAGCCGTGGTCCTCACGGATCGGGTCATGGAGAAGGTCGTTGATCACATCCGACCGGGAATCACCCAGCCGCAGCTGCAGGCCAGGATCGCGGCGACCGGCCTGGCGCTGGGAGCCCAGGATGTATCCTTTCCCTCGACGGCCCTGTATGTGAAGTCGGGTACGAATCCCACAGAGGATCCCTTCACCTATCCACCAGAGAAGGGCCTGGTTCCGGGGACGTCCATTGCCTTCGATTTCGGTTTCGTCCTCGACGGATATTGCTCTGACTTTGGTCGCTCCTTCTACTGTGGTCCCGCACCGGAGCATATTTCCGGCGCCTATCGTGCCCTGCAGGAATCCCAGTGCCACCTGATTAGCCAGATGAAACCGGGTCAGTTGACCCTGGGTGAACTCTTCGGTGTGATTGAAGAGGCCCTGGATGAACGAGGATATGGGGATCGCCTGCGCGCCAGGTTACCCGAAGGCAATCTGGGCCATCAGATCGGCGTTGACCTCCACGAAGACCCCAGGTTGAGACGCGGCTGCGATGTGCTGCTCAAGCCGGGTATGGTCATGGCCATTGAACCCAAGCTCTGGCTGCCGGGGGAGTACTATCTCCGGGTTGAGGACATTGTGCTGATCACCGATGAGGGTGCAGAGTCGCTGACTGTCTTTGATCGGGAGATGTTTGAACTGCCGGCCTGAGGACATGTATGCAGGCAGCTTCCGCCATCAGAGATCCGAGGAGGTCCGGGAGGTTCGCCCCGGGCCTCCTGCATAGGCGCCCTGGGTCTGATGTCCCGGCATCAGGGGACCGCTTGTCAGCAAGAGCAGGTTGACGTCGAGGTCAAAATCCTTTGCAAAGAGGCTGCGGAAGGAGTTTGAGCCGAACCGACTGAAGTTGTATGGTTGTTCGCCACTGCCGTGAACATACAGCAGCGTGGGGACCTGAGAGTCCCGCCAGCTGTGGACGAGATACGAACCTTCGAACTGGAATGGATTTCTCCTTACATCTTTACTTCAACTAGTAGTTCGCCCCCTGGTCAATGAAGCAGGCGCGGGCGTACCTGGTCTCTGTCACAGTGAAATGCTCTCTTGCAGTAAAGGTGTACATCAGTCCTGCCGATGTACGGTCAGTACGGTGATCTCGGGCCGATTCCAGAAGCGAAAGGGGAGGATGCTGGTGTAGCCGAGTCCCCTGGAGATATACAGAACGCTATCGTGCTTCCAGTAAAGGCCGTCTCCGTACTTGGGGAAAAACCCCTGGCCAGGAGCATACAGTGTGCCGAAGAAAGGCAGCCGGATCTGTCCTCCATGGGTGTGCCCGGCCAGGACCAGGGCGGGGCCTCTGTCGGCAAC
>PXCI01000141.1 GCA_003566675.1 Clostridia bacterium
GATCGGCACGCTGGTCTTGATGCACATTCCAGAGGATGTCCTGAAAGCGGTCAGGGACCAGGGGATCGGCAATATTCTCGTGGCTGGCCACATGAGATCGGATTCTGTGGGGATCAACCGATTCATCGCTGCCCTGGAGGAAAGGGACATTGACGTGATCCCAATGGGGGGGATCATACGGCCCTGATCCGGCGGTATAGGTGATGGTGCCTTGGGCTTATCCGGTCGGTTCTGAAGGTGAAGTGGGTGTGGCCCCGAACTTGAGTTTTTAGCCATAGTTGTCGAAACTAGCAGGAGTTGGGCATGCACAGACCGAAGATGCTATTGTACCACACACTGCCCCTATGACGGTGTTACGCCATCGAGGGGGCCTACGGAAGGAGGTGTTCATTGCGATGAGTTCACGAGATAGCAAGGGATTCTTTGGATCGCTGTTCGATTTCAAGTTCAGGTTCTTTATCACCTCCAAGCTTATCCGGTTCATTTACGTCCTGGCTTTCCTCTTCGCACTTCTGGCTTACGTGAGCTTGGTCGTGGCAGCGTTTTTCGAGTCCACGCTCATGGGTCTCCTGGGCCTGTTCATCGTCGGTCCCATTGTTTTCTTCCTTCTGCTGATCTACGCTCGAGTGATCCTCGAACTGATCATGGTCCTCTTCAGCATTGCCGAAAACGTGGAGGTGCTGTCGCGCCAGGATGGGCCAGCTCCCCAGGTGGCCCCGTCTCCCCCTGCAAGTACCCCAGCAGAGCAGGCGAAACCGGTAGAGCAGGCGCCGAAAGCAGAGCAGGCGAAACCGGTAGCGCCACCGCAGCAGCCGGCCCCGGTACAACAAGTAGAGAAGGTACAAGAGGAGCATCAGGCCGAACAGAAAGAAAAGGAAGAGCCTGAAGCAAGACAGGCAGCACCGGCGGAACAGGATGATCAGACGAAAAAGGACGTGGAGTCGCAATAGGTGTGGGTCTTCGGACGACTGTTTCTGCGCCGCCGCCACAGAGAACTCGGGACAGCCTCGGCGCCGTCTCCCCGGAGGAGGTCCTATCAGCACAGTGCCACCCCATTATTTCCGGCACCGTGGGCTTACAATTTGCCAGCTCTCAACTCTCTGTGAGGTGGGCGTGTAGCGGCAGGCTTTGGGTGCGGCCTGCCGCGCACGCTCGCGGTCAGAGACGCTAATGTTCAAGGTGCGGGAAGTATGTCCGGGGGAGTTGGACGAGCCCCATCCTGGCTGTGCTCCTTGGGTAGCACTGAAAATGAGGGCGCTGTCGCTTCTTGTCAGGAGGGTGGTTTGATGAGATATTCCTGCAGCAGCGCTTCGTTGGATCGACGGATCCGCTCAGCCCTGATGATGGCCGAAACATCCTCACGGCAGCGGTCGATGTCTTCGTTGACAAGGATGTAGTCGTATTCGGAGGCATGGCACACCTGCTCAGATGCGTTTTCCAATCGTGACTCCATGTTTTTCTCCTTTGCCCGCCGCCGGATCCGGTTTTTCATCTCCTCCATGGAAGGCGGAAGCAAGAAGATGGACACCACCCGGGGGTGCACCCGTCGGTACTTTCGGTGTCCCTTGTAGTCGAGCTCGATCACATAATCACTGTTGCCGCGCAGGATGTGTGCGGGGGAGCCATAGTAGTAGTCGTCGTAGACTTTTTCATACTCGAAAAGGCATCCATCAGACACGAGACGGAGAAATTCCTCTTCACAGATATAGTTGTAGTGAACTCCGTCAACTTCGCCCGGACGCGGCTTGCGAGTGGTGTAATTCACAACCCTATCCAGATCGGGTGTCGTATCTGTGACGTGAGAGATCATCGTGCCCTTTCCGCTCCCCGAAGGGCCGCTGATGATGAACAGCACCGGATCACGTTTCACTGTAGGCACTCCTTCCCTAACTCCTCACCTAGTTTACTGCAGTCCCCGGACACAAGGCAATTGAGTGAGCCGATGAATCAGGGTTCACCCGTTCAGGCAGGAGCCTGTCGCACAGGGCACATCCTGTGATGTGTCCGCTGTTGTTGTGGTTGGCCAGTTGAAGCGAAAACCCTTCTATCAAGCAGTGCCACTGGTTAATGCGTTGGAGCAGGGGAAAGGACGCTTCTGTGGCGAAAGGAGTAAGAATCATCAGCGTCGCTAGCTAATGGAGGGAGAAATCGCATGTACGATCTTAAGATAAGCGGTGTCACGATCGTCGACGGCACCGGATCCCCCCAATTCCAGGGGGAGGTCCTGATTGCAAAGGACGAGATAATGGCCGTAGAACTTCGGCCCTCCCGGGAATTGGCTCGGGAGACCATCGATGGAGAGGGTCTGGTGCTTTGCCCGGGTTTCATCGACCTGCACTCCCACTCCGATTTCACACTGTTTTCCCATCCCCGGGCTGAAAGCAAGATCCACCAGGGAGTGACCACGGAGCTGGTTGGAAACTGCGGCAGTGCTCCCTATCCCGTTTCGGATGCTTACCGGGAGGATCTGTACAGTTATGTCGGCCGAGGGGATAGAAGGATGCCGTGGTCATGGTCCGATCTCGGAGGGTATCTTGAGGCCCTGGAGGGCGCTCGTGTGTCCGTTAATGTAGCGCCCCTGGCGGCTCACGGAAGCCTGCGCATTGCCGCGATGGGCTTTGCTGAACGACGGCCTTCGGAGGAAGAACTCGATGAGATGAAGAGATTGCTACGACGGGATCTCAAAGATGGGGCTTTTGGACTGTCTACTGGCCTGATTTACGCCCCGGGGACCTATGCTGACACCGAGGAGATCATCGCCCTGGCCCAAGAGATGTCCGAGTCAGGCGGAATCTACGTCAGTCACATCCGCGGAGAGAGCGAGGGGCTGTTGGATGCGGTAGAGGAGGCCCTGGAAATCGGCAGACAGGCCCAGGTTCCCGTACACATCGCCCATCTGAAGGCTGCGGGGAAGGCCGTTTGGGGGGCCAGTGAGAAGGTTGTGCAGATGATGGTCGAGGCCCGTGATGCTGGGGGGGATGTCACCGGCGACGTCTATCCTTACATGGGTGGAAGCACCAGCCTGGCCGCCCTACTGCCGCCCTGGATCCTCAATGAGGGGATGCCTCGTCTCGTGGAGCGGCTGAAGTTTGAGGAGCAAAGAAGACGCATTGCAAGGGACATCGAGGAGGGTCTTGAGGGCTGGTGGAACCCGGTCAGGTCGGCCGGAGGCTGGGAAGCGGTGATGATCACCGGAATCTCCGATGGGCCCAACGCACATTTTCGGGGGTTGCGTGTGACCGAGATCGCAGAGCGTCGCGGGACCTCGCCCCTGGACGCTGCGTGCGATCTCCTGGTAGAGGAGCAGGGTTCGGTCTCCATGATCATTTTCATGATGGATGAGGGGGATGTCAGGACCTATCTGTCAGCGGAGGGCGTGGCAGTGGGTTCGGATGGGTCAGCGGTTTCGCCCAATGAAGGCCTGACTCATCCCAGGAGCTACGGCACCTTTGCACGGGTCCTGGCCCGTTACGTCAGGGAGGAGCAACTGCTGTCCCTTCCCCGGGCGATCTACAAGATGACGGGTCTTCCCGCTCAGCGGCTGGGACTGACAGACAGGGGATTTCTGCGACCGGGACACAAGGCTGACCTGGTGCTGTTTTCACCCGACGAGGTGGCCGATACAGCCACCTACGAATCACCGCACAGCTACGCCCGGGGCATTGAGTATGTCCTGGTTAATGGCCAGATCGTAACCAGGGATGCTGAGCACACGGGGGCCCTGCCCGGCCGGATCCTGCGCAGGAAGTGATGAAATGGAGCAAGGGGCGACGGAAGTCGCCCCCCAAGCTCAAATGTGACGGTCGAACCATGCCTCCATTGCGCGGAACCGTTTGAGGCGGAGCGAGGGCTTCCCGGTGATGCTGAAGATGTGGCTACAGCCGGGGAAACGGATCATGGACGTCTCAATGCCGCGCCTCCTGAGGCTGGCAAAGACCTGTTCTCCCTGCTCGATGGGACAGCGCCAGTCGTGTTCTCCGTGGATTACCAGGGTCGGGGTCGTGCAGTTTCCGATGTATTGGATCGGTGAGTGCTGCCACAGTTTCTCGGGGTTGTCCCAGATCGAGCCCGGGATCTCGAACTCGAGGAAGTGGGTGCCGATGTCGCTGGTGCCGTAGAAGCTGAGCAGGTTGCTGACGCACATCTCGGTGATGGCGCCGGCGAAGCGGTCCGTGTGGGTGATCACCCAGTTGGTCATATATCCGCCGTAGCTGATCCCCGTGACCGCCATGCGCTCAGTATCGATGAACCCGCGAGCGATCACTTCATCAACCCCGGCCATGATGTCCTGGTAGTCCAGACCCCCCCAGTCTCCCACGCAGGCCGAGACGAATTCCTGGCCATACCCGCCGCTTCCCCGGGGGTTGGTCATTAGGATCACGCGGCCCGCCGCAGCCCGGGCCTGGACCTCCGTACTGAACACATCCCCGTAGGAGCCGTGAGGTCCGCCGTGGATATACAGGACCAGAGGATACTTCTCCTCCGGATCAAAGTCCGGGGGCAGGCAGATCCAGCCCTCGATAGGGAGGCCGTCGGGGCCCCGGTAATGGATGCGTTCGTAGGGTTGTGTCTGGATCTCCTCCATGACGGATGCGTTGATCCGGGTCTTTGCTTCGGGCTCCGGGCAATTGTCCTGTAGAGGCAGCCGGTAGATCTCGGACGAGCGGGCGGAACTGTCACCTGTGAACCAGAGATCCTCCGTTCCGGGGGACAGGTTTCCCGCTGTGCCGGCCAGCTCTGGCAGCAGGTTCTCGGTCTCTACGGGTTTAAGTCCATCGACTCTGACGCGGTATATGGCCACATTCCCCCGATCGAGGGCAGTGAAGAAGATCGTTTCGCCGTCGCGGCTCCACGCAGGGGTCACCTTCATGGAGAGGCTGCGAACATCACCGAGGAGTCCGCTGCCCACGGAACCGTCGAAAGTCTCTGTGAGGTTTGCGATGGAGCCAGACGCCTCCTCATAGAGCCAGAGGTCGTTCTGGGTTGCATGGCCCCAGCTGTCATCATCGCCGACGTAGGCCAGGTATTGTCCATCGGGCGCCCACGCCAGGCCCAGGATCCCGCCTGGGGCTCGCACCAGGCGCCGGGGTTTGCGGTCTTCAATGCGGACCTCCCAGATATCGCGCCTTCCAGTTCGGTCCGCCTCCTCATCCAGGTTGGTCGTGTAGGCGATCCGGTCCCCGTCAGGGTGCCAGCCGAAGGCCTCAACGTCAAAGGGTCCCCTTGTCAGCGGCCTGCCCTCTGCGGGGGTGGGATCAGCTGAACAGAGGAAGGTATCCGCCTGCAGAAGGTGAAGATGCTGCCGCCTGTCGTCTGTGTATCCCGCACCGTCAAAGCGGTACTTGAGCCGATCGTAGACCCGTAGTTCCGTCTCAGGCTGTTTCCGTGAAAACCCGGTGGGCCCATCCTCCTCATCGGCCAGGGCTTTCCGCAGGTCGCGA
Source organism: Clostridia bacterium (assembly GCA_003566675.1). Taxonomy (GTDB): domain Bacteria; phylum Bacillota; class Sulfobacillia; order SLMV01; family SLMV01; genus PWUC01. The sequence continues at coordinate 5,442 of PXCI01000141.1, forward strand.
GTCGAATCCTCGGGCTCCAGCCGGGCAGCCAACCCACAGATAGCATCTCCTGCAGGCGACCAGGCCAGGTCTGAGGCACCCTCAAGGTTGCAGCTGAGCTGTTGAGCCTCGCCGCCTGTCACGGGAATCACGAATACCTGGGATGCTTTGCCATCTCGGGCAGAGAGAAAAGCCAGGTGTTTCCCGTCGGGTGACCACCGGGGCGCAGTATCACTGTGTCCCCGGGTGAGGGGGGAGGCCTCATTGGTCTTCTTATCGTGAAGCCAGATTTCTGATGGGTACTTGTCCTGTTCGCAATCCGCTGATGTGACGGTGAACGAGACTTTGCTCTCATCGGGAGACACCCCGACATCACTGATCACTCGGAGGCGGAACAGGTCTTCGTATCTGATGGGTCTTGTCATGTGCGGCTCCTTTCAGTCGCCCCTCTTCTCTGATGTGGTTTGGCGATCGAGGGCTGTGCTTCCTGCTCCTGTTAAGCAATACCCTGACACTGACAGCCCAATGAAAGGGACGCTCATGATAGAATTGTCAGGAGGTGACGCGTGCATGGAGTCCGATTTCGGAAACGTTCACGATAAAGAGCTGGGCCGGGCTGAAAAGGTCATGGCGGTATTTATGGTCCTGTTTTTGCTTATCGGTGGGATGTGGATCCTGGCGCGATTGGGGGATGTGATCCGCCGCCCCGACCATGATCTGGTGTTTGCTGCGGCCGACCCGCTTAGGAAGATGCATGATGAGGCAAGAAGCAGTGAGAGATATGCGCAGACCGTGATGCGAGAGCGTGAAAACGAGCTCGAGCAGGCGCGGGTAGAGTATGAGTTTCGCCGGGAGGAGTACCGGGTGTCCGTCGATGAAGGGTTCGCGGATCCCGCCAGAGAGCGGCTCTATCTTGATGCCCTGCGGGACTTTGAGCTGGCAGCTGACGAGCTGGAGCTGGCCGCGAGGGTCCACGGGGAACTGGCCAGGGAAGCGGAGGCCGAGCGGGCGGCCCTCAATGAGGTGCAGTCAGAAGCGCAGAAAGTCTATCAGCAGGAGATAGATCGCTATCACCTCAGAGTCTTCCTTTTGCGCTTCGCCTATGTGTTGCCGGTATTCCTGGGGTCGTTCTTATTGTTGCGCCGTTTTCGTGAGCACGGATCGCGATACCTCATCATTGCCACGTCGCTGATCGCCTTTTCGTCCTTGCAGATGATCGGACTCATGGGTCAGTACACCCTACATCTGTTTCAGGATATCAGCCAACTCATCATTTCAGTGGTGGGGACCGTCACCATGATCGCAGGCATCGTGAGTGTGAAACGCTACCTGTTTGGTTCACAGGGATTGATGCAACACAGGTTCCGACGGGGACAGTGTTCCTCCTGCGGGTTTCCGGTTGACCGCAGCTCGCAGTATTGCGCAGACTGTGGGAGCTGCCTGTTTCATAAATGCTCTACCTGCAACCAGATGTTTCCCGTCGGTGCAGTATTCTGTACCGCCTGTGGGCAGTCCAGCGAGGATGAATAGTGGGTCATGATGGACAGCGAAAGGAGGTCACGCCCTTCATGCTGGGGAGTGACCCTCTTTGCCATTTCAGATGGGGCGCTTCTCATAAACCGGTACCTGCCATCAAATCCAGGGCCTGGGGGTCTAGTCCTCCTCCGGTGCATGCAGCTTTCGGTAATAGCTTCCAGCCTGGTACACTGCGGCGAGGGGGTTGTGACCCAGGACGCGGTCCTTGGCGGCAAGCACGGTCACCGGAGCGTCGGAGTATTTGAAGAACAGGCTGTCGTGTCCGACGCACAGGCCGAGGACCACGTTGAACTCGGTCTGCTTCTCGTTCATCAGCTCAGCCTGGCCGATGGGGTTACACATGGCCTCGAAGGAGTCTGGATTGAATCGGTCCTTGCAGGCGATGCCCACATCTCCCTTGTCAACATTTCCGATTTTACACATGCCGGATATGACCTCCAACCCGGACTTGCGGTAGTAATCTGCAACGATTCTGGCCTCTGAATGAAGGCCGCTGCAGAAGACCAGTCCCAGGCGTTTATAGCCTGCGGCCCGGCAGAATTCGGTGATCTCCTGTAGACGGGTCCACTCGCAGTAGCCGGTCTTCTCGATGTGGGCCGCGATCTGGGCCATTGCCCTATTGCCCGGATCCTCGTACTTCTGCAGGGCCCGGTCCAGCCACTTCCCCTCGCGTTGTGGGCACGAACGCGGCCTGTTTCCTTCATCCTGGTCCCTGCATGCCCGGACCTCGCACCATGCGCAAATTGACATGAAGTCACCTCCTGGTGGTATGGATCTAGTGCAGTAGAGCCCTTAGCCATCGGGGGATTCCTTTCCTGCATGCATGGGGTATTGCCTATGATCCCGTGGTGCAGTGTAAGGGGAAAAGGGGGCGATGAGTGTGGATGATTTTGATGTCCGGAGGAAGGTCGCCATTGTCACGGGTGCTTCGAGCGGTCTCGGGGTGCAGTTTGCCCGGGCCCTGGGGCGAAATGGCGCTGCAGTAGCACTGGCGGCCAGGCGGGAACAAAGGCTCAAGCAGGTGAAACGGGAGCTGGAAGATCAGGGGGTGCATTGCCATCATTATCCGACCGATGTGACCGATGAGGATCAGGTCAGCGAGACGGTAAAGAGGGTCCAGGACGACTTCGGCCGGATTGACATCCTGGTCAACAACGCGGGTGTGGCTACCATGGAGCCAACGGAGGAGCACTCCCTGTCCAGTTGGGACAGCGTTATCTCCACGAACCTCACCGGGGTGTTTCTGTTCACCAGGTATGTGGGCCCGGTCATGATCGACCAGGGCTACGGCAAGATCATCAACATCTCATCGATGTACGGGGCACTGGGGAACATGTACATGCCATCTTCCAGTTACCATGCTTCCAAGGGGGCGGTGAACACCTTCACCCGGGCGGTTGCCGCTGAATGGGCGATGCATAACATCACCGTCAACGCCATTGCCCCGGGCTTCTTCACGTCTGAGATGACCGGCGAGCTGCTGGATCTTCCCGAGTTTGAACGGTTCCTGCAGCATCACTGTCCGATGAAGCGAATTGGCCGGGAGGGAGAGTTGGATGGAGCCCTGCTGCTTCTCGCCTCCGATGCATCCAGCTACATCACGGGGCAGGTCCTCTACGTGGATGGAGGCTGGTTCTCTGTCTAGTCCTGGGTGAACTAGGTGAGGAGACACGCCTCCAGGGCGTCGATGCAGTGGATCTTCATGGTACTTCGATGGAAGTCGATGAGCCCTTCATCCTTCATGTTGCCGAGCTCCCTGGAGAGTGAGGGCCGGGGGATCCCCAGGTGATCGGCCATGTCTTTGCGCGTGAGATCGAGATCCAGCTGCAGACGTTTCTGTTTCCGGTATTCATCGAGAAGAAATCCAGCCACCTTCTGACGAATGGTCCGGCGGGACATGCCCTCGATTTTGCGATTCAGCATCAAGATCTTATCCGAGAGCAAGCCGAGAAATCGCTCCATGAACTGGGGGTCGGTTCTGCACAGGTTGACGATCTCCCCAGCTGCTATGAACATGATCGCCGTTTCGTGGTCAGACGCCGTGATCGTGGCGGGGTATTGAAGTTGCTGCGAGAAGATGATGACCTCCCCAAAGATGGATCCGGGTGGCAGGCGGTCCACGATCAGGATGTTTCCTGATTCCGAGATCTTCTGAACCTGGACTTCGCCGGTCAGAACGATACCCAGGTGGGAGCAAGGGGCGCCCTCAAACGCCACGGTTTGGCCCTCAGCAAAGGTGGAGACTCTATAGCGAAGACGCTGAAGGAGATGGTACAGGTCCTCGTCTCTATAGTCCTTGAACAGCTTGGATTTGCGCAGGTGGACGCGAAGGTGCCGCACAGTCTAAACCTCCCGATTGGGATTTTACGAGCCGTAACCTATGTTACCGACGGCCCCGTTGCTACCCTGTACCATTATAGTCAATCCGAAGTGAAAGGAGGAATGAGTCATCAAACGCAAAATTGTTCACATAGACCAAGAGAAGTGCAACGGTTGTGGGTTGTGTATCGATGCTTGCCATGAGCGCGCGATCGAGATGGTGGACGGCAAGGCGCGATTGATCAGCGATCATTATTGTGATGGGCTGGGCGATTGCCTACCCGCATGCCCCACAGGGGCGATCGAGATCATCGAGCGCGAGGCGGCTCCTTTTGATGAGGAGGCTGTCCAGGAGCGTGTGAGGGAGGCCCAGGCAGAGGCGCCGATGGGATGCCCAGCTACGTCGGGTCTGAGCTCGGCGCAGGGATCTCAACTGGGACAGTGGCCGGTTCAGCTGGCCCTGGTCAATCCCGAGGCCGAGTTCCTCAGGGGGGCCCATTTGCTGGTAGCTGCAGATTGCGCAGCGTATGCCCATGCCTCCTTTCACCAGGAGTTTATGCAGGATAGCGTCACAGTGATCGGCTGTCCCAAACTGGATGATCGTCATGATGTGTATGCGGGGAAACTGGCTTCGATTCTGAGGAACCAGGAGGTGGCAAGTATCACCGTGGTCCGGATGGAGGTACCTTGCTGTTCTGGGTTGGTCAACCTGGTCAAAAAGGCGATGCTGGCTTCCGAAGTGATTGTGCCCTACCGGGAGGTCGTGCTGGGCATCGAGGGCGAGATTAAGCAGGGCTGAAGGTGAGGTGAACGGCATGCCAGCGTACCGATTTGTCGAGACCGATGACAGGATCATAGAGCGTATTGTGGACGATGAGAACCTGGTCATCAACCACATCGTGTTGCCGCGAGGTGAGGGGGTGCCGGCACATGACGCAAACTCCAATGCATACCTGGTCATCCTGCGCGGTTTGATCACACTCGATCTCGCAGGTGAGGTCCAGGAATGGGCGGCAGGAAGTATCGTGAGCATCGCCTTCGGCACCCGAATGAAGATATCCAATGACCGAGAGGACGCAGCCGAGTTCTTCGTGGTAAAGGCACCGAACCCCAGGGAGATGAGGAATAACCATTAGGAGGAGGAGTGACATGACAGAGATGTTTTGCTACCAGTGTGAGCAGGCCGTGAGAGGTGAAGGTTGTACACGAATGGGGGTCTGTGGCAAGGATCCGGAAGTGTCCGCCCTGCAGGATCTGCTGATTCATCACCTCAAGGGAATCGGCTTCTATGCCCACAAGGCCCTGGACCAGGGACTGGACATCGGAGAACACCCGGGCAGGTTCGTTGCCGAGGGGCTCTTCTCTACCATCACGAACGTCGACTTTGACCCCGGGCGCTTCGAGGACCTGTTGAGGGAAGCTGCCGAGATGAAAGCGCAGCTCGGGGGCATGGTGCAGGCCGACAGCTGCAGGGTGCCTGCAGCTGCGGACGACTGCCTGCCCGGGAGCTTGCAGGAGATGGTGGCGGAAGGCCGTAGGGTTGGAACAGCTTCTGCGGAGGATGAGGTGCCCGAAGACATCCGGTCCCTGCGGGCCACACTCCTGTTCGGTCTGAAGGGGATGGCGGCCTACGCTCATCATGCCAGAATCCTCGGATACACCAACGCTGAGGTCGACGCGTTCTTCTACCGGGCCCTGGCCGCTACCGTCTGCGATCATTGTACGCAGGAGGAGCTGATCGGCTTACTGATGGAGCTTGGCAGGGTCAACCTGGTTTGCATGGAGATGCTGGATCGGGGCAACACCGAGAGCTTTGGGCATCCCGAGCCCACCCAGGCCCGGGTCAGCGTGAAGAAGGGCCCCTTCATCGTGGTCTCGGGTCATGACCTCAAGGATCTGAAGGACCTCCTGGAGCAGACCGAGGGTACTGGAGTAAGGATCTACACCCATGGAGAGATGCTTCCTGCCCTGGCCTATCCGGAGCTCAAGAAGCACGAGCACCTGGTCGGCAACTACGGAGGCGCCTGGCAGGATCAGCAGAAGGAGTTTGATGGGATACCCGGATGCATCTTGATGACCACCAACTGTATTCAGAAGCCCCGGGATTCCTACCGGGATCGCATCTTCACCACGGGCCTCGTGGGATGGCCCGATCTTCAGCACATTCCCGAGGAGGGCGGGAGCAAGGACTTTAGCCCCGTCATTGAGAAGGCCCTGGAGCTCGGCGGCTGGACGGAAGACGAGGAGCTGCGGGAGATCACCATTGGCTTCGGCCGAGAGGCCACCCTCAGTCACGCCGGTGCCATTGTCGATGCGGTTAAGTCGGGAGACATCAGCCACTTCTTCCTTATTGGCGGTTGCGACGGTGCCAGACCCGGGCGCAATTACTACACTGATTTTGCCGAGAAGGTGCCAGAGGACACTGTGATCCTCACCCTGGCCTGCGGCAAGTACCGATTCAACCATCTGGATTTCGGGACCATTAAGGGTCTGCCCAGGCTGCTCGACGTGGGCCAGTGCAACGATGCCTATTCCGCGATCAAGATCGCCAGTGCCCTGGCCGAGGCCTTTGACTGCGATGTGAACGAGCTGCCACTGTCGATGATCCTATCCTGGTATGAGCAGAAGGCAGTGTGTATTTTGCTGTCGCTGTTATCCCTGGGAGTCAAGGGGATCCGCCTCGGTCCGACGCTTCCGGCCTTTGTGTCTCCTGGCGTGCTCCAGGTACTGGTCGACAATTTCGACATTGCACCGACAACCGATGTCGAGACAGACTTGAAGGAGATCCTGGGTTAAACCCTTCATTGCAGGTGCGGGGCTGTGGCGATGGGCCACAGCCCCTGGGCTCCCCGAGCCGTCCCCTCCCGATGTTATTCCCGGAACGCGCCGCGCCTGTTGTTTCTTTCTCCCGAAGAATCCCAACGCCGCTTCCAACTCCCTGTCGCCTGTCCCGGCTTGCAGGAAGACTGGTCATGGGGGCGAAGGGATTTGAACCAAACCCGCGGGAAAGGAGATGGACAAGGTGCAAATTTCCCTTACTGAAAGAGCTCTGGGGACATTGGATTGCGATGCATTGCTGGTCACGTTCACTGGGGGAGAACTACCGTCTTCCCTGAAGACACTGGATGAGACGATGGGAGGGCAGATCAGCAGGCTTATGAAGGCGGGCCGCCTGTCTGCAGAACGGGGCGCGATGTCGGAGATCTTCACCCCCGAAGATGTGGGGCCCGTTCGCGTGGTTCTGCTCGGCCTCGGGGAGCAAGAGTTGGATCCGGTCCAACTGCGAGACGCCTGCGCCGATGCCCTTCGCGGCCTGAGCTGCCGGGGGATGGAGCGTATCGCCGTTGATCTGTCCGCAGTACAAACCCAGGCGCGTGCCCTGGTGGAGGGACTACTTCTCGGTGCGTATCGCTTTCGCGGTTACGCTGACGAGCAGAAGCCGGGTGTGAACTTACTGCTGCTGGGATCGGTTGATGGAAGCCCTCTTCCCGGTTCGGTTGAGGAGGCCGTGAGGCAGGGTGAGATCAGCGGACGTGCCGTCATTGCCGCCCGTGACCTGGTCAACGAACCGGGGAATCGCCTCACGCCTTCCGCCTTTGCGGAGCGGGCCAGCGATATGGCGTCCGAGAGGGATCTATCCTGTACGGTGTTCGACGAGCATGACCTCAAGGAGATGGGCATGGGCCTACTCCTCGGTGTTTCAGCAGGAAGTGCAGAGCCGCCCCGCCTGATCGAACTTCGCTATGAGTGTGGACATGATGCGCCCACCCTCGTTCTTGCCGGCAAGGGGCTGACCTTTGATTCCGGTGGGATCTCCCTGAAAAGCCGGGAGAACATGGGGGCCATGAAGATGGACATGGGGGGCGGAGCGGCGGTATTTGGTGCCATGCAGGTGCTGGCCGACCTTCGGCCCGGGATGAATGTCGTGGGATTGATCTGCGCTTCGGAGAATCTTCCCGATGGTCGGGCCCAGAAACCCGGCGATGTGGTGCAGGCCTGCAACGGTATGACCGTGGAGATCATCAGCACCGATGCCGAGGGTCGACTGGTACTGGCGGATGTGCTGGCAGACGCCGTGGGGCGACTATCCCCGGACTGGATCGTGGATGTGGCCACGCTGACGGGATCCGCCTCAGTTGCCCTGGGCGATCAGGCAGCTGCCCTGGTTTCGGACAACGATGATCTCGCCGGAGCGATTGAGCGGGCGGCGGCAGCCAGTGGCGAGAAGGTTTGGCGGCTTCCAGCCTACAGCGAATATGCTGAGGCATTGAAAAGTGATGTGGCCGATCTGAAAAACTCTGGCGGCAAGACGGCTGGAACGATCAAGGGTGGACTGTTCATCAGGGCCTTTGCCGGAGGCCTGCCCTGGGCTCACCTGGACATCGCGGGAGTGGCCTGGACAGACCGCGATAAAGGGATCCACAGCAAGGGAGGGACAGGGTATGCGGTCAGAACCCTTGCTGCCCTGCCTGATGCGATGATGACGTGAAATGATGGGGGTGGGGCAGAATTGACCCCACCCCCATCAGAATCTGACCTACTCCTTGCAACACTTTTCCTCAGCGACATCTTCGTGACAGCTCTTCTTATCGTCATGCTTCTCTCTCTGGCTGCACTCGCCGTCGGTGTGTTTCTCCCCACCGCAGCAGCATTCGTCGTCGCGGGTATGGCTGTGTTTGCTGCAGGAACAGTAGTAATGGTAGTGATAATGAACCTGGCGACCGCAACCGCAATTGCAGTCGTGGCTGTGGTGTCCGTGATGGCTGTGGTGTCCGTGATGACCCCGGTGACAGTCTTTTCTCTTACCACACATTTCACATGGCCTCCTCTCGCCCTCCGGATCTCTCAATTATGAGGGGTTATCTACCTATATGACTCAGACATATAGTTGACACTATCCTATAAGTTCAAAGGCGGGTATGTCAAGGTGGAATTGGGTGGCAGCAGGAAGGAAGTTGGTGGGTGTTGAAGTTCTCAAGGGAATTACGCACCTGAGTCGGAACGGAGGCGAGTTTCATGCTGGCAATCATCAATGCGGACATCCACCCTGTCAGTCACAGCCGGGTAAGCTGCGGCACCCTGCTGCTCCGGGAGGGTAAAATCGCGGCTGTGGGGGTAGAGGTCGCGATCCCAGAAGGTGCCCGCGTGATCGACGCACGAGGAAGGCCGGTCACCCCGGGCATTGTTGAAGCCCACGCTCATGTGGGCATCAACGAACAGGGAGTTGGCTGGGAGGGCAGGGATGCCAACGAGTCGAGCGACCCCCTCACCCCGGAGGTCGACGCCCTGGACGGGATCAATCCCAGGGACGACGCCCTGCGCGAGTTTCGTGAGGCGGGCATCACTTCGACACTGGTTCCACCGGGCAGCGGAAACTTGATCGGTGGTACGGCTGTGGCCATCAAATGTTGGGGCACGATTGTGGATGAGATGGTCATCGCCCACCCTGTGGGAATGAAGGCGGCCCTCGGGCAGAACCCGAAGGGTTCCTACGGGCGCAGGGGCAAGGCGCCCTCTACCCGGATGGGTAGTGCTGCAATGATCAGGAAGGCCCTGGACGAGACAAAGGAGTATATGAAGGCGAAGAAAAAGGCACAAGAGGATGCAAGTAAGGTGCCCGATTTCGATGCGAGGGCAGAGGCCCTGATTCCCGTCCTGAACCGCCAGATACCCCTGCAGGTTCACTGCCACCGGGCAGACGATATTGTTACCGCCCTCCGGCTCTGCAAGGAGTACGGGCTGCGGTTCACCCTGGAGCATGTGACCGAGGGAGACCGTGTGGCTGACCTGCTCAAGGAGCATGATGCGTACTGTGCCGTGGGTCCAACTTTGAAGTACGGTTCCAAAGTGGAGAATCGGGACCGCAGTTTTCGCACCCCCGTCGAACTGGCTCGCAAGGGTGTGCACTTCTGTTTCATCACGGATCACCCGGTCGTAGCGGGTCAGTTTTTGACCCTCACCGCCGGGATTGCGGTCTCGTGGGGCATGGACTACGATGTGGCTCTGAGGGCCATCACACTCTCGGCAGCAGAGCATATCGGGATCGAAGACCGGGTCGGCTCACTGGAGGTCGGAAAGGATGCCGATGTGGTCATCTGGTCCGGCGATCCCCTTGACTATACGACCTTTGCGGACTGCACGATTATCGACGGAGAAATTGTCCACGAGAGGGAGGTGTGAGGCGTGCGCGCATACACTGGAGCCCGATTTTACACCGTGGAAGGCCCTGCAATCGACGGTGGAGTAATGCTCGTTGAAGATGGCAAGATCGTCAAAATCGGTCGGGACCTGAAGGTGCCTGAAGGAGTCGAAAGGATTGACCTGGACGGCATGGTGGTACTTCCCGGCCTGGTGGACGCCCACAGTCACGCCGGCATATGGGGTGACGGGGAGGGATCTGCCTCGAGCGATGGTAACGAGGGCCCGGGTCCCATCACAGCAGATGTTAGCGCCCTGGACGCGGCCAACCCTGAGCAAACCAGCTTTGCCAGCTGCCGGGAGGGGGGCATCACCACGGTGCAGATTCCCCCGGGATCGGGCAATCCCATCGGCGGTCTTTGTTTTGCCTGCAAGACGTCAGGGACCGTGATTGATGAGATGGTGCTTAAGTTCCCCACCGGGTTGAAGGGTGCCCTCGGCGAGAACCCCAAGAGATCACACGGAGTGGGCCGAAAGCAGGCCCCCTATACCCGCATGGGAATCGCTGCCCTCATTCGGAAGTATTTTCGGGAGGCAGAGCAGTACATGCGCAAAAGAGAAGGGGAGTCCGGCCCCGATATGGACTTGGGACTGGAGAACGTCTGCCGGGTTCTGAGGGATGAGATTCCCTTTCGGATTCACGCCCACCGCCATGACGACATTGTGACCGCGATTCGCCTGTGCGAGGAGCTGGGAGTACGCTACAGCATCGAGCACTGCACCGACGGTCATCTCATTGCTGACTTTCTGGGTAAGCGGCAGGTCTGGGCCCACGTGGGCCCTGGGCTGTCAAGCCGTGGCAAGGTCGAGGTCTTCAGCCGCAGCGAGGCCAATCCCGCCGTGCTTGTCGAGGCCGGGGTCAAGGTTTCCCTGGTGACCGATCATCCTTTCCTCGATTCCCGCTACTTCATGGCATACGCCGGCGTGGCCCACAAGCACGGCCTGTCTTTCGAGGATACCCTTCGTGCGATCACTCTTACGCCGGCCGAGTCCATTGGGGTGGCCGACCGCGTGGGTTCCCTGAGTCCCGGTAAGGACGCCGATTTCATCGTTTTATCCGGAGAGCCCTTCAGCTACAGATCGCCCATCCTTGCCACCTACATTGCAGGCGAAGAAGTCTATACTCGAACGCCCTACGGATCGGAGGCGTGATATGCTGGCCATCATCAATGCACGGTTACACACGATGACCGAACCGGTGATACCGAACGGGGTTTTGCTCATCGACGATCAGGGGAAGATCGAGGCGGTTGCAGAGCGACTTGAGGTGCCGGAGGGAACGGTAGTGATTGATGCTCGCGGTCGCGACGTCACCCCCGGGATCATTGAGGCCCACTGCCACGCCGGGGTCCATGAAGAGGGGCTGGGGTGGGAGGGAAGCGATGGGAACGAGGCCACGGATCCCGTCACCTCCCATGTTCGCGCCCTTGACGGGGCCAATCCCGAGGATACGGCCTTTGCTGCCTTTCGCGAGGCTGGAGTGACGGCGGCCCAGATTACGCCCGGAAGTGCCAACATCATCGGGGGGCAGCAGTTCGTTGTCAAATGCCGAAAGACCCGTATCATTGAGGAGATGGTGCTTTCGGATGGGTCGGGGATGAAGTCAGCCCTGGGAGAGAACCCCAAGAGGGTGTACGGTTCGAAGAAGGGGCCGTCGACCCGGATGGGCAATGCCGCTGTCATGAGACGATTTCTGCAGAAGGCCAGGGATTACAGGGATCGGAAGAGCAGCTCTGAAGGCAACGGTCCGAAGTTTGACCCCCGGTTGGAGGGATTGCTGCCGGTCATTGAGGGCGAGATGCCCCTCAGAATTCACTGTCACCGGGCCGACGACATGGCCACGGCGATTCGCATTGCGAGGGAGTTTGACATTCGGTACACGTTGGAGCATGCAACCCAGGCCTTCAAAATTCCCGGTTATTTAAAGAAGCACGATGCCTGGTGTGCGGTGGGTCCGACCCTGACTGCCGAGGCCAAGGTGGAAATGCGGGGCAATGGATTTGAAAGCGCCGTTGCACTCTGGGAGGCGGGTGTGCACTTCTGTCTGACCAATGATCACCCCGTGGTGCACGGGCGCAATCTCCGCGCAGTTGCCGGGATGCTCAGTGCCCGGGGTGTGCCGGAGGAGGACGCCCTCCGGAGCATTACCCTCTGGGCGGCGGAGCATATCGGCGTCAGCGACCGGATCGGTTCGTTGCAGGCCGGCCGAGATGCAGACCTGGTAATATGGTCTGCAGATCCTCTGGATGCACGAACCTTTGCCGATTGCACCCTCATTGATGGCAAGGTCGTTTTTGAAAGGTGATGATGTGGGGCTCCTCACACTCGCGAGAGCGAGATGAGGAGCCCGTTTCGTAGGGACAGGGCAACAGCCCCCTCCCTACGCTCACATTGGCGTACCCGAAGAGTCACCGCTTGACGGTGCACGGGCCTCGGGCCGTGGTGGCAACCAGATGGATCTCAAAGGGTTGGCACATGCCCCCCGGTTGAGGGGAGCAAGCAATCCGGGTATCTGTCGGCGTGCAACATGTCGATGTGTGTGGCTATTTCTCGAATGTCAGGCTTCTGAGAGTGCGCCTGCGCGCCGTACGCTGTTGGTCCATGACGACAAGGACTCATTGCGGAAACACCCGTCGACGCAATGGATACTTCCATCGGAGGGAATTACCTCAAATCCAATCAGGCTTGCCCTGCCCTATACCCATAAGTAGGGCTGAACAAAGGGCAGTGTCAAATACAGTGTCAATATGATGATAGCACGACGGCAGATCCACACACAGATCACCCAACCGGATGTAGTTGAGTATGTTCGTCATCTCATTGCCAGCAATCCTGCCATGCATCGAACAGAGCTGGCAGATCGATTGTGCAGCAAGTTTGGGTTTCGGGACGCACGGGGATTGAAGCAACGCAGTGGGTGTTTGAAGGTGTTACGCACCCTGGAGGAGAAGGGATATCTGGTTCTGCCAGCACCACGGGCGAGGACCGGCCCCACCCGACCGCGTCGTCTTGGGCATCATGTGCCGTCCCCGGAAGGGGTGCCGGGTACGGTTGGTGAGGTTCGCAACCTGGAGTTGGTTGCGGTACAGACCGAAGAACAGATGCGGATTTGGAACGAGCTGTTTACTTGTGAGCATCCCTGGGGTGCCGGGCCCCTGGTGGGGCGTCAGATTCGTTACCTGGTCAGATCCGACCATGGTTGGCTCGGTGGAATGGGTTTTGCTTCCGCTGCGCTGCAGGTTCGGGATCGAGATCGTTTGGCTGGGATGTAAAGACCCGCCGTGCCGAGTTGGACCGGGTCGTGAGTTTGAGTCGTTTCCTGATCCGCCCGTCGGTTGTGTGTCGGAACCTGGCATCATACTTGTTGGGCATGGCGATGAGGCAGATGCCTGGGGATTTCGAGGCTCGTTATGGGTATCGTCCATGGTTGGTCGAGATTTTTGTTGATACGAGTCGTCATGTTGGAACCTGTTATCGGGCAACGAACTGGATTCGAGTGGGCCACACGAAAGGTCGTGGGCGGCAGGACCGGAAGCGGTTACACGGGGAAACCGTCAAGGACATCTACCTATATCCACTGGTCAGGGACTTCCGGGATCGGATGGGGCTTGCGGTTCACAGCGGCCTTGGTCCTTTGCCGCTAGAGGCCGGCCTGGAATCCGAGGGGTGGGCTGAGCAGGAGTCCGGAGGCGCACCTTTGGGAGATCGGCGTTTGACCAAGCGATTGGTGAACAGTGTTGCTTTGCAATCTGAGAACCCGGGACGTGCCTTTACGGGTGTAGCGCAAGGAGACTGGGCAATGGTAAAGGGATATTATCGTTTTATCGATCAGCCGGATGA
>PXCI01000017.1 GCA_003566675.1 Clostridia bacterium
AGGTTCTCGGCGGGAACTCTGCAATCCTCGAGCGTGAAGGAGCCGGTGTCTCCCGCGCGGATCCCCATTTTTCCGTGAATTCTCTCCGAAGTGAAGCCGGGGGTGCCGCGCTCGACGACAAAGGCGGAAATGCCGCGGTGGCCGGCAGCAGGATCTGTGCGGGCAAAGACCAGAAGGATCTCTGCCGTGTCTGCCAGCGAAATCCACATCTTCTCGCCATTGAGAACGTAGTGGTCGCCATCCCGGCGAGCAACAGTCTGTATGTTGGCCGGATCTGATCCGGCATTGGGCTCGGTCAGACCGAAGGTTCCCAGTTTCTCGCCTGTAGCCATGGGAGCCAGGAATCTCTGCTTCTGCTCCTCGTTGGCCCACTGCAGGAGCCCCAGGCCGCAAAGGCCGATGTGAACTGACAGTAGGACCCGGAAGGAGGTATCCACCCTCTCCAGTTCCTCACACGCCAGGGCCAAACTGATGTAGTCCATGCCCCCGCCCTCGTACTTCTCAGGAAAACACAGGCCCAAGATGCCGAGTTCGCCCATCTTGTCCATGACAGACCTGGGGACGCTCTCCTTCTCATTCCACTCCTCGATGTGAGGTGCGAGTTCCTGCTCAGCGAACTTACGCACCATGTCCTGCACCATCTTCTGTTCTTCGGTGAGACTGAAACTGATCATCAATTTACCTCCAGTTCTTGACAGAACCCATGGTCGCGTGCTACTGTTCTCTATTCGTTGGAGGTAACCTCAAACCCTGCCAGATGGTAGCAGTATTTCGACGAATGGGCGATATTCCGACGGGGGGTTTCCTGTGACCAGGTCAATGTTCCAGCGTCAAACCTCAAAGCAGAACATGCAGCGCAGAAGTGAACGTATGGTTGATTCAAGACAGGAGAATAAATCCATGGATCGATCGATTGAGATGTAGACGAATACCCAGCACTGATGTCGGTGAGGCGGCACCCTGTGAGGACAAAGGGGATACGTGCAAATTGGGCCCAGTCAGAGACGGGTGCAGATCCTGACTGTTGCGCGCGCAAGCTGTCGCCCCTTCCAGCCCTGCAGCAGCCTAAAGGTGCAGGATCTGTCCCTCGCCCGCGAGGCCGAAGTCGGCTTCCCTCACCCGGTCCCGGCTATCATCGCCCGGATCCAGGAGGGGATTGGTATGGTTGAAGTGGGTGAAATACACGTCCGCCCCGCCATCGGTGAGAATTCTCCTCTGGAATAGCCCGAGGGTCTCCTGAACGGTGGGGTGAGGAACCTCTCGAAGGGCTCGGCCGCGCCGCTCCTCGAGCTCCCCTTTCGAGAAGAAAGTCCCATCAATCAGGGCACAATCCGACCCCTTCATGATGTCGTTGAAGACATCCTCAAACCCATCCCACCGATCCAGGTCGGGAAGATAAAGCAGACGCTTCGCCGCCTGCACCCAGTACGCCACCGTGTCAGAATGCTCATTTCTGTGGGGCACAGAAAGGGGACCTACGGTGACGTCACGATCAAGTTCAACGCGGTCTCCCCCAGCAATGGGGCGGACAAGGATGTTGCCATGGTCAATGAGGTCACGCCACGGCAGATTGCCGCGGAGGAAACCTGCCATGGAGGGCGTGCAATAGACCGGCAGCTTGCGCGTCGCCAGGATCTCCTTACCCAGGTACAGGAGGCCGGCATAGTGGCCGATGTGGGCGTGGGTGAGCAAAATGGCATCCGGCAGTGGATGTCCCGAGATGCGTCCCAGCATGTCCAGCTGACCTGGCATGTCCATGGTCGCATCGATGAGATAGCTTCGGCGGGTGCCCGGGTTGAATACACCGATCGAACTGACTCGCCGCCTTCTCGATCGTATCAGGCGGGCCGCAGTGCAGTTGTCGCACCCGCATCCGATCTGTGGAACTCCCCCATCCTGGGCCGTGCCCAGGACTCGAACCACGACAGTCAAGCGGATCCCTCCTCACTGAACAGTACCTGCTGTTGCGAGTTCCCAGGGGCCCCCGGCCGGAAGCTCCGCCGCTTGTGGCCTGCAGCCCCCGACCCCCTGGTACTTCTACGACACCTCAGCTGGTAGGTCCCCGTGAACATGACGGCCGTCAATGAAGACCGTGAGCACACGGCTCCGAACCTTCAGGGGGTGTCCAGAATAGAGGCCAAAATCGGCGTCCTTACCCACTTCCAGGGATCCGACCCGATCCTGCAGACCCATGATTGCAGCCCCATTGATGGTCAGCATCGGCAGAATCTCGTCGGGCTCTGCCCCGCCGAATCGGATCAGCAGAGAACCCTGCAGGCGGAGGTCGCGAATGGGTATGACAGGGTGATCGGTCTGCAAACTGATCGTCACCCCTGCCCGGGACATCAGAAGGGCCGCATCGGGGCGCGTGTGGGGTCGGACCCGGAACCTGCGATCTCCAACGAAGGGACCATACACAACAGGTACCCCTGCCGCTGCGAGTTCGTCGGCCATCAGGTGGCCCTCGTCGCCGTGCTCAACGGTGATGTCGATGCCGAACTCCTCCTTGATGCGGAGCATGGATCTGAAATCGGCAGGCGTCGTCGAGTGGATGCGAATCGGGATCTCACCCGTCAGGACCCGGGCCATGTTCGCAGCTCCCATCTCGTCCTGGGTATCCATGGACGATCGCTCGTTCTCGTCCTTTTCGAGGTAGTCGCGAGCCTTTATGAGCTCCTCGCGGAGAATCGCTGCGATCCCCATGCGGGTCCTCGGGTACTTGCCTTCCTTACCATGCCGGCCCGCCGCGGTCCATGCCGCTTTCATCCCGGCTGGTTCCCTGATGATGCGATCCTCGATGGAAACTCCTGCCGTCTTGACGGCCAGGTCAAGCCCTCCGATCACATTGGAGCTGCCGGGGTGGATGAGGATGGAGGTGACCCCTCCCTCGAGAGCCTCTTGAAATCCGAGATCACCGAAGTCGATCCCATCCCGCGCCTGGACATGGGATGTCGCGGGGTCCGTATCTTCGTTGACATCGGAGTACTCCCAGTCCACCTGCTCGGGAACGATGCCGACGTGACAGTGGCAGTCAATGAGCCCCGGGGCAATGGTGAGCCCCTGACAGTCGAAGACGGTGTCTGCACCGTCAATCCCCACATCCCGGCCAATCGAACGGATCTTTCCTCCTCTAATCTGAAGCCCCCCGCTCTGAATGGGCGGCCCGGACACGGGCAGCAGGGTTGCTCCCACGAAGGCAGTGGTCTGATCATTGCCGTTGACCCCGGTCATATCTGTTCCCTCCCTGTCTGCCAATCGTAGCGGATTCCCTCGGGATGGTAGTCAAATTCCCATTCGCCGTTGCACATCACACCGCAGACTCGACCCGTCACCTCGAGGGGATCGCCGCTGTGGATGACCAGGTCGGCATCCTTTCCGGCTTCCAGGCTGCCAAGCTGGTCATCGACGCCGATGATTTCGGCAGGATGCCGCGTGATCGCCAGGAGTGCCTCCTCGTACGGAAGGCCCTCGCGAACCGCAACTCCGGCGATCAGGGGAAGCTGGTGCGCCGGGTACGTGGGATGATCCGTCATGAGAGCAATCTTGACGCCCGCCTCTGCCAGCTCTGCAGGAATCGTCAGACTCAGGTTCCTGAGCTCGGAACCCCGACGTGAGAAGAGGATGGGGCCAACCACGCAGGGGATCTTTCGGTCAGCCAACTCTGCCGCAAACTCACTGGCCTCAATGGCGTGCTCCACGACCAACGACAGCTCGAACTCGAGCGCCAAATTCAACGCGGCCCGAATGTCTCTGGCGGTATAGGCATGGATATGGGCCTTCAGGGATCCATCGAGGAGACGGACCAGGGCTCCGTATTTGAACATTTTTGCACCATCAGGCTCCTCGCCTGACTCCGCACCCTCCTGTAGCAACCGGCGCGCCTCGAGGAGGTGCTCGCGGATGATGGCCATGATCATCATCCTGGTGTGAGGACCAGAACCCTGGTCGGCAAATACGCGTTTGGGGTGCTCACCAAGTGCGAACTTCACCCCGGCCGGTTCTCGAAGCACCTGGGGTTTGCCAACATCGAGGGCCGTCTTGATCACCGCACTCTGTCCCGGAATTACGTTAATGTTCTCCACCCGGGGGCCAAAAGATAGCGGCGAGCCGGGGTGAAGCATCACCGTGGTCACCCCACCGGCGACGGCATCACCGATGCTGAGATCCGCGGAATCGAAGCTATCCATGATCTGCAGTTGGGGTGTGGCCGGGGCACTGGTATCGCTGCTGTCGCCCTCGCCAAATAGGGCCGTTCCCAGGTGCGAGTGGGCATCAATAAAGCCCGGTGTCACAACCATGCCCTTAAGATCGATCACCTTGGCACCCGCGGGAGCTTCGAGGCGCTTGTCGACAGCCCTGATCCTGCTGCCATCGACCAGCACACTGCCGGCTAGTGTGCCCTGTGGACCACACGTGTGAACGGTAGCCCCCTGCAGAAGCAGTAGTTTGCTCATATTTAATCGACACCTCCGTCATCATTTCCATCCCGGTTACGGTGAGCGGTTGATTGCGACATCAACAAATCACGACTCGCTCCCGATGTCAAAGCCCACTCCTTCCACCCGATGGGTATAGCCTTCAGCATCAACGCGACTTTGAAGCTGGGAAAACGTGCCTTCCGGGATTGCCTTGCCCACAATGCTTCCATGATCACTTGATCACAGTTCACCATTGACCCAGTCCAGTCCTCCAAGGATCTGGGCTTCTTTGTGCCAGGCCTTGTGGAGCCACAGAAGAGCCTGGCTGGCGAC
>PXCI01000362.1 GCA_003566675.1 Clostridia bacterium
AGCGATTGGTGAACAGTGTTGCTTTGCAATCTGAGAACCCGGGACGTGCCTTTACGGGTGTAGCGCAAGGAGACTGGGCAATGGTAAAGGGATATTATCGTTTTATCGATCAGCCGGATGATTCCGCTGTGACCATGGAAAACATCCTGTTGCCCCACCGGGAGCAGACGGTGCGGCGCATGCAGGCACAAAGGACCGTGCTTTGCATCCAGGATGGCAGCACTTTGGATTACACGGCCCTGGCTGAATGCGAGGGGCTGGGTGTGACCGGCAAGAACCAGACTGGGGCAAAGAGCCATGGGTTGCAGATGCACACCACGCTGGCAGTGACCGATGAGGGTCTTCCCCTGGGCGTATTGCGTGCCCAGTGTTGGGCCCCGGTGAGCCGGTCCGAGGATCAGAGGAAAAGCAGTGAGATTCCCAAAGAAGAAAAGAAAAGCTACCGCTGGATTGAGGGATTGCGCGACTGCATGTCCGCAGCTGCCGGTACACCGAACACCCGGGTCGTCTCCGTGATGGATCGTGAAGCCGACATTTTTGATCTGTTCGATCAATGGCGGAAAGGTTCCCATGTGGATCTGTTGGTCCGAGCCCGGCATAACCGCCGCACCATCGATGGCAACAAGATTTTCGATGTCGTGAGGTCGACGGAGCCACAGGTTCGATTTCACCTACACGTCAATCGGCAGAGCGCCAGGCCCAAGAAAAGCAAGCAAAAAGCTCGTCCCGGGCGATCTGAACGAAGTGCGGAGGTGGCATTGCGTTGGCAGCGAGTTGAGGTCTGTCCGCCGGATACTCACAAAAACAGCGAGCCGGTCACCCTATGGGTTGTCCACATAGTCGAAGAAAAGCCTCCAGAAGGCGTTAAGCCACTCGAATGGTTCCTTTTGACCACGATAAAGATCACCTCGTCGGAGCAGGCTCGCCAATGCCTGACGTGGTACTGTCTGCGGTGGCGGATCAAGGACTTTTACCGGACCCTGAAGACCGGCTGTCGCATTTTAGAGTTGAGGCACAAAACGGCAGAGCGCCTGAAAAGGGCCATTGCCATCAACTCGGTGATCGCCTGGCGCATCATGCTAATGACACTTCTGGGACGCGAGACCCCGGAGATGTCCGCTGATATGGTTTTTACCGATACTGAACTTGAGGTTATGCAGGCTTACGCGCAACACAGAAAGTTGAAACCGCCGGCAAACCTGCAGGGGGCGGTATACCTGATGGCCAAAATGGGAGGCTACCTGAACAGGAAACATGACCCACCTCCGGGTCATCAGTTGATGTGGTACGGCTACATCTACCTCCAGGGCCTGTGTGCAGGCTTCATGTTGCGTGGACCGTGAGCAAAGCTCGGGTGGTCCAGCCCTACTTATGGGTAAAAGGCAGGGCTTGCCGGATTGCTCCAGATTCTGTTATACTCGTCTGTGTGATACTGGAATTAGGGAGTTGCAATGAGTGATATTATTCAGGGTCGAGATATATGTCTGATTGTGTCATATGGTGGCGAAATAGGATCATACATAGGGTGAGAGGCCTTATTATGCCCAATACTATCCTTACTGTCTACAATGACTTGGCCCGTCGTGTGTGGGATCAGATGGTTGATCTGGTCGGAGTCCACGCGGCCACCGTTCTTGTGCAGCGAGCCCTGTGGTTGACCCGCGATAAATACGCAGAGGCCGACTCTATCATCATGCGAGATGATGGAATCGCCTTTGACCTTGTGAGCCAGGACACCGATCCCAGCCAGTGCAAAGTAGCGGCCGAAGAGTTTTTTAGTTCCCTCATCGGCATTCTGACCCGGCTTGTTGGCATGGAGATCGCCGAGAAACTGAATGAAGACGTGGACAGGCTTCTGAAGAACGAGGCCTTGCTGTGAAGCAGAACGCGACGGGTATAGGGGGGCTTGACCAGATCCTGCGCGGCGGATTGCCCGACTATTCAACGATTTTTTTGGCTGGCAAGCCGGGCACGGGAAAGACCATTCTCACACAGAACCTATTGTTCAACCATGCTGCCAGCACGGGTTCGAAGACCCTTTATATCACCACCCTATCGGAACCCCAGATCAAGGTGCTTCGTCATCAGCAGGGATTTACTTTTTTTTGCCCGTCTCTTTTTGGCGAGCGCGTGATTTACCGGGAGATCGGTTCTACACTCCGGACGGAGGGCCTCGAGGGGGCCCGCACGGTGTTGGAGGACCTGGTCAAGGAGCATCAGCCCGGCATTGTTGCCATTGACAGCATCAAGGCCATCGGGGACATGCTCGCCTCGCCCTTGGAGTTTCGAGAGTTCATTGCGGACCTGAATCTGAGTTTGCCCCTGTGGGGTTGTACGGTGCTCCTGGTGGGAGAGTATGACGAAGACAGTTTTCAGAGTGGCCCCGAGGCCTCCATGGCGGACGGGATCATCTATCTTTACGGAATGGAGGAGCGCAAGCACCAGAGGCGGTACTTGCGGGTCCTCAAGATGCGCGGGACGGAGTTCTCCGCAGGCGAACACAGTTACGATATAACGGACGACGGGATTGAGGTTTACCCCCGGTTGAACCCGGTGGTGGCCCAGCAGAAGTACGACGTCTACGACAGGCGCCAGTCCATGAGGATTGATGAACTGGACCGGATGATGCGCGGCGGGATCCCGGCTGGGAGTTCAACCCTGATAGCTGGGAGTACCGGGACGGGCAAGAGTTTGCTGAGCCTGGCGTGGCTGGTGCAGGGAGCGAGAGAAGGGGAAGCGGGACTCCTCGTCTCCTTTGACCAGAGCCCGGACCAGATCATCGGAGCCTGCCAATCCTTTGGCTGGGATCTACAGAATCTTACCGAGCGGGGCCTGCTCGAGATCATGCATGTCTCTCCCATGGAGCTGAACGTGGACAGGCTCGTCCACAACATCCAGGCGGCCGTGTCGAGGTTGAGCATCAAGCGGGCCTCGATCGACAGCATCTCCTCTTTCGAGGTGGGTATGGCTGACAAGACCAAGTACACCGATTACCTTTGGAGCCTCGTAGATTGGTTTAAGAGTTCAGGAATCAGCCTGGTGATGGTGGAGGAGATTCAACCCGATGCTGGTTCCGTAACCACTCACCACACCTCCTTCATAGCCGACAGCATTCTCCGGCTGGGACATCTCCAGGTGGACTACGACGTGCGCAGGGTGATTAACGTCTTGAAGATGCGGGGCAGTGGGCACGAAACCGCCATGCGGGAACTGGTCGTTACCGATGAAGGCCCCACCGTGCTGAGCGAATCCGTTGCCCATCGGTTCGGCAGCGGCCCTTGCAGTCTGGGAGAGGGGTAGTGCTGTGCTCAGGGTGGCTCTGACCCCAAGGTGGAAGCAGTTTTACGAATCCCTCGCCCGAACGTTGAAGGTTACGTTGGGACTGATCAACGCCGAGGGGGAGCTTATGGCCATGCACAACGTCGGCCCCTCCTATTCGGAATTGAGCCGCAACCCTGCCCTGATGGAGGCATACCGTGCCTTTTTCCGCTCTCTTGTCTCGTGTCCGACCTGTGCAGGCTTCCGTACCCTGATCGATCCCCTGGGCCTTCCGGTGGCAGTATTGCCTATTGAAGATGGGTCGGTTCTGGTACTGTGGGCGGGCTGCGATGAAAACCCACTGCAGTTTGACCAGGGCCTGGCGGGGTTCGGCCTCAACCGCAAGGCCTGGACTGGTGTTCCGTCGGTCAGCCGGGCTGAACTCGACGAGAAGGTGGATGCCCTGGCTGCGCTCTATGGGTCCATCGCTCGCTTCCTCAACAGCGCTGATGACCTGGGAGAGCAGATGATGCTGCTCACAGCAGTTGAGGAAATTGACAAGCTGATGGTGAATACCCTGAATCCGGTGCATTTCGACCTGTGTGCCGTTATAGACCTTGCTGTGAGTTCTCTGATCATATTACTGGACGCAGAGGGTTCCTGCATTTTCACGCAGGATCGCCAAGGCAAGACGGTATCGTTTGCCCGGGGGCAGCACCCGGATATCTTTGAGGATATCAAGACGGGATGGCTAGCAGCGATGGACGCCAATGCAACCCCTGATGTCGCCGCTGCTGCGTGTGCGGAAGTGGCCAGGGAAGCCGGCTTAGCGCTGGAGACCCGTTCTGTTCAGAAAGAGGGGAATATCGTCTTGGTGGGTGTGGCCAACGCCTCTGGACCAACGAAGGCGACCCTTTCGGCTTTACTCCGGCGGGTGGCCATTGCCATGGAGATGGCCTCGCTGTATGAAGCGCTGCAGCATCAGATGGGGTTTTTGCTGAACTCCTTGCAGCACGGGATCATTGTGGTCAACCGCCAGGGAGAGATGATGCTGGCAAACCAGGCAGCCGTAGATTCTCTAGACGTGCTTGGGATTCGAACGGTCCCGGGGGAGTCCCTGGTGGGTGTCGGAATGGGCCCGTCGATTGAAGAGGCCCTGTTCCAGGTCGTAGAGGAGGGTGCCTCTTCCCTGCAGCAACAGAGCAGCCTGAGCAAGGGTGATGTTGAACTGCATTTGCGATGGGAAGTATCTCCGATCCATTGGGACGATGATGTACTGGGGGCCGTGCTGCTGTTTGAGGATGTGACCGAGCTGGTGAACCTACGCTACCAGATGTATAACCGGGATAAACTGGTCACGGCCGGAGAAGTTGCCGCTGGGCTGGCCCACGAGATTCGCAACCCCCTCGCCACGGCCCGTGCTGGGATCCAGCTGCTTCAGATGACGGCAGGCGGAGAGAAGAG
>PXCI01000085.1 GCA_003566675.1 Clostridia bacterium
AGCCCAAGGCACCATCACCTATACCGCCGGATCAGGGCCGTATGATCCCCCCCATTGGGATCACGTCAATGTCCCTTTCGTCCAGGGCAGCGATGAATCGGTTGATCCCCACAGAATCCGATCTCATGTGGCCGGCCACGAGAATATTGCCGATCCCCTGGTCCCTGACCGCTTTCAGGACATCCTCTGGAATGTGCATCAAGACCAGCGTGCCGATCCCTGCCTCGAAGTACGCCTTCATCACAGCCGATCCTCCGTTTGTGCCTCCGGCCATACTGACGAAGACCTTCCCAGCATAGTCACCCTCACTACCGTAGCGGATCCTCGGCCCTGCTGGCTCTCCATCGTATTCGGGAATGTCCTTCAGCGCATCGACCACGTCCTGCAGTGTGGACTCCTGGGTGAGTTTCTCATCCAGATGCGCCTGCACGACGGTTTCCGTCACGATGTCCAGAGGCAGATGTATATTCATCAGGGGCATTCCCAACAGGCGGGCAGCAGACCCCACCCGATCGTAGTTCCTGGGGTGAGAACCCCGTTCCACCGATCCCATGCGTTCCCGGAGAACCTTTTGCGCCTTGTTGATCGGCACGCCCGCCCCGGTCATCAACTCGATCTGACGCTCCATCACCCTGTACATGTTCACCGCGGGAGATCCGGTGACCGGATGATGCCCGATGACCAGGTCCACTCCCAGTCTCTCGGCCAGCAAAAGATCCGCCGTGTCGATGTCAACGCCTATCATGACCCTGCTAATCTCCTCACCCGGAACAACAACGCCTGAATCCTCCGGTGTCTCATCAATCCCCGCCAACTCCAGGGCGAGATCCATCATATCCTGAGTATTCATCGCACCCTCCCTCACCAGGTTCAATCACTTCGACTGCAAACATGCAGCACCTTACCCATGCGGCTCCGGGAGCTGCCACAACTCCCCTGCCCTGTGAAGCGGTCAATACTGAAGTTCAGGGTCTATAACGTTGCGCAGCGGCAGGCCATCCAGGTACCGCCGCATGTTGTCGATGAACAAATCGGTCATGTTGACGTCCTCAAACTCTGCACAGCTGGCCGAATGCGGGCTGAGCAGCACATTGTCCATCTCCCAGAGCGGGCTGTTCTCGGGAAGGGGCTCTTCCTCGAACACATCGAGGGCAGCCCCACCCAGGTGTCCCTCTTCCAGGGCGCGTACCAGGTCATCCTGAACCATGATCGTACCCATGCTGTTGTTGATCACAACACAACCCGGTTTCATGGCCATGAACATGTCGTAGTCGAGGAACTTGAAGGTCTCTTCCGTGGTGGGTACTGTCAGGGACACAAAGTCACACTGAGCAAACATATCCCTGATTCGTTCCTTCGGGAAGAGCTGATCCACGCCCAGGGTGGCAGGATTGCTCCCCTCGAAGACACGCTTGATTCCCAGAACTCGCAAGCCCAGAGCCCGGGCGATCCGGGCCACCTCCGTTCCATTTTTACCCAAGCCAACAATTCCCAGTGTTTTCCCTCGCAGCTGACCCGTGCAATAGCGTTCGAACTTCTTCTGCTGCTTTAGGCGGGTCAGATGAAGGATGTCCTTGGCGAAACCAGTGAGGGCCATGGCCTGAAACTCTGCAATAGGGACCGAGTGTATCCCGCTGGCACTGGTCACGGTGATCCCCCTGTCAACCCAACCCATTTGCCGGGTGATGGGACCGAGGGCTGTGCTGGTACCCTGAATCCACCGCAAGTTGGGAGCGAGTTCATGCAGCTGATCCAGGTGGCGCCGGTCAAAACCGAAAATCACCTCGGCTTCAGCCAGGTGCTCCAGCCACAGCTCCTCCTTCTCATCCGTCCAGTCCATCGGCCTGCCCACTCTGTCAGCAACGTAGCGCGGTTGAGGTATCAACTCGGGGTCAAAGATAACATTGGCCCGGGGATCAACCTTCCTGATCCGTTCTGCGCAGTCCTCAGGCAATGGAACGGAGATGAATACGTTCACCCTTCTCTGTAGGCGCTCTCCCACGATAACTCCCCCCCTGGCACCAGGTGATGCGCTCAGGTGCCGAACTCAATGCAGCCAGCGGTTTCCAGGCCTCTCAATATGGCGTAGATGGGAAGCGGACCGATCTTCAGGCCGAACTCAAAACCGACGGCATCGGCAATCTCTCCGACCGTGCGCCGTCCGTCAATGAAGGCCCCCGTCTCATCACAGATCACCCGGAGGCTGTTGAACCCGGCATTTTCGTCCTCAGCAGCCAGTTGCTCTCCGATCTTTAGAAGATCGGCATAACTGAGACCGGCCCACCGAGTCGGCCGACAGGTGCCCTTTCTCCTGGGTATCTGATTCGCCACCTCGCACCCAGCTCCATAATCCGCAGATCCTGAGAAGTCCTCCATCTCCCGGTCTGCCACATCCTGCAGCATGCTCTGCAATTCCTTTAGGCTCTCGCCAACGGCATTGCGGTGGGCCTCGGGAACGAGCCGTAGGACCGTCCGCAAGCCCTGTATGTCCTGGTTCAGCACAGAGCGCAGGTGTCTGGACGCCCTGGATGCGTCTTCAAAACCGCCGCGGTACCTGCTGGCCACCTGGGTCAGGCGAAGGACAGACCTCGCCGCCATCCCCCGGGCGATAGCCCCGGCCTGCTCACGACCCGCCGCCGCCAGTTCAAGACCCGCCACGCCCGAAACTAGGGCAGCCCGTCGTAATACCCGGGGATCAATCACATCAGGCGTGAGCAGTTGACTGTGAAAATACCGGTCCGGCCAGGACATGATCAACGGAGCCTGGATTCCCTCGGCAGCAAAACGCGTGTTGTCACTCCAGGGCGTGTAATAGTGATCGGTGAACCGAATCACGGGCAAATCCTCGCCGCCGTCTCGCTCCACCCACTCCGCATCCTTTGGACTGGCGTCCATCAGTTCCACCAGGTAGTCGTTGATAAATCCCGGCACGGAATCGGGAGAGCGGAACAACATGAGATTCGACATCGTTTCATCCTGCTTATGACCAGGACTGCAGTAAGTGATGGCGGTGATGATGTTATGGATCTCGTCAGGATGATCGCGAAAATACCCGCTGATCCCCTCCCCCTCGCAGCCCACGAAGAATTTCAGCGACCGTTTCGGTCCTGGGACCTGACCGCTGTCGAGCAAAGTCTTCAGCGTCCGGGCAAGCTCAACCACCAGGCCAGGCCCCTCAGCGCAGTTGGCTCCCGGCTTTATTCCCGACCCGTGAGCGCAGAAGAAGATGTTCTCCTCGGGCGATTCGCTGCCTTGTATGGTGGCAATGAGATTCCTCACCACGCTGTCGGACGTCTGCACCCTGACATGGGCGCGAACAGACACCGGGTCGCCCTGCAGCAGATCCTTTAGTTTGACGGATGCGGAGTGAGATATGCTGAACGCCCAGACCCTGTTTCGGGTCCCCTCTGGAAGACGAAGAAGCTGAGAGGCATCTGGAACCAGCTCAGGCGTGCGAATGCCGGGCGTCTGATATAACATGTAGTCCGTGATCAAACCCCGGGCTCCTCGCTCCACAGACATCCTGGCAGCCTCCCACCAGCCGGGACGCCTTGTCGTTCCATGGATGAAGACGGCCTTTCCCCGCACGTCCTTCCCGGCGAAATCCCCGGGGGTCTCCCCCGTGCCGACATCCACAACCTCCAGGCATTCTCCCTCGGGTCCGGTTGAATCGGACCACCAGGCAATACAGGAAGGCGATGAGTGGTAGTCCACCAGCGTCATCGCTGTGGGTTTCTCAACAGCCAGGGTAGCATTGATTGGATCCCAGGCATTCTTGACCGGATAATCTGCTACCTCCAGTGCGTCAAACCCGCTTCTCTCGAAGGCATCCTGAATCAGATCAGCTGCCTTCAAATATCCTGAGGCCCCGGGTGACCGGTAGTGATCCGTCAGACTTACCGCAATATTCCGGGCTCTTCCCGAATCGAAAGTCTCGTCCACGAGCTCGAATAGACCTCTTCGCGTCGGCAATACAACACCTCCCAGGATCATCAATATACACAATCTCCCCACGATGCCGGGGCGAGCACTCAACTTGATATGCATTTCACGATTGCCCGATTGGATCCTTCTTTGAATGAGTCAAATCGCAACTTCAATACGAATCCACGTAGCACTGATCGTACGGGGACGATCTGAGATGTGACCTGACATGGTCCTATTATGAAGGCAGGAACACTCTTTATGTTGTTCCTCGTGTTGTTTCCTGCAAGCAACGACCCGTGCATGATCATCGGAGACCGCCTGGTTCGAAATCCAGTTGTGAATCCTGCATTGCATCCCATCTCCGAGGCAGGAACTGCATAGGGGTGCATTGAAGATCATCAAAGAACGCCAGGACTTGAAAGGAGCGAGGAAATGACGCCCAGACCTGCGGGAGATCGGAGTCCAGTATCAAAAGACAACGACACCCTTCCCGATGCCCTGTTTGAGGGCTGGCTGTTGCTGCTGGTCGCACGCAAACCCCGGCACGGTTATGCTATTGCCAGGGCAATGAGGGATCTGCCCTGTTCAATGCCTCACCAGACAACCATCTATCGGCACCTGTCCGCCCTCGAAGAACAGGGCTTTCTTGACTCGAAGTGGCAGATGCGTTCCTCGGCTCCACCGATCCGCACGTATCACCTGACAAAGCAGGGTGAAAAGCACCTACGCCAGAAGTATTCCGCCGTCTCGCAGATACAGCGCCTTTGCCGAACCTTTCTCAGCGAGGCCTCTCAACATATTTAGATGGGGCGGTGTGATGTGAAGCTAATTCTAACGCCAATTCTAACCGTTTTCCCCAGCAGACAGGGTTACGGACTTTGTTGACGAATAGAAACCTGAGACGGTGTAAACTGAACACACGCGACAGGAGTTCGATATGCATAGAAGACCCTATCTTGCCAACCTCGACCAGGTGAGGATCAACCGGGACGAGGAACTGGCCACGATCATATACGACGAACCCGGAATCACACCCATACAGCTGTGGATTGGGCCAAGGATCCATGACATGACGGACCAGGAGATCCTGGATCAACACAACATCATCCTCGCCCTTGAATCCATGAAGGATACGGGCTGGGTTCCCGTGGAAATCCCTCCCGGGCATGCCCAGTTAGAGTACTCCCATACCACCGACACGCTGACACCCCGGGGCGAGGTGCTCAGATGCCTCATAAGCAATCCCGAGGGAAACGCCAGCATAAAGATCGATGACCATGAGCTGACCCTCGAGGAGTTCGGGCGGCTGCTGAACATGTACGCCGGCTGGGGAATGCGAATCACCTTTGTACCCGAGGATCAGACCCAGCTGCTCCATGAAGTCATGCTGTGGGACCCTCCGAGCGAAGAAGAAGAAAACGAGGAGATGCCCGGTGAGATTATCACAATGCCCCTGCTCGCCAGCCCCAATATCGACCAGGTGCTAGATGACTTCATCGATGAACAGCGCAGCCGCTTCAAAGCTGCCACGGTCAGCAAATACGAGCGGGTCGTCGCCCTCCTGCGCAATCACCTCAATGACTACGCCTACCAGGGACTCAGCAATACAGATCGCATCCTCTTTGAACGGCACAGTTCGAAAGAGGGAGACCAGCACCGCAGTTTCTGCCAGATCTTCGGGCCCGAGAAGATCATCTGTGAGCTGGATCAATTTCTCGGATACTCCATCATCAGAAAGTCCATGGTCAGTGAAACCCTCAAACGTGCAGCCGGCACCGTCGCCAAGAGACTTTCGAAGTGGCTGGGTGAACAGGAGTACATCGACGATGAGCTGGCGCAGGCAGGCATCGAAAAGAGCGCCGGGACCGTGCAGAATATCCCCAGGGCCGAAAAGGCGGCGAACAAGCTGTATGAGTGCCTGTACAAGGGTGATCTCGACCGCGTCCACGAGGACGATTTCCTCGACTTCGACCAGTACACGATTGTGCGGACCGAACCCGGTACCCTGTGGCTGGAGCAATCCTGGAACTCCTACAGCTCCCTGATTCGCGTCCCCGTCCCGGAGCAGGTCTTTGACCTACTGGAGGAGGGATGGGAGCTGGGATGCTGCCTCGCTCGTGTAGATGGCCAGTGGCGCATGATCAAGGTCGGCGATGTATACCCACAATGACACCCGTGACATGATGTGCGCATAGACCGCACAGATGCAGCGGAACGCTTTGGCTGGAACCCGCAAGCCGAGTTTTCCCATACCCCTCTCTGGCCTTTTCGGTTGCCCCGTGCCCTACCACTGTGTATACTTGTCTACTAATAGCCATCCGAACGACTAGAGGAGGAACTCAATGCTGCTTTTACTCGCGGGGACCTTTGCTGCAGGCCTGGTATCCTTCTTTTCTCCTTGCATCATACCCATTCTACCGGGCTTCCTCGCCGGCATCGTGGGAAAACCCACCGCTGGAACCGCCTCCCGACCGGGGCTCAACTGGCATGCCCTGTTCAAGACCCTGCACTTCACCGCAGGTTTCTCCCTGATCTTCATCTTGATGGGATTATCGGCAAGTAGCGTGGGTAAGTTTTTCCTCGACTACCAGGTGCAGATCAATGTCATCGGTGGAGCGCTGGTGGTCATATTGGGCCTGATCAAACTTGAAGTCATCGATCTTCCCTTCTTCCAGGGAGGGCTCGCAGCGCCCCGTTCCGGCAGCAGTTTCCTCCTGGGCATGGCTTTCTCCGTGGCCTGGTCACCGTGTGTGGGCCCAGTTCTGGCCTCAATACTGATCGTTGCCGGCGCCCAGGGAGCAGCGGCACAGGGTGTTCTCCTCCTGGCATTCTATTCCCTCGGATTGACACTGCCCTTTCTACTCGCCGCACTATTTTGGGACAAGATCATCAGCAACAAACCCAAAATATCACAATGGACCCGCCCCCTGAACCGGGGAGCTGGAGTGGTTCTGGTCATCTTGGGACTTCTGATGATGACCGGGCAGCTCACCCGGCTCGCGACCCTACTTGCCTAGAGGAGGTGTGAAAGTGCCAGCAAAATCTGTAAGATCACTGGTGATCCTGGTACTGGTCGTCGCCCTTGCAATTGCGATCCTTGTACTCGGAAACAGCGATGATGCGAATCTCAACGACATCACAGGCCCCTTCGCGACACTGCATGAACTGGACGTGGTCAACCGCGAGATGCCATCGATGCAAGACCTGTCCCAGCGACCCACCCTCGTCGTCATGTGGACAACCTGGTGCCCGAGCTGCATAGACGAGATGCTTCATCTGAGGGACAACTACGGGGAGTTTCACAGCAGAGTCAACGTGATCGCTGTAAACCTCACCCAGGGCGAGCGAAGCCGGCAAGCTGTGCACGATTTCCTGGAGGGGGCAGACCTCCCCTTCACTGTGCTGTTGGATCCCGATGGGAAGGCAGGTGAGCAGTTTGCCTCCCGCTACATCCCTGCGAATTTCCTTGTGAACACCGAGGGCGAGACAGTGAACATGATGGAAGGCCCCATTACGCTGGACATCCTGGATCAGTGGCTGGGTGAAGGATGAACCCGTTGGGCCAGAGGCCCAGCCCAACGGGTGCGAACCTCTAGAACTCCGTTGAACCGGTCCAGATACAGCTGGACGTATAGATTGCCGGCAGCACAGACGTGAAGGTGCTCCACCAATCCCGCTGCAGCTTCGTCGCCTTCGACACGAGTTCGACGTGTTCGAACATGCGCAGCACGCTATCAGTCAGCCTCATGTTTCGGACCGGGTACTTGATCTCGCCGTCCTCCACGTAGAAAATGCCATCACGGGTGGTGCCGGTCATGACCACCTCCCGCGGTTCCGGGCAGTGGGTATAGTGAAAGCGGGTCACCAGCAGCCCCTTACCGGTCTTGTCAACCATCTCCTGCACGCTCGAGTCGCCATTGAGCATCACCATGTTGGCCGGCGTATCAGAAACATTGCCGCGACGGAAATGGGCATGGCCCGTGGACTTCTTGCCTTCCTTGTGGGCGGTGTACGAATCATATACGACACCCTCGGCCACTCCCCCGGTGATCAGGTTGACCCGCTGCTTGGGAACGCCCTCGCAATCAACGGCTGCGTTGAGGGTGCGAGCGTCCAGGCCATCATCCCAGATGGTGATTTTGTCCCCCGTGATCTTCTCTCCGAACTTATCAGCCATGAAACTGCGTCCCTCCTGCACCGAAAGGGCACTGAAACCGAGCATCCCCAGGAAGCGAAGGATGTCAGCCACCGCATAAGGCTCGAAGATCACCTCGTACTCTCCCGTGGGCAGGGGCTGCGGATTCTGGGCCCGCAGGGCCCTATCCACCGCTTCCCGGGCTACGGCCCGGGCATCAATGTTCGATACGTCCCTGTCCAGGTAATCTGCATAGCCCGTGCCATGGTCACCCTCGATAACCGTGCGAAGATAGGCATAGGTGCTCTGGTCATAGGCCTCAACCCCCAGGGAGTTCATCACGGCCAGTTCTTCGCGGGTGGTGATGTGGGCACCAAAGGCCGATAAACCGTTGTCGTCGGCATCAGCAGCAATCACACCGACATCCTGGGCCCGCTGCTCGGGCGTATAAGATGAGGTTGACTCGTAGAAATTGACCGTATCGCCGAGTCGCTCAGGTTCCGGCAAAGAGACGAAATCCTCGTTGTCTTCCTGCATCTCTGCAAGGCTCCTTGCCGTATCCACGACCCTGCGCACGGAGGCATCATCCAGGTTGTTGGTCGAAGCTGTTCCAATCTTCTTGCCCTGAACGACTCGAACCTGCAGCACCGCGTTCCTCCGCTCGAGATTCTGGTGGATGGTCGAATTAGCAAACCGGGTCAGCGACAGATCCTCGCCCATGAGCCGGGCCTCTGCCTGGTCCGAATCAGCATAATGAAGTGCCCTCTTCAAGACATCGAGGCTATCGTTGCGCCCCATCATTTCCCAACACCTACCTTTATATTCCTGAAGCGAGCAGGAGCTGCTCCGTGTCCAACGTGGGCGATCTGCACCGGCTCGCCCTTGGCGCAACCCGGAGTCCCCCATATGTGCCATTCATCCTCGCCTGCCACAGCGTCACAGGCGTTCCAGAAATGGGGCGTCATGTCGGTGTAAGCCGGGTTCTTCAGCATCCGGGTCACATCACCATCGACGATCTCCCAGGCAATCTCCGTACCAAAGTGGAAGTTCAGCCGCTTATCATCCAGGCTCCAGCTCTTGCTGCTGTCAGTGTAGATTCCATACTCGGTATCGTCAATGATCTCGTCAAGGGTCCAGTCCCCGGGTTCCAGATTCACGTTGGTCATGCGGACCATCGGCAGGTTGCTCCATCCTTCTGCCAGCATGGTGCCGTTGCTATTCTGGCCGAGAGTCGTTGCCGTCTCGCGCGAAGTCAGGTAGTCGACGAAAAGTCCCTCCCGGACGATGTCCGTTCGCTGGGCCTCAACCCCCTCGTCATCATAGCCAAAGGTCCCCAGTCCCAGGGGAGCCGTTGCGTCGGCGACAATGTTCACCTCCGACGATCCGTACTGGAATTCACCCTGCTTATCCGTGGTCAGGAAGCTGGTACCGGCGAAACTTGCCTCGGTGCCATATACCCGGTCCAACTCGATGGGATGGCCGCAGGATTCGTGGATCTGCAATGCCAGGTGCGAGCCTCCCAGGATCAGGTCTGACTCCATCTGTGGGCACACATCCGCCGTGAGAAGGTCCACGGCCTCCTCCGACATCCTTTCCGCCCGCTCAAACAGATCGAGCCCCTCGATATGCTCATAGCCTCCACTGACGTAGTCGGAAAAAGAGCGCCGCTGTACGTCACCGTTTCCAGCTGCGGTCGCCATAAAGGAAATACCCGTCTCCATCATATCCTGCTCTATGTAGGAACCCTCGGTACTCATGAAGATCTTCTTTTCATGGAGGGCATTCATAGAGGTGGTGGCCATGCGGACCTCCTCAGGCTCCCGCAGGGCCTCATCTAGTTCCAGCAACAGCGCCAGTCGATCTTCGATATCCACCTCAAAGGGGTCTTTGCGCATCGGCGTCTTGTAGGTATCCTCCACTCCCTCCAGGGGAGAGAGTTCCACCGGATCGCGCTGCACGCGGGCGCTGGCCATGGCTATGCTCACAGCTCTCCTGGCCGTATTGCGCAGTTCCTCCTCGTCGAGGCTGCTGCTGCTGGCAAAGCCCCAGGCACCGTTAGCCAGGACCCGGACTCCAAAACCCGCATCCTCCGTCGATGACAAAGACAACACCTGGCCGTTTCTGGTAGAAAGGGGCTGCATGTATCTTTCAACCCTACGAACATCCGCATAGCTGGCTCCCTGCTTCACCGCTTCATCAATGGCAACACTGAGCAATTCTCTCAACGGATCCTCCTCCCAACAACTCGCAAGGGGGATACAGAGGCAATCTCTGTATCCCCGGCTCACACCAATTACATCAGGCGTCTATGATGAGATCCTCGATCTCCATGGGGTAGTAGGTGATGAAATCCATCCCATCCGAAGTGACCACGATGGTGTCGGAGTGACGGAACCCACCCAGGCCCGGAACATAAATGCCCGGTTCCACGGAGAAGACCATCCCTTCCTCGATCATGGTTTCGTCGCCGATATCGAAAAATGGCGCCTCGTGGCCGAGCAGCCCCAGGGCGTGGCCGGTGTGGTGTCTCCACGTGTCCATAATGTCGTACTTGTGATAAACCTCCTGTACGGCCCGATCCACCTCAGAACACGGAATACCGGGGCGGATGGTGTCAAAGGCGACCTGCATCATCTCCATCATATACTCAAAATACTTCCTCTGATCCCGCGAGGGTTCTCCCAGGAACATGGTCCGCTCGAGCTCGCTGCCGTATCCCCCGACTCCGGATCCCGCTCCTGTCACCAGGTTGTCGCCTGGCTTCATCACGGCATTTATGTTCACGGCGTGGGGCAGTGCAGAGTTGACCCCAATCTGGCCGCGGAAACCCGCTGCAGCCCCCGTCCGTCCCTGCGGTCGAAACTCGGGACCGAGGGTCTTCATCATCACCATCGTCGCCTCACTGCTGGCCCGCATCGAAACCTCATTTTCGGTCCGTCCCGATGCACAGTACTCCTGAAGCAGGGTGTGGGCCAGGTTGCCCCACCGGGCACTCTCTCGAATCAGCTCGATTTCTGCGGGAGACTTGATGAAACGCATCTTCTCGATGATCTTCGGCTCCAACGTGAGCTCGAGATCCGGCAGCAGCTCCGTGATGCGAGGTCCAGCGTAACCCATGGCACTGCCGTAGGCGGGACTCTCTGCCATAAGATGGGCCTCTCCGAGGCCTCTCTCGCGCAGTTCCTCGGCCAGAACCTCCATCGGATGGCTCTTGCCAGGATACTCAGGGTAGGTCACGATGTCATCGAGAACATCAGCCGTTTCCGCGTGCTCAATCTCCAGGTGCGGCACAAAAAGAAAAGATGGTCCCTCGGTTGGGATCACCAGGCATGCAGGACGTTCTGTCGGAATGAAGTGAAAACCTGTCAGGTAGAAGACCGACAAGGTAGAAAAACTTATGAAGCCGTCCATATCGCGTTCTGCAACCTTCTTCAACAGCGTGGTTTGCCTTTCTTCTAGCTCCTTCGGCGAAATCTTGAGTTTCATCTAGCAATCCCTCCTTAAAGGTTCATTCGGTAATTCATTCTCCATCGAAGGCGCTAATCCTACCCCGGGATGAAGATGATTCTCCGCTGGGTAGGATAACAGTACGAAGGGAGGATCATTTCTGTGAGCAAATTTCGCTTTTCCCCAAGACCCAACCGTGCCGGGGAGATCGCCTGGAGATCATGGAACGAGGGCAGCTTTCGCGAGGCAAGGCAAAGCAATCGCCCTGTTCTACTATCCGTTTCTGCCACCTGGTGCACCGACTCGCACGCGATGGACGAGACCACATATTCTGACGACGGGGTCATCCACAAAATCAACGAAAGCTTCATCCCGATAAGAGTGGACGGCGATCACCGACCGGACATCAGGGCTCGATACAACATGGACGGGTGGCCCACGACGGTCGTTCTGACACCTGCGGGGCGGGTGATCACAGGGGGCAGCTACCTGGACACGAACGAGATGCTTTCACTGCTGCAATGTGTGACAAACACATGCCCGGAGACGTCCCTGGACACCTCAGGGGACCATGGTCTCAACGACGTTTGCCACAATACGAGCTCAAAACCGGCATTTCCGCCCACAGATGGAGAGATCCTATCCGGCAATATCCCATCGAACCTTCGGGAGACGATGGAGCAAACCGCCCAGCAAATCGACGATAGTATCACAGAATTCTACGATGGCGATTTCGGAGGCTTCGCATCGCCTCCGCAGCATGCACCAAAGGATCTGGGCACCCAGGCCCTCGATCTTCTGTGCACACGCACCGAGAAGGGCAGCCTCGATGCTGGGACACGCCAGATGCTCGAGGGAACCCTGGATGGAATGCTGGAGGGGGACATCTTCGATTCCTCGACCGGAGGGTTCTTCCGCTGTGCTGCAAAAAGGGACTGGAGCTCCCCACAGGACGCAAAAACGGCGTGGGACAATGCCGAGATGGTGGAAATATACCTTCGAGCCAGCCGGGCGCTCGGAGTGAGCCGTTGGGCGGAAGCTGCCCGGCAGATCCTGACCTACGTCAATCAGCATCTAGGGCGGGACGGCGGCGGGTTCTACGGCGGCCAGAACACGCGCAGGGAGAGCGACGCCGCATCTGCAGATACAGAACCCTCCTTCACAGACCAGACCCTGTACACTGATACCAATGCGCGCCTCGCCTCTGTCTACTTTCTCGCCCACCGACTCCTCGGGGACCAGGCATACCTCGAAGCAGGACGGAAGACCCTGCAGGTCATTGAAGATCTGTGCAGCGACGGCGATGATCTTCACCACTGTTACGATGGCAGTGCTGAGACGGTACCTGGCATGCTGAGGGACTACACCGAGCTGGCCCTGGCCTATCTCGATGCCCACACAGCCCACGGTGATCCCCAGTACCTCGACCGGGCCCTCTCCCTGGCAGAGATCATCCGCGAACGGTTCGCTCTGCCCGATGGCTGTTTCACCGATAATGAGCAGGATGCCGGGGTCGAGGTAGGGCTGTTGCAGCAGCCCCACGTCTGCCTGGAGCAGAATGCACGAGCCGCCCTGCTCTGCCACAAAATCAGCCTGGTGCGAAATGACCCCAGTTGGGAACAGCAGGGCGTCGCTACTCTCATCGTGACGGCTCCCGAGGCGGAAAGGGCGGGACCCAGGGGTGCCATCTGGCTTGCATCGCACCTGGAAATCAGCGAGCCCGCTCCACACATCAGGATCCTTCTTTACTCCAAGACACGGGACGGCGACCTTCACAGGTCTGTGAACTTCGCCCCAGAGAGACACGCTGTCATCGAAATTGATGAGGGCGGGGTGGAGGAACCCCTGGCCTACGTGTGCCGACAAAGCTATTGCTTCCCCCCCACCTCCGATCCCGAGGAGTTGAAGACCTTCCTCACACCACAAGGGGCAGACATCCCCGAATCCAGGCATTGAACGGCCCTGGGGTTTGGGCCCTCACGTCGGCTGGGGCCTCGTGACTCGTACAAGAAGCCAAAAAACGGGAAGTGACCTGATGCCCAAACAAAGGACAACCCTGCTCAATCCAGGGTTGCGCAGCATCTGAAGCCACAGCATTCGCAACAGGTTACCGCGCGTGCAGGGTTGTCCAGAACAGCCTGTCATCCGGATGAATGATGGTGTGATATCGTTGAGGGCAAAGAGTCCCTGGAGATGGAGCGAACATGCTGAGGCGACCTCACATACAGCTGCTCACGCGTACTAAAAATCAGCCCTGATGCTCACCGAATTGGTCCTTCAAGATTGGAGCTGGGAGACCAGCACGCCCCCGCGATCATTGTGCACCCCTACGTGCATGGCGGCTGAGCTTGGCGGTGGTTCTGAATACACCATGATCCGACACCGGGGCCAACGATCATCCCCTCAGCATCTCAGCGAAGGCATCTTCGTCCAGGACTGCGACATCGAGCTCTTCCGCCCGGGCCAATTTGCTTCCCGCTCCGGGTCCGGCCACAACGTAGTCGGTATTCCGCGATACACTCGAGGTCACCCTACCTCCCCGATCCTCCACCAGCTGCCTGGCCTCGTTCCGGGTCCATCGGGTCAGCGTACCAGTCATCACGAAGTTCAGACCCTCGAAGTCCCGGGCCTTCTCTTGTGGCTCTGGACTCTGCAAGCAAATCCCCGCCTCAAGGAGCTCGCGCACCACTCGTCGATTGTTGTCATCCCGGAAGAAGGTGACCACGCTCCGCGCCCCCTCGGGCCCGACGCCATCCACGGCCAGTAGATCCTCTTCGTCTGCTTCCACGAGCTGCTGAACACTGGGAAAATGACGACTGACCAACTCTGCAAGGTGCTCGCCCACCAGGGGAATGCCCAGGGCAAACAGGAATCGGGATAGAGGAGCCACCTTGCTGCTCTGAATGGCAGAAACCAGGTTCTGTGCAGATTTCTCCGCAATCTTGTCCAGCCTGACCCAATCGCTCTCATCGAGAGCGTAAAGATCGGCAAGATCCTCCACGAGTCCCAGGTCAACCAGCTGGGCAGCGGTGCGTTCGCCCACTCCCTCGATGTCCATGCCCCGCCGGGAGACAAAGTGTTTGATCCGCTCCCTTAGCTGGGCCTCGCAGGAGAGGTTCACGCACAATACGCTCTTCTCATCATCGCTTCGGACGACCGGAGACTCACACACCGGGCAGGCATCGGGAATCCGGAAGATCCTCTCCTCACCCGTTCGCTCATCGCTGAGAGACCTGGCGACGTAGGGAATCACATCACCGGCCCGCTCCACGAGCACCTTGTCGCCGACGCGGATGTCCTTGCGGTCGATCTCACTCTGGTTATGAAGCGATGCTCGCCTGACGGTCGCCCCACCGATCTGCACGGGTTCCAGGATCGCGACGGGGGTCAGTTTCCCGGTTCGGCCCACCTGCACCATAATGTCCTGGATCCGGGTAATCGCTCCCCGGGCGGGGAACTTGAAGGCCACGGCCCACCGGGGATCCCGGGTGCGAAAACCCAGCTGCCTCTGCTGCTCCATCGAGTTGACCTTGATCACCACTCCATCAATCTCGTAGGGACTCTCCTCACGCCCGTCCAGCCATTCGCGATGATAATCCAGGGCCTCCTCCACCGAGCTGCAAAAACGCACAGCCTCGTTGGGAGAACGCATCTGCCAGGCGGGAAGCAAGTCAGACAAAACCTGCCACTGGCTCTCGATCGACACCCCCGACGCCTCGGCAACCTGGTAGATCACCACGCGCAGGGGCCGCTCTGCAGTCACCCGGGGCTCCAGCTGGCGCAAAGAGCCGGCCGCTGCATTGCGAGGATTGGCAAAAGGGGGCTCCTCCCGGTTCTGTCGCATCTCATTGAGGCGTCGGAAGTCCTCCCTGAGCATATAAACCTCGCCCCGCACCACCAGCCTGTCCGGAGCCCCTTCGGGCAACTTCAGAGGCACCGAGCGAATCGTGCGCACATTGGATGTGACGTCCTCGCCCACGTAACCGTCGCCACGAGTGGCCGCGCGGACCAGGACGCGATCGTCATAGATCAACGCCACTGCCAGGCCATCGTACTTGGGTTCAGCCGTATACTCCACCTGCGAAGCACCCAGGATGCTGCGGCAGCGCTCATCAAACCGACGCACCTCGCTCTCCCCATAGACGGCCTGAAGACTGAGCATGGGGGGAGAGTGTTCCACAGAGGCAAATCCTTCTGCCACGGCACCACCTACTCGCTGAGTGGGTGAACCAGGGGTAACCAGGTGGGGCTGTTGTTGTTCCAGGGCTTGTAGCCTGCGCATCTTCTGATCAAATTCAGCATCGGATATCTCGGGATCATCAAGTACGTAGTACCGGTAGTTGTGGTAGTCGATCAACTCTCGTAGCCGGGTGATTTCATCTGCTGCAGGCGATTGCCCTCCCAACTGGCTCACCACCCTTCCTTTCGAGACTCCTCAAGGTGAACATTGATCACAGCTCCCAACATCAAAATCAGGACCGCAACGTAGATCCACAACATCAGAAAGATCATCGTTGCAAGGGATCCGTGAATCAATCTGTAGGTAGGCACACTCCTGAGATAGTTGGAAACCACAAAGCGGGCAGCCTCAAAGAACACGGTGCCCACGAACGCGCCTGGCCACACCTCGGAGAAACTGTGTCGGCAAGCCGGAAAGTGTTCATAGATCAACCAGAACACGGTAAAGGTCAAGAGGATCGGAAATCCACGCAGCACGACCTGCCACAGCATGGTCTCACTCACAGGTTGGATTCCCCAGGCAGCCGTCATCTCGACATCATAGGCTCGCAGTACTTCATAGGCGGTACTGAGACCAAGGGAAAAAACAACAAGCAACCCCAGGAACAGAACCATCAGCACACCCACTAGACGGGTGCGCCAGAAGGGCCCGTCATCCGTGACTCCCCAGATGTCGTTCAAAGAACGGCTGATGGCACTGAACACCCCGGAACTAACCCAGATCAGCGAGATCGCACCCAACACCCCCATCTGGCTGCGGACCAGCACCAGGTCACCGAGATTGCTGATCAGAAAATCCTCGGATCCCGGTGCGTACATCCGCACCAGGTTTTCGACCTGGACGTGCACCGGTGAGGCCGGAAGGACGTATCCAACCACAGCGACGGAGACAAGCAGCAGTGGGAACAGCGAAAACACACCGTAATACGATATGGCTGCAGCCATGAAAAAGCAGTTCTTATCGACAAATCGTTGATAGACGCCGAGGAAAAAGGGCAAGCCCCTTCCCAGTTTGCTAACGCTCACACTTACCCACTCCTAGCACAGCGTACCCTCGGCTCTGACCAGGCTCGGGCATCAAGAAGAGGGAGGCGTCGGGACTCTGACCCCAAGATCCTCGGCCATG
The DNA here is from genome assembly GCA_003566675.1 of Clostridia bacterium. Taxonomy (GTDB): domain Bacteria; phylum Bacillota; class Sulfobacillia; order SLMV01; family SLMV01; genus PWUC01. The sequence goes on from PXCI01000085.1 coordinate 16,875, forward strand.
TCTATCTCATTTTGCTCACGCCTTCGCAACCAGCCTCGCAGGAAGCCCATTCCCTCCCGGGCAACCCCAATACCCATCTTGAGAGCGCTCTTTTTCGGAAACCACTGCGGAGAAATCCGCCGGAGCAAAATGGCCGCCGCCACCTCCTCGGCAATCCTGCGCCCAGACTGGGTCATATGCCGGACCTCGGTCACCGTTCCCCGCGTCTCCCGGATGAGAGGCAGCACCTCATCGAGCACTGCCCTGACTTCAGAGGTGAGACTGTCGCGCAATTGTGTCAGTTCTCGCTGCAAACGCAGACCGAAAAACACGACAACGATCCAGGCTACTGCGTTGATGACAACGGCTACGGCAATCACGTATAGAAGAGCGTGCTCGGTCATGGTTTCGAGTCCAGCTGTTCCTCCAGCTCTTCCAGCTTCCTTTGCACGGACCCCAGCTTATCATCGAGGTCGTCAGCCGAAGGCATGTGACGAGAAGCCCGCCGCATTACCTCTTCTGCTCCGTCCTTCAACTTCACGGTGAACTCTCCCGCGCCGTCCCGAAAGTCGTCTGCCACGATCCTGGCCTGTTCCCTGAGCTTGTGCCGTGTCTCATCGCCGCTCTCGGGAGCAACCATCAGGCCGGCCGCAAAACCCAGGACCCCACCGATTACCATTCCCAGAAGGAAATCTGTAGTATCTGACATCAACAACCATCTCCCTTCATCATATATTACCTGCTATTATACCATCATCTAACATATGACACTACAACGAAGAATCGACGTCTGCCGCAGAAATTCGGTCGCCTTCCCTGACTTCACCGCCCACCAACACCCGGGCGAAGATCCCCTCGGAGGGCATGATGCACTCCCCTACCTGGTGGAAAATTGCGCACTTCGTGTGACACTCCTTGCCGATCTGCGTGATCTCAAGAACGGCTCCTTCTTCGCCTCCGATCAACAGGCGGGTTCCGACCGGGAGCACATGTAGAACCATCCCTGACACAGTGAGGTTCTCTGCGAAATCTCCCGGGCCCACGTCCAGCCCCATCTGGCGCATCTTATCGATACTCTCCGTGGACAGAAGACTCACCTGCCGATGCCAGTCTCCCGCGTGGGCATCCGTCGCAAGCCCATGTTCCCTGACGAGGGTTCCGTTCCCACGATCCGTCTTGGGAACCCCCTTGTTCTCGCTAATGCATACTGCAACTATTCGTGCCATACCTACACCTCCCTCACCCTCCCAGCTTTGACATTGGACGATCCTGGGATCCCGCGAGATCCCCGGTCGGATTCAGGCCGTGATGAAGGGGTTTGCCCAGGACAGCTGATCGTATGACTCTCGCCAGTTCCCGATCACAAGCCCCCTCCCGTATCGGCTTCCTCAGGTCAAACGACCCGGCCTGCAGCAGGCACATATGGAGCTTTCCATCAGCTGCTAGGCGCAATCGATTGCACTCTGCACATAGATGTCCGCTCACGGATGGGATGAAACCAACCCGTCCAGCCATACCGGCCATCCCATACAGGCGGGCGGTAGAACCTGGGCGATGCGGCAGTTCATGCAGATCCCACCGGCCGATGATCACATTCCGAATCTCCTCCCAGCTGACGAAGTGCCCGCGCCATTTCTCGGTATCTTCAGCCCCACAACCCACCGGCATGTACTCTATGAAACGGATCTCCCACGGATGCTCCAGCACCAACCCGGCCAGGGCAATGAACTCATCGTCGTTGACCCCGCGCATGACCACGCAGTTAATCTTAATGGGACCGAGACCTGCGGCCTCAGCTGCCCGCAGTCCCCTCCAGAATTGAGCAACATCTCCTCCCCGGGTCATCTCCCGGTACCGCTCCGGCCGCACCGTGTCCAGGCTCAGGTTCACCCTCTTCACACCCACACGTGCCAGATCAGCGGCATAGGTGTCCAGCAGCAGACCGTTGGTGGTCATGACGAGATCCTCAAGTCCAGGCAGCATGCAGAGATCCTCCACCATCTCCACGATCCCACGCCGCACAAGGGGCTCACCCCCTGTGACGCGCACCTTCTTAATCCCCAGATCCACCATCACCCGGACCAGGCGCAGAATCTCCTCGTTACTCAACACCTCTTTGTGGCCGATATCGGGCACACCCTCAGCGGGCATGCAGTAGCGGCAGCGCAAATTACAGCGATCCGTCACCG
>PXCI01000096.1 GCA_003566675.1 Clostridia bacterium
CCGGGGAGACCACCCGATAGCTGACCACGAGGACATCGCCCGCCACAACACGCTGGATAAGGTCCTCGGGCGATTCTTCTGTGATCAGATCCCGACGGATGGAACCATCCTCTGCACCACGGGCCGCCTCTTCTACCAGATCGTGTCCAAGGGCGCAGCCGGCCGGTTCCCGGTGATCGCCTCCAAAGGCGCAGCCACAGACCGGGCCATTGAACTGGCCGCAGGCGAAGGGATCACCCTCGTCGGTTTTGCCCGGGGAGACCGCTTCAACATCTATTGTCATGCCCAGAGAATCCGGGCCTGACTGGCGCATGGATATACTTGCCGCCCCCCAAGGGCAGGAGCCCCGAGGAAGGGTGGCGAAAGCCCCCTCGAGGGGAGCGTCGATCCAGTGAACCACAGGGCCCTCAGGCAGAATCTATTTCGGATTTTCTACTACCTGGGAGGGGGGCTCGTACTTGCAACCTGGAGTCTGAGCCTTCTGTACTATCCGGCACTTCCCGATGAGATCCCCGTTCATTTCGATGCCGAGGGTATGCCGGCCCGTCTTGTCGACAAGACAGCAGCCGGTGTATTCATGACGCCCTTCCTCGAGACCGTTGTGTTCCTACTGCTTGTAGGTATGCACTACCTGGCCACCCACCTCAGGGACTTGCGCGAACTCTTCAACTGGCCGGGAAGCACGTACCTGAGCAATGAAGTCACCGAAGGCATCCGGAATAGCATCGTGCAGTGGACCCTGTCACTGAGCCTGGTTGGGCTGTCGTGGATCTCACACCGTCACTACATATCCCTTGAGATTATGAGGATGCAGCGCTACCGGGCAGTATCAGCCGAGACGGCCTTTCTTTCTGCCCTGTTCTGGGTATTAGCGATCGGCATGACCACCCACCTGTTCATCCTTGTACGTCGGGGTACCCACTGACTCAACCTCACACCGTGACCTTGCTCAGGTACTCCGAGGTGAAAACAGCCAAAAGAGAGGAGTATCCGCGGACCGTGAATCGCAGAACGTCTCCAACCTCCACGGAACCGTCAGCGTTTTCGACATCGAGAATCATGTGATCCGAAGAGGCACCCAGAATCTTCACGCCCTTCATCTGCGGTCTGAGGCCCTCGGGCACGGCATCCTGACGACCCACAGCCACGATGGCCCGTCGATGCAGCCCACAATCCTCAAATACGGGAAGGTTGCCGAAGGCATCCTGGCCCAGATCTCCAATGGGCATCGAGGGTTTCACCCGGGCCTCGATGACCTCTGCACAGACCGTGAAGACATCATCTGCCGTCCCCCGGATGCAGGTGCGTTCGACGCTTTCGCAGCCCAGGAGTAGGGCCTCCCCGATGCGAAGATGATTGATCGCATCGGGCATGTCACCCGACTCCACCAGCAACCAGTTGGCCGAGTTGCCCCCCGACACGAGATCAATCGGGTGTCCGAGGATCCCTGAGGCAACCTCGCGGCTTTCAAGAAGGGCCCGCATGTTCTCCTCTTGTGGCCGGACCCCACCGTAGCAGGCAAGGTTGGTGCCCACTCCCTTGACTTTGAGATGGGGCAGCTCCCGTACTTCTTTACAGATGTCTGCCACCTCATCGGGCCACATGCCCTCGCGCAGGTCGCCCACATCCACCATGAGAATGGCGCCATGGGTTGTTCCCGCGCGGCCCGCGGCGGCATCCAGGGCACGGAGCGTGGTAATATCACTGTTGAGGCTGAGGTCGGCCCAGCGGACCACCTCGTCGACCAGGGAAAGCATGGGCAGCCGGAGAAGAACCAGTTCCACCTCCGGAGCCTGTTTGCGGATGCTGCGAAGATTTCGCAGACGGGAATCGCCAAGACTGGAGCAACCAGCGCGAACCAGGGTCTGAACGACCACCGGGTGGGCACAGGTCACCTTGGTGACAGCGGTAACATCAATCCCCTCGGCCCGGCAGGTCTCCAGGATCACCCTGGCATTCTGAAAGAGTTTGTCGGTGTTAATCTCAACCCGTGGATATCGCTGCATAGCAATCTCTCGCCCCCAAAATGACGCACTGTTGCCGTAGATGATTCAGTCGAACTCAGTTCCCAGGGAACCCGCTAGAAGTCGACGGGCAGCCTCCGGGTATCGGCGTGATAGCACCCCGAGGGCAGCCATGATGTACTCCTCATCCACCAGTACGGTCGCCTCCTTGGGATACAGTGCCAGAGGCTCATGCTTCTTGCACAGATCGTTCAAAATATCTCGTCCCGCGGGCAACCGCGTAAGGGCACCGCCGGTGCCTATGATCCATCTGACCTGGGTCAGGTCCTTGCCCTCGGCCACCGTCGTTCGCCCTGCCGGCCCATACAGATGGCGAAGCCGTCCGGCATGACGGCTCATCGCGATCTCTGCAGCCTCCAGCGTCAGGCGGGTGACAAACTCGACCTCCTGCTGGCTCTTGGGAATTTGCGGCAAGTTCTCCATCACCCTTCTCACGGAGAAACCCAATTCTTCGCTCAGATCCTCCTCGCCCATTCGCTGAACCAGATTGGCGGCATTGACGTAAAGGCCCAGGTCTCCCTCGACCGTCCGCTTAGCCTTAGGCTCGGGGGCAATGAGCATGCGTGCGACCTCTTCGGATCCCGCCGTCACCGAATGCACGTCCGTGGTTGCACCCCCAACATCAAGCACCATCAGATCCCCAGCGACCTCGTACAGCACCTTCGCCGCCTCCATCACCGCCCCGGGCGTTGGCATCAGGTCACCGGCCACCATCTCCCGTACGCGGCCCATCCCAGGAGCCGTGACGATGTGACGTTCAAACACCTCCTGGATGACTCTTCGCGTGGGCTCAACGTTGAGCTGATCGATCCGCGGATACACATTGTCAACCAGGTACGTGTCCGGACCGAGGATGTCACGTATGTCATCGCAACAGGCGGTGTTCCCTGCATAAATCACCGGAACCTGCAGATCCAGGCTGGCCAGCTTGTGTGCATTGCCGATAGCGGTGTTCTTCTCGCCGTAATCAACACCCCCGGCCAGAAGGACGATATTCGGCCGGGTGTCTACCAGGCGTTTCAGGTCTGAGTCACTGAGTTCTCCAGCCGTGACCATTTTCACCACGGCACCGGCACCCAGCGCGGCTTCGTTGGCAGCCTTGACCGTCATGTCATATACCAGCCCGTGAACGGTCATCCTGAGGCCCCCTGCGGCGCTGGAGGAAGCCAGCATCAGTTCCCAGTCCAACTGCTCTGCTCCGAGATGGCGTCCGAGAGCCTCCACCGCTCCATTGAGCCCCTGCAGAACATCGCCCTCCTCGACCGTGGTGGGGGCCATGGCCTGCCCCAGGTACCGGGGATCCTCTGTGGCCAGCCGGTCAAAAGCATTGACCACAGTTGTCGTACTGCCAATTTCGGCAACAAGCACATCTACCTTCACAATCTTCCCTCCAGCCTCACCATGGGGGCGGCCTGGAAGCCGCCCCCATAGCCTGCGTTCAGTCACGGCTCTTGACGATGAAACTCGCCACATCATATCCCGTGGTTCCGCGCCCAAATCCGGCGTCCATCCCGCATTCGGTGGCCAGGGCATCGTTGATCTGCGTACCGCCAGCGATCAAAATGACCTGATCGCGAATCCCCTTCTCCCGGCATAGTTGGTCCAACCGCTTCATGTGGATGCGATGGACATCCGAGTGGGTGATGATGGTGCTGATCAGGATGGCCTCGGCGTCAATCTCTATGGCCGCATCGACGACCTTCTCGATCGGGACGGAGGTGCCAAGATACTCGCACTCGACCCCGTATCTTTCCAGTCCACCATGTTTAATATCAATGATCTCGCGCATACCGACGGAGTGTTCATCCTCTCCAACGGTTGCAGCGACCGCCTTCAACGGCACAGCGGCGATGGAGGCCCTGATCTCGTCCTCGGACAGCAGGTCTTCTTTCTCAGGGATGACCAGGGTGTCAGCGTCAACGGAGAAGGGAAGTTTCCCCTTGACCTCGACGTAAGTGCCCTCCACCGGGTGCTGGCTGCCGATATGAATGACCGAGGGATCCTCAAGCCCCATGCGCTCCGCCATCTCCAGGGCCGCGTAATGGGCGACCTCTTCCGACGTCGGCAGCATCATGTTGACGGTGAGGACACCGTCTCCGAACCACTCAACCTCGGGCTTGATCGCCCCAGATTCCCTCAACTCCCGATTGTCGTCAAGACGATTGTGAACGTTGTCCTCGGGATCAAGTTCGTCAATATATATCGCCCTGTCCGGGTTACAGAGGCTGCACTCTCCGAAAACAGCGCAGGCCTTCTCCCCTTCAGGGAGATTGTTGTAGCCGAAGTGCTCACAGACCGGAGCCAGGTAGTCCTCGTCACGGGGAACGACGGAATCTGCGGCAACTCCCCCGTCGATGTCCCGGGCGATGCCGTCTCCGTTTCTCTCCGGGTAGCAACCCGAGTCGACGAAGTATCCCTGGGCCACAGCCTCGAAGTACCCACCGACCTTCTGAATCTCCTCCAAAAAGAGCACTGCCCGCTCAATGATCTCGCGCTTGCTCTGCACCAGGGAGCCCTCGTCCTTCAGCTCCACCATGTCAAGGAGCCCATCCATGCCCAGGAGGGCCTGTTTCGCCGTGTCCACTGCGGCAACATTCATATGATGCCAGGGGACGTTGCGGCCCTCGTCCGGGGTGATGGTGCTCTGAATATCGGCCGACGTCAACCGCGAGACCAGGATGTTGAGGACGTGGGTGACCGTGGCCTCCCGGGTGTCAGATTCAATGTAGCGGGTGTTCATCTGCGCACGCATACGGCAATCCGCAAAGAGTTCCCTGAGTGCAACAGCATAGGGAAGGTCCATGCGCACCGCGGGTGCCGGTGGCGCGGTGGGCGGCACCGTAGAGAGGGCGATGTTACCCCGAGGCATGCCCACCTGCTCGGAGTAGCTGGTGTTGATAGCGTGCTGCACCAGGAGCTCGGGCATCACCTTCCAGGCCTCCCGGGCGGTGGCGTTGGCATTGTGGGCCCCGTCGATCTGCAGTATCTCGGCCCAGCTCATGATCTTCTTGGCCACTGCTGCATCCACAAAGGAGCGAATCATGTTCACATTGCGATAGAGCACATTGTACTGTGGATCCTGGTGCGCGCCGGCCATACCCTCCTCGGCGAATAAAACGGCAATCTCCGGCCCGGCCACTCCGCTGACATAAGAGTGGAAGTTCAGGGGCCGACCCACCTCATCCTCGATGAAATCAAGGGCCTTCCGGGTCGCGCGAAGCTGTTTGCGGGTTATGGGGATTCCCCCGATTCCTTCGGGGGTTCCCTCGATCAGACCATCGAAGTGGCTCTGGCCTGCCGTGCGAATCACCATCATGTGATCCGCCCCGTGCCAGGCTGCCATGCGCATGCGCCGGATGTCGTCCTCGAAACGCCCCGAGGCAATCTCCGTCGTTATGACGCACTCGGGCTGGGGATCAATTCCGGCAAAGCTCCGCGTTCCTGCCGGCAGCGGGATGCTATTTTTGAGCGGCTCCGACGTCTGCATGTAGTCAAAGGGACCTGGATCCTGGTCAGGAACCCGCCATTTCCAGCCTCGTCGGCGCGGGCGGTAGCTCTCGAGATCCTCCAGGATCTTCTCAACGTCCATCTTATCCTCTGGGCCCAAAGTCATCGGGTGCCACCCCCTTTGTGGAACAGTTCAACCGCTTCATCCCAACGCTGGCCCTCCATCAGGGCAAGGCCCGCCTCTCGCACATCCATGTCACAGGCAGCGGCCACTTTGACCACCACGTTGCCTGCTCCCTTACCCAGCAGTCCATGATCTTCAACACGATCAACAATTGCCTTGGCCTCGAGGCTGGAAAACCCCATGCGCAGCAGAACCGACCTCTCGATCGAAGGAGAAGTATGGGTGCGAGCCAGGTCTACGAGGGGCTTCACAATTTCGTCGGTGAGGTCCCAGAACCGCTGCCTGAGCTGTTCGTCCGACAAATCGTCCAGATGCTTCCTTCTCACATCAAAATCGTCGGGGCGCTGTTCTACCCGTTTTTGCTCTTTGCCTGTCACGACTATCGCCTCCTATGAGTTGACAGAAACCCCCAGTTCCTCCAGCACTCCAAGCACAAAATCCCGATCCCGTGAGGTCTCTTCGCAGAGGAATTCCACTTCCCTGGCCCCGAGGGTATCGAGATTGCTGTTCTTCACGGAATTGCGAATGAGAGACGTGCGCATGCGGTCCATGGAGAAGTCTCGCGGCTTGATCTGATCCGGATGTTCGGGAATGACAATGCGCTCTCCGGGAACGTTTTCGGAAGGATCTCCGCGCCTGACCTCTACTCCGTTATCGCGGGCGAAGGTGAGCTGCGCCGTCGGATGCTTGCCTGCGCCTGTATATTCTGTCTCCTGAACAACGAGGATCTGATCCTGGTCCATCTCCTGGGCGACTGCCACGGCGGCTGCCAGGGAGGTGTTGCCCGCCGGGCCTCTTTCGATGCCCTCAAGGACGGCCAGGAGCTCGGTCACGTAAAATACCTCGCCCTGGTGCAACAGGACATACCGATCCATGTAGCGCAGCGACCTTGCTGCGTTCCGCGGAACATCCGCCCGGTCCGGCCACGTGGCGAAGGGAACGCCAAAACCCGTGTGACCCGTGGTGAAGGACTTGCGGTTGAAATCCTCGTCGCTGGCCATGTGAAGTCCGCTGAGATCCACGCTGGCACCAACCATCTCGGTGTCATGACACCCGGCCTTCCTCAATCCCCGGGCCGTACCGGTCATATTACCCCCGCCAGCGTGGGTCACGACAACAACGTCCGGGTCACGCCCGCAACGCTCCCTGACCTGTTCCGCCAGCTCGTATCCCAGGGTCTCAATTCCGGCTATGCCATACGGGGTGTAAAGGGAAGCGTTGAAATAACCCGTTTCTTCAAGAAGAAGAAGCATCAAGTAGAAGAGCTCCGGCCCCACCGTAAGCTGCACGACCTCGGCTCCAAGGGCCTCGCATTTTCTGCCCTTCTCCATGATCTCGGGTTGTCCCACCATGCGACTGTCGAAGAGCTCCTGAACGATGATGCAGTTGATTCCCTGCATGCACGCCTGCGATGCGACGGCTGCACCGTAGTTGCCGCTGGTTGCAGCGATGACTCCCTTGTATCCCTGTTTCTTGGCCTCATGGACACTCAGGGCTGCACGGCGGGCCTTGAAACTTCCCGAAGGGTTAGCCGCCTCATCTTTGACAAAGATCCGCCCCCCCTTACCCGGGGGAGAAATGCTCCGCACCATGCGTGTGATGTTGCGCAGTTCCAACAGAGGCGTGTCACCGACGCCCGTCATGCGTTGAACCGCCCTAACCTCATCCAGATCATATCCGGTCTGTTGCATCATACCCTCGTAATCGAAGGCCATAGGTCCCTGGTCAAACCTGCTGTAATCGAGTCCGAGGGCCTTTTCCATGATCTGAGGCCTACGGTTCATTACCGCATCATAAGATGTATCGCGCGGTGTCATTTGCCCCCACCCCCCTCGGAGTTCAGGATACCTTGCAGCATCTGGCGCGCTTCGCGGCCCACACTGATCAGTTCCACTACGGGCCGACCGAAATCGTGCTCATACGCGGGATCCAGGTCAATGAGTTTCCCGCGGACTGACCGCCCAATGATGGTCTCCACCGTGATGTCATCGCCCAGATCTGCCTCCTCGGTGGCAAAACCCTTGACCCGCATGATCAGGGGCACCTTCTGGGTGTCTTCGGGAACCTGGGCTGCTCGCTCGCCCACTGCAAGGACGACCTCCTCGATCTGCACCCAGGCACCCACAACTGCCCTTGTGGTCATCATTCTGCCTCCTCTCAAATGCTAAGCCTTCCGCAGTGCCTCCACGGTCTCCCGCACGTCACCCAGGACGGCCCGGGGCAACGGCAGGTCTGCCATGGTTGTCAGTCCGGGGGATGCCGCAAGTACCGGACCGATCATGTTGACGGCGAGGGCTATGGTGCCGATTCCGCCCGGAATTTCGGGTTTGATCCCCAGGGAAATCGACGGGACACCCTCAACATCTATGTAGTCACCCGTGTCGATACCTGCAGCCGAGGGCTGTATCTGCTGAGGATGCTCCAGCACAATGACGGGTTCACCGTTGATGTATCCCTTGGCGGTGTGGTTGCAGCCGGCAACCATACCGGCCTCCACCGTAATGTGCTCGCCCCTGCGCTGCTCATTAGCCATGATGGGCTTTCTATCCTGTTCAATCTTGTCCAGCTTCCATCCCAGGGCATATGCGATCATGTGCATGGACTCAACAAAACCCACATGCCCCACGATGTCGCCGTCTTCCAGTCCCTTTTCGAAGTCCTCCAGCGTCGTGCCAACACCCTGCGTCCGCATGACCGTCGGCCCGAAGGGAGAAAGATCGTTAACTCGCCTGGCCTTGATGCTCTTCACATCGGTGCAGGCAGCCGTCAGCGCAATAATCAGCCCGTCGAGGATGAACCCAGGGTTGATTCCCGTACCCAGAACGGTCCTTCCCCGTTCAACGGCGTACTCGTGGATCTCCCGGGTCACCTCTGGCTCTGCCGCAGCGGGAAATGCCATCTCTTCAGCTATCGTTATGACGTTGCAGCCATGATCAAGAGCCTGGAAAATCTGGGGTTTGACTTCACGGGTGAAGGAGAACGTTGAAATCAGGCAAAGGTCAGCCTTTGCCTCCTTCAGCACGGCCTCTGCATCACCCGATATCTGTACGCCCATGTTCTCTTCTAATTCCAGCACCTCACTGAGATCCTTGCCGTGATATGCAGGGTTGGCGCGTACTGCTCCAACGATACGAATTCCTTTTCTTCTGGCCAGGACTTTACCCATACCTGCACCCATAGCTCCCAAGCCAATCAAGACTACGCGAACCTCGTCCACACCTATCTCCCCTTTCTCAATCGTACTAAGTCCTATTCTCACCTTGATGCCAGGCACCTACAACAATGCCCGCATAAATTAGCACACTCCACATTTAGCCCTAACGGAGTTCGTTTCCAGTCTATCAAACAATCCCCCTGGACGATACCATGCAGCTAGCGCATAAGAGGGCGTCGTCATGTCCCGAACGAAGCTCGTGCCCACCATGAAACCCCGAGATGCGCCCCTCGGCATCCCGGTTGAAGCGTTGTCTATGATAGGCGAACGTCGCCAGTCGAAGGTCTCCAACGGCATGCCCGGTCTTCTGCCAAGACCCTGGATTTCCCCTTCCGCCAGACCCTACAACATTCCTTCCACCCGCACTGCATATGTATGGACAGCCTCCGAAGCCGGATACGTTTCGATCTGCACTTACGACTCCATGCCTATAGAATTCTGCCAATGGATCTCCATTCCCTGCTGCAGAGGTGAGCAGATCCCCTTCGCCAGGGCGAACACCATGATAAAGGCAGGTAAACTCCCCCGCAACCATAAGGTTAAAGATTGGTGCTTGTTCTGCCCCTGGACCGACCTTTTCGCAGGATGTCGGAGTCCGTATGCCATACTACTCGTTATCATGCAACCTGGTAAGACAGACCGGGAGGATTCGTTGCTTGGATGTTCCGATAGGAGGTGCCCTTTGACTTCGTTCAGGATTTCACGATAGTAGTGTGAACAGACTGTCTGATATACTGATGATGCAGTTAGACTCAGAATACCTTCGGAGGTGGTTGCGGTGAGATTTGGATGGACGGAATTAGTCCTTGTGCTGCTGATTGCCCTGATAATCTTCGGCCCCGGAAAGCTGCCCGATGTAGGAGGAGCCCTGGGCAAAGCCATCGGGGAGTTCAGAAGAGGAGCGGGCGAGCAAACTGACAAGCCCGACGAAGAGAAGTAGTCGAGTGCCTCCGCCCGCAGCATGCGCAGTATGGCATAGAACGGATGGCGGGCGGTCATCTTGTGAGAAAAGGTGTCTGTGATCGATGACAGTCCCGGAACCGGCATGTACAGGGTGAGCGTAATCGTCGCGTCCACTCGGAGATACTCGGAGTCGATGCGAGCGCGATGCTCCGGGGTTCACTGATTGCCTTCAGGCCCACAACGATTGGCCCGAGGGGCAGTCCTGTGTGTGAAGGCATCTGAGACCGATATCCTTCACACTTCCTTTGCAGACACTATGGAGAGGGGTGATGGTTCGTGTTGAGCATAGGTATGGGGGAGCTGATCATCATCATGCTGGTGGGTCTCATCATCGTTGGGCCCGAGAAACTGCCAGACCTTGCGAGGTCGGCTGGCCGAACTCTCGCTTCCTTTCAACAGACCTTCGAGGGCATTCAACGTGATATTGATCAGGGCATGAAAGAGGCCAAGGATGCTGCGGAGGTCAAGATGCCCACCAATTCCCTGGAGAACGAGCAATCGGGGCCGGAGCCGGATGGTGGCGGGAAGGAGGAGAAGGAAGAACAAGCCTCCCCCCCCAAACAGAAAAACGGCGAATCCCCGATGGAAGAGGGATAGTGGATGGAAAAGTCGACCATCATAGAGCATCTGAAAGATTTGAGAAAGCGACTTCTCTGGGCAATCGTTGCCTACCTGGCTTCGGCGGGCATCTCCTTCGCCTTTGCGAGCCGGATCAGAGATATCCTCAGATCCTTCGGAGGAGATATTGAGCTCGTATATATCTCTCCATCAGAGGCTCTGCTCACGGACATTAAAGTGTCACTTCTGGCCGGATTCTTTGTGGCACTACCTTTCATCCTCTACCAAATCTGGATGTTCGTGGCCCCAGGACTGCATCGACAGGAAAAGAAGTACCTGGTTTTGCTAGTGTTCGCCTCCCTGGTCCTTTTCCTTACTGGAGCAAGCTTCGCCTTTGGGGTTGTGCTCCCCTTCGCCATGGCCTTCTTTCAGAGCTTTGCAGGTCCGGGGTTGGTGGCCATGTTCACTTATGACCGGTATATTCAATTTGTGGGCACTCTCACCATCATTTTTGGCCTAGTGTTTCAGCTGCCCCTGATCATGGTTTTTCTGGCCTACGTCGGTGTGGTCAGCCCCGAAGGGCTGCGACGCCAGAGAAAACTGGCCCTACTCCTCGTTTTCACGGTAGCCGCACTGCTTACCCCACCTGACCCCACCTCCCAGATTCTCATGGCAGTCCCCCTAATCGTGCTGTACGAGATCAGCATCATCCTCACCCAGATCGTCGTCAAGAGAAAGCGGCGCGCCAAGTAACTCAGCGACCGGATTCGTGGGCCGGCAGTTTGCGAAGTCCAACAGTGACTGACTTTTTGGCAACGAAGGATCCGCCGGTTCAGCCCCCCCTTTGGCAAGCCGCACGATAAGGTTCGGGATCCCTGCGCTCTCGGAAAATGAGGTGCTCCCCCTGAAGGGGAATCGATTCGCGGCGGGGATAACCGCTTCGAACCATCAGCATGTTCACCGCGACCGAACGCAGCCCCGTGCCCCTACCGTCTCGGTAGAGTTCACCCCTACCGGGACCCATGTTACAATGAAATCATCGTACAGTAATCTAAACTCATCATTCCTCCTAAGGAAGATCAACGTGGATCTACTGCTCACCCTCGGCATCGTCGTCGTTGCTGGACTCATCGGCGGCTGGCTGGCCCAAGAACTGAAGCTACCCTCGGTCACTGGTTACTTGCTGATCGGAGTGCTCCTCGGACCCTCGGTCACGAACCTGGTGACAACGGAAGACATGGCGGCCCTGGACCCGGTCACTGCCTTTGCCATGGGATTGATCGTGCTATCCATAGGTGCAGAACTAAGGTGGCCCCTGCTGAAAAGCAAGTGGCAGAACTTCGGCCTGCTATTTATCGGGGAGAGCCTCGGAACTCTCGTGCTTGTCACCGCAGCGGTCTACCTGGTTTCGCGCAGCCTGGCCGTGGCGCTCATGCTCGGAGTCCTTTCTCTGGCCCCTGCGCCCACGAGCATTCTGGGTATCATGCGAGAACACGACGCACGCGGACCCTTTCCCAGGGTGGTGATGTCATTGGTAGCGCTGGACAATGTGTGGTGCATCCTGGCCTTCACCATCGTCACCACCACGCTCAACTTACACTACTTCGGTATGAACGCAGAACGGGGCCTATTGGCCCACGTTACCGTAGAGATTGGGGGTGCCCTGGCGCTGGGTGCCTGCCTGGGACTGGCTGGAATCACCCTCGCCAACCGAATACGACTTCCGCGACAGCGCCTGCTGCTGGTCACCGCCCTCATCTTCCTCCTGGTAGGCCTGTCACGTCAGTTGGGTATCTCGTATCTGCTGGTCGCACTGGTCACCGGTGCAATGGTGGCCAACCTGACGCCGAACCCTAAGCGTTTTTTCGAAAATATTGAGGCCATCGATCCCCCGGTGCTCATCATCTTCCTCACCCTGGCCGGAGCCAACCTACAGCTGCAGGCTCTACCCACTTTGGGGCTGCTGGGTAGCATCTACATCCTGTCTCGCCTCACAGGCAAACTGCTCGGGGCTCGACTGGGCGATGCGACGTGTCGACTGCTTTCCGATCGGTGCAGCATGATCGTCCCGGAGCACCGCAGGCAAGTGGGGCTCGCACTTACACCACAGGCGGGGGTTGCCGTCGGACTTGCCCTGTTAGCCGAAGAACGACTTCCCCTGCCTGAGGGCGTCATAGTGACAGTCATACTGGGGTCCGTCATCTTCTTTGGACTGATCGGGCCTGTTCTGGTGTTGAGGGCCCTCAGAAAAACACAGTCACTCGGCGTGGAGGACTCGTAGGATTCACCAACTGGAGGAGGAAGCAATATGCATCTGCTCGTAGCGGTCATAGAAGACCCTGGGAAGATGGAACCCATACTCGATCAGTTCTACGAAAATGGGATCGGCGGTGCCACCGTGCTGGACAGTATGGGGATGGGACACCTGATCGCCGATCACTACTCAATCTTCTCCCGCTTTGCGGACCTCACCGGATCCCAACAGGGCAGCACCAACAGCAAGGTGATGTTCACGGTGGTGCCAACCGAGGAAATCCTGGAGCTGGCCATTGAGATCATCAAAGGCGTGGTCGGCGATCTGACCCAGCCCGACACGGGGCTCCTGTTCACCCTACCGGTGGGGCGGGTGGAAGGCCTCGACACCCCGCTACGGGAAGGCTGAGTTGGTAGTCCGGTGACAGCAATTGGCTGCGCCTCTCGCAGGCGATGTTTTGTCGAATCCATCCGATGATCAGAACCATAACCTGACGACTGAGACACAACGCGATTGGGAACTTTTTTGACACTGGGAGAGCATGGCAACAGAATCTTTCTACCCGACGACAGGGCGGCGGACGGGAAATCCAGGAGGTTTTTTCATGCGAGATGGGACTGGATCGACACTTCTTGACGGCCTGGGAAGAGCAAAGATATCGGTAGGTCAATCCAGAATACACCGTTAGACCCACAAGATTAGGAGGACTTACATGAGGTTATCGAAACTATTCACCCGTACCTGGCGTGAGGCACCAGCAGAGGCAAAACTGGCCAGTCACCAGATGATGCTCAGGGGCGGATATATCCGGCCCCTGGCGGCCGGGATCTACAGTTATCTCCCGTTGGGGTGGCGGGTGATTCGCAATATCCAAAGGATTATTCGTCAAGAGATGGATGCCATAGACGGTCAGGAGTTAAGCATGCCCGTGGTCCACCCGGCCGAACTGTGGCAGGAGTCCGGTCGTTGGTACGACATTGGCCCCGAACTGGCACGTTTCAAAGATCGGAGAGGCCGGAACATGGTTCTGGGCATGACCCACGAGGAAGTCATCACGGATCTGGTGCGTCGAGAAGTAGATTCTCACCGACAGCTGCCTTTCATGGTCTATCAAATCCAGACCAAGTTCCGGGATGAACCCCGCTCGCGGGGCGGTCTCATCAGGGTCCGCGAGTTTATGATGAAGGATGGATACTCCTTTCACGCGGACCCGGCCGATCTGGATCGTTATTACACCAGCGTATGCCAGGCTTATTTCAATATCTGTCGCCGCTGTGGAGTAGATGTGGCCATGGTCGCTTCCGATGTCGGCATGATGGGGGGAACGGGAGCCCACGAATTCATGCTGGTGACGGAAGCCGGTGAGGACACCCTGGTCTTATGCCGTCAGTGCGGTTATGCAGCCAACCAGGATGTGGCAGAGATTTGCCGCACCACGGCCCCGAGCAAGGGGGGTCCCCTGACCGAAGTAGCCACCCCCGGGCAGGCGGAAATCACAGAAGTGGCCCGTTTCCTGGGCAAGGAGCCAACGGATGTGTTGAAGACTCTCGTGGTGGCAGTTGACGGTAAGCCGGCCCTGGCCTGCATCCGCGGCGACCTGGAAGTGAACGAACGGAAACTGGCCAACTGCCTGGGCGTAGGTGAGGTACGCCTGGCCTCCGATGCCGAACTGGAGGAATGGGGGCTGGTGGGCGGTTACGTCTCCCCGGTCGGCTGTACGGACTACCAGGTCGTGGTGGATCCCAGCGTGGCGGAGTCTGAGGGACTGATTGCCGGGGCCAATAGGGAAGGGTATCACTTCACCGGAGCCCGCTATGGCCGGGACTTCTCCGCTGGACAAGTGACGGACATCGCCACTGCCCGCTCAGGAGATGACTGCGTCCACTGCGAAGGCCAGCTGGAGCTGGTCAGAGGCGTGGAGATAGGCAACACGTTCAAGTTGGGCACCAAGTATTCCCAGTCCATGGAGGCCACCTACCTGGACCGAGAGGGCAATGAAAACCCCCTGGTCATGGGCTGTTATGGTATCGGCGTGGGCCGACTGGCCGCCTGCGTGGTGGAAAGTCACCACGACGATATGGGAATCATCTGGCCACTACCCGTCACTCCTTACCAGGTACATCTCGTTGCCTTGGGCACGAATCAGGACGTGGTGGACCAGGCCACACAGGTGTACACCGATCTCACCGATGCGGGCATTTCGGTTCTGTACGATGATCGCGACGCTTCGGCGGGGGTTAAGTTCAATGACGCGGACCTTATGGGCATGCCGCTGCGCCTTACCATTTCCATGCGCAATTTGAAACAGTCGGTTGTCGAGATGAAGGTGCGGAGAGAGTCAGAGGCCTCATCCGTCGAACTCGACCATGTGGTGAAATCGGTCGAAGACTGGATCCAGGAGGAAATGATCCGCTATCAGGACTAGAACCTACGGCGGAGCCACCCTTCGATCTGCGGCTTCCTCTGAGGCACGACCTTTTGGGGTTAGAGCCGGTTGATGACGTCTTCCTCTCCGTATCCGAGAGATGGGGCATGTCGAGCGGCTCTTGCTTCGTTCAGGGAGATCAAGTCTCTTTCACTGCCTGCTCGAGGGCCCCGCGTTGAACTGCGAGAGTATATGCAGCAACGTCAGCAAGCGTCGCCGTACGCAGGAGAAGTGATCAGGGTATGGTGCGGGAGATTGAGGCACTGCTAACATAGACGAGCAGCCCGGGGCCCCACATCGCGCCTGATGATCAGGCGGGCCACTTCCAACAGGGCGGGACATGCAGAAGGGGAGCAGGCCGCGACCTGCTCCCCTTCTGCCTTACCTGCACTTCTTCAAGCAGCTTCTCCCGAAGTGCTGGGGGATGGCTTGGGTTCACTGAACGAGGCTCGCTTCGTAACTCTCTCGATGAGTGGTACAAAGGCGTTCATGATCAGGATCGAGAAAGCAACTCCCTCAGTGGGCGCGAGAGCCAATCGGAATAGGACCACCAGAACACCGATGCTTATGCCAAAGACGATCTTTCCCTTGGCATTGATGGGGCTGGTGACCCAATCGGTAGCCATGTAGAAGGCACCCAGCAACAGTCCCCCGCTCAGCAGGTGATAGATCGGATCCTGGACACTCAACACCGTCAATGCAACGACGACGCCGAGTATCGAAACGGGAATATGCCAGGTAATATGCCGCTTGTAAATCAGGTAAGCAGCACCAATCAATAACGCCAGTGCTGAGGTCTCGGCCAGGGCCCCACCGGGGTATCCAAGAAACATACTGATGTAACTTGGCATGGTCGCACCCTGCTGGAGCAGAGCCAGGGGAGTGGCCTGAGCCACCGCATCCAGGCCGCCCAGGTTCCAACTCAGCGCAGCAAGGTCCCTGTTCAGAAAGGCAAACCAGGGTGCCAGGACGATTATGGCAACCCGGCCGAACAGAGCCGGGTTGAACAGGTTCCATCCCAGCCCGCCCATCAACTCCTTGGCGATTCCCACGGCGATGAAGGTGGCCAGTGCGGCACTCCACCAGGCTGCCGTGGGTGAGAACAGCAAAGCCACAAAAAGACCCGTGAGCACTGCGCTGTAGTCATGCAGTGTCGGCTTCTTCTTCATGGCCCTGCGAAAGATGACCTCTGTGAGAGCCGCCGTGCCCACACATACGGCTATGAGAAGTACCGCGTACAGTTGAAAAAAGATGATAGATACGATTGAGACGGGCACGAGTGCAATCGCTACATCCCGCATCGCCTCGGATACCGTGGCCTTGACCTTCAGATGTGGCGGCGGCGTGACAACGAGATTATCCACCAGGCATCCTCCTCCCTCTCTCCTTCGCTTATGATCTCTTCGCCTCTACTTATTGTCCACAATGGCCTTGGCCCGCTTGATGAAGTGAACAATGGGCCGGTTCGAGGGACACATGTATGCGCAGATACCGCACTCGATGCAGTCCCACAGATCCCATTCAGCCTCAATATTGTCCAGTACCCCATGTTCGGCCAGTATGCTCAACTGGTTCGGATACAGCCAGTTGGGACAGTGCTGCACGCAGAGGCCACATCGGACACAGTCGGTGTACGGCAGGTCCTCTCGGACCAGGTCGGGTGGGAAGAACAGGACGCCGGTCGTCGCCTTGATCACCGGAACATCCGCCGTTGGCTGCGCCAGGCCGGTCATCGGGCCACCGAAAATGACCTTACCGCCCTCCAAGTCTTCCAGCCCAGCCTCTTTCAAGATATGCGATGCCAAAGTACCGATCCTGATCAGGTAGTTGCCCGAGTTGGGAACATCAGGGCCACTCACCGTTATGACGCGCTCTATGAGAGGCTTGCCGTAAACCACCGCCTCGTAGACCGCAATGGTCGTCCCAACGTTGCGAACGATGCAACCGAGAGCAGCAGACCGGGCACCCCTGGGCACATCGCGTCCGGTAACTGCCTTGATCAGGTAAGACTTGTATCCCTGGGGATACTTGACGTCCAGAGGGACGACCTCAAAGCCTTCCTTCCCCTCGGTCTTCTTCGAAAGCGCTTCGATGGCGTCGGGCTTGTTCGTCTCAATGCCGATGTAGCACTTGGTTGCCCCGATGCAACGCATGAGTATCTCGGCACCGCCGATGAGTTCGTCAACACGCTCCACCATCACCCGGTGATCGCAGGTCAGATAGGGTTCACACTCTGCTCCGTTCAGAATAAGGGAATCAACGGCTTCCTTCGTATTGATGTTGACATACGTCGGAAAGGCGCCGCCTCCCATGCCCGTGAGCCCCGCCTCCTTGATGCACTCCTTGAGTTCCTCTACAGACATCTCAGCGGGATCACGGACCTCAGCCGGTTCGAATTCGCCCTGCTCCTCGTCGGCGGTGATCACAACGCTTTGTATCTGCTCGCCGGTGTGAGTCAGCCTGGGTTCGATGGCGCTGACCGTGCCTGAAACACTGGCATGAACAGGAGCGGTAACGTAAGCATCGGCCTCCCCGATCTTCTGCCCAATCTCGACTCTGTCGCCCACCTTGACCAGGGGTTCACAGGGCGCTCCCGTGTGCTGATGCAGGGGTATGACGACCTGCTCAGGCGCTGCCATCCTGGTAATGGTCTTTTTCTCCGTGAAGCCCTTGTGGTGGGGCACGTAGGTTCCCCCACCGACAAACGTCTTGACGTCTCCCCCTTGAAAATGTTTGGCGCTCACTCTTTCACCTCCAAGATGATGCTAATCAGCTGCTGCCCTTACCTTCCTTGATGTCCTTCGTAGTAGACCAGTTTTTCCAGAGGCCAAAAGCCACGCCTACCACGGCCAACACTCTAATGGGCTTGAACACGACGTTCCAGGCCCTGGCCGAAAGCGGAACGTACGGATTCGACGGAAGAGCATAGTGTTCTGGATCATCCTCCAGAATGAACACCATACCCGTTCCATGAAGCTCCGTCTGGCCATAAAGCGTCGCCTTCGTCTTGCCTGCGGATCGCAGCTCCCCAACCCTTGTTCGTGCGGCCCGCAGCAGATCGCTCCGGTCACCGTACTTGAGTGCGCCCGTTGGACAGGCGGTGGAGCAGGCCGGCTGCAGCCCGTTGGACGTTCGATCGTAACAGAACGTGCACTTGGTTGCCACGTTATTCTGGCGGTTGAATCCCATGATGTCGAAGGTGCAATTGGCCACGCAGTAATTGCAGCCGATGCACTTTTCGGAATCGATAACGACGGCACCGCTTTCCGAGTGAGAAATGGCACCGGCGGGACACACCAGGATACAGGCTGCATCCGTGCAGTGCATGCATCTCTGGTTGCCGAAATACCACTTGACGTCATCCCCCTGCTCTTCCTCCTGGAAGGTTACCTTCATCCAGGTCTTCGGCGAAAATCCAGGTGGATTCTCATACGTGCCTGTGAACGTCGTGTCCTCTGCAGGCAGCCTGTTCCACTGCTTGCAGGCAACCTGGCATGCACGACAAGCCATACACTTGGACGTGTCGATCAACATAGATTTACTCATACGGCGTCACCCCCGCTTCCTTATGTCGCACAGGAATGCCTTGTATTCGGGTATTGTCGTGTTCGCATCACCGATGGAGGGACTGACGTCATTCATGACGTCTCCCCTGGAAAGCCCCATGTAGCCCCAGTGCCAGACCATACCGACCATCTCCAGCGTCTCACCGTTTACCTGCATCGGCTTGACCCGGGGAGTGACACATGCCGCCGCCTCGTACTCGCCTCGCTGACTGGAGATCACCAGCATATCGCCGTTCTTAACCCCGATCTTCTTGGCCAGAGAGGGACTTATTTCCACGAAAATGCCGGGCATGGTCTCGTTGAGCCAGGGCATATTCCGCGTCATCATGCCGGTCTGATAGTGCTCGCTGACCCGGTAGCTGGTAGCCACATAGGGGAA
>PXCI01000341.1 GCA_003566675.1 Clostridia bacterium
CGCAGATTCCGCGGGGGCAGAGGATGATGGCTAATGAACCGAGAAAGGAGGTGATAGACATGCCATTTGGAGACGGAACTGGACCGATGGGCTCGGGCCCGATGACGGGAAGGGCAGCGGGCTTCTGTGCCGGTTTCGGCAGGCCAGGCTTCGCCAGTCCGGTACCCGGTTATCGCTACCCTTACACCTACGGCTATGTCGCGCCGCTAGGGCGCGGACCTGGCTTTGGTCGAGGCTTCGGTCGAGGCCTCGGTCGGGGTTGGCGCCGATGGGGACGATATGGATACCCCCTATGGTGACTATTTGATCCTGTAAGGAGGTGAGAGATGCCTGGATCCCACAGATGACCCGCGAGCAGGAGTTGTCCTTTCCTGAGAGCCGGGCGGAGGCACTCGCGAGCGAGTCAGATATGACCGAGAGAAGATTGAAGGAACTTCGGGAGTGAATGAACAGTGTCTGTACGGACACTAAGACATGAACAAGGAGGTGAAACATGCCAGGATTTGATGGAACCGGTCCGGCCGGAATGGGGCCGATGACAGGAGGCGCTAGGGGTTATTGCCGGCCTTGGGGACTGGGGCGAATGTACGGTCACGGCAGGCGGTATGGCTTGGGACGCGGATATGGCTTCGGAAGGGGTTACCGCTTTGGCATGGGTATGCCGTATGGAGGACCTGTACCATACGCTTATGGCGCACCCGCTGGACCTGCCCCGGGAGCCTATCCCTACGCCCCCCAGATGACCCAGGAGCAAGAGCTCGACTTCCTCAAAGACGAGGCCGAGGCAATAAAGGACCAACTCGAGCAGATAGACGCCAGAATCAAAGAATTGGAGACAGAGTAACCCAGAAGGAGGTGCACCATGAGAATCGCTGTATCAGCGCTGGCTCCTGACCTGGACGCGGAGGTAGACGCTCGCTTTGGCAGGTGTCAGCACTTCGTCATCGTTGATCCCGAGAGCATGGAGTTTGAGGCTCTGGAGAACTCGAGCGCCATGGCTGCCGGTGGAGCAGGCATCAGTACTGCCCAGGCGATCGCCGAAAAGGGGGTAGGGGTGGTACTCACAGGCAACTGCGGCCCCAACGCTTACCAGACCCTTTCGGCGGCAGGGATACAGGTAGTTACCGGTGCTTCCGGGAGGATACGAGACGCCGTCGAAGCCTACAAAGCAGGGAAGCTGCGGCCGAATGCTCAGCCCAGCGTCGGCTCCCATTACGGGGTAGGCGTGGGTGGAGGGCGAGGAATGGGCCGGGGTATGGGCCGGGGAATGATATCACAGGGAGCCCCTCAGGCAACCACCCCCGAGGAGAAGATAGAGGAACTCAAAGCTCAGATCGAGGCCATGGCAAAGCAGATGGATGACATCCAGCGTCGCATCGCGCAACTGGGTAAGGAGACGTAGAGCAATGCCCGGACGAGATGGTACGGGTCCATACGGACCGGGGCAGGGAACAGGTAGGCAACCAGGACTTGGCAGGGGTTTGGGAAGGAGGGCGGGTAGTCGACCTGGGGCAGTACCCGGTGGCATGTTCGTTTGTCCCAGTTGCGGGGCGAGTGTATCTCACCGGGCAGGTGTTCCCTGCTACGATTTGGCCTGTCCGAAATGTGGTGCCAGAATGGTCAGGGAATAGCATGAGAGTCTCCATTGCCAGCGGTAAGGGCGGCACGGGAAAGACGCTGATCGCCACCAGCTTGGCTCTTGCATTGGGCGACCGATATCACGTTCAGCTTCTTGATTGTGATGTCGAGGAGCCAAACGACCATGTGTTTCTGAGGCCCGAGATCACGGGGAGCGAAACAGTGACGATTCCAGTCCCCAAGGTCAACGAGGAGAAGTGCTCCTGTTGCAGGAAGTGTGCCGATGTGTGCGCCTACAATGCCATTGCCGTGATGGCTGACCATGTGCTTACTTTCCCTCAACTCTGTCACGGCTGTGGTGCCTGCTCTTACCTCTGCCCCGAGAAGGCCATTACCGAGGAGGGCCGCGAGATAGGGGTTGTTGAATGCGGGCGCTCAGGCGCGGTTGGCATTGTCCAGGGCAGGCTCACTGTGGGTGAGGCCATGGCACCTCCGATCATCAGAAAGGTCAAGGAAAAGGCAGACCGGGATGGCATAGTCCTCATCGATGTACCACCGGGCACATCCTGTCCTGTAGTAGAGGCAATAAGGGGGAGCGATTTCTGCCTCCTGGTAACCGAGCCCACTCCTTTCGGGCTCAACGACCTGGCCCTTGCCGTCGAGACAGTGAAAGAACTCGCCATTCCTTGCGGAGTCGTGCTCAACCGGACGGGTGTCGGTGATAATAGAGTGGAGGATTACTGCAACGAAAAGAGCATACCTGTTCTGCTCACCATCCCCCTGGATACAGAGATAGCCCGTCTATACTCTCGCGGAATCACGCTGGTCGCCGGCATGCCGGACTGGAAGAGCAGCTTCCTCCGCCTGTTTGACAGGGTCACGGAGATAGTTGATGAGAGAGATTGTAGTTCTAAGCGGTAAAGGGGGCACAGGTAAGACGAGCATAGTCGGAGCGCTGGCCGCTCTCGCAGAGAGAAAGGTGCTTGCCGACTGCGATGTCGACGCGGCAGATCTTCACCTGCTCCTCAGCCCTTCGGAGAGAGTGAGAAACGAGTTTTGGAGCGGGCAGGTAGCCTGCATAGACCCGGACAGGTGCAACGAGTGCGGCCTGTGCCAAGAGCTTTGCCGCTTCCACGCGATCAGGGCTTTCCAGGTTGAAGAGGTATCGTGTGAAGGTTGTGGCCTTTGTCACCACGTGTGCCCGACTGAAGCTATAACGATGAAGGAGAACATGGCCGGACACTGGTTCATCTCCGATACCAGATACGGCCCTCTTGTCCATGCCCGGCTGGGAATAGCCCAAGAGAATTCCGGGAAACTGGTGGCGCTGGTACGGCAACAGGCCAAGAAGGTTGCCGAAGAGCAGGCCTTGGACTATATTATCAGTGATGGACCGCCCGGTATCGGCTGTCCCGTCATCTCATCCCTGTCAGGGGCAGCGTTGGCCCTTCTGGTCACCGAGCCAACCCTCTCAGGAATGCACGACCTGGAGAGAGTACTGGGCGTCTGTCTCCACTTCGGTGTCCCGGCGGCGGTCTGCATCAACAAGTATGACGTGAATGAGGAGAATTCACGGCAGATTGAGAGCCAGTGTCTGAGCCAGGGAGTTATGGTGGTAGCAAAGGTTCCTTTTGATAGTGTTGTTACCGAATCGATTGTTCAGGGAGTGCCGGTGGTGGAATACTCCACAGGCAGGGTTACTCGGGAGATCGTGAGAATGTGGCAGCATCTCTCGACTGCCCCGGCAGGGAGGGGCGGAGGGTGAGACGCGCTTCTCGGCAGGGGCAAGCCTGGAAGACCTTTGGCGTGAGAGTTGGAGACAACTGTCGGAGCGGATGGGACTCAACGATACCAGACAGTAGAAGGAGGTTATTATGAGATATGCGATACCGGTCAGCGGCGGGAGAGTGTCGCCGCACTTTGGTCATTGCGAGTTCTTCGCATTGATTGACGCCGATGAAGACAAGAGGAGCATCATAGGGAAGGAACTGGTTCCATCGCCGGGGCATCAGCCGGGGCTGCTGCCGGGATGGCTGGCCGAGCAAGGCGTTGCCCTGGTTATCGCCGGAGGTATGGGATCGCGGGCACAGGGCCTTTTCCGGCAACACCGCATCGAGGTAGTTGTTGGCGCTGTAGAAAGCGACCCGGAGAGGGCGGTTCTGAGTTATCTCGACGGCCAGTTAACTACCGAGGACAATATCTGTGACCATTAGCATGACAGTACGGAGGGAAGCATATGGCCAATGAACAACAAGTAATGGAGAGCCTGGAATCGATCGTGGTGCCCGCGGTCAAACGCAGCATAGTGAGTATGAACCTGGTGCGCAAGATAACCGTTTCCGACAAGAAGGTGAGCATCGCCCTGGCATCGACCGGGCTGGTTCCCGGTGCACAGGACTGGATTAGGGAAAAGGTGAAGGAGGTGGTTGAGAAACTGCCTGATGTCAACCGTGCGAGTATAGAATACAGTGACGCCAAGGCAAAGGACCTCAATGAGATAGGTCACATGGTCGCCGTGATGAGCGGCAAAGGAGGCGTAGGCAAATCTCTGGTGTCGAGCCTGCTCGCCATCGCTCTCAGACGCCGCGGCCACGAGGTGGGCATACTCGACGCCGATATCACCGGCCCCAGCATACCCAAGATGTTCGGCCTCAGCGAACGACCGAGCGGCAACGATAGCGGAATCCTGCCTGTGCTGTCGAGGTCGGGAATCGAGGTCATGTCCATCAACCTTCTCCTCCCCAACGAGGAAGACGCGGTGATCTGGCGTGGCCCCCTGATTGGAAACACCATCAAGCAATTCGGCGAGGATGTGCTCTGGGGCAAGCTCGACTACCTGCTCGTCGACCTGCCTCCCGGAACTGCCGACGCACCTCTAACTCTGATGCAGTCCTTCCCGATCTCCGGGGTCGTGGTTGTCTTCACTCCTCAGGACCTCGTTGAGATGATCGTTCGCAAGGCCGTGAACATGGCGCGTACAATGGACAAACGTGTCCTCGGCGTGGTAGAAAACATGAGTTATCTCTACGTACCCGAGA
>PXCI01000124.1 GCA_003566675.1 Clostridia bacterium
CCGCTTTTCGAAATAGTTCAGCGGCAGGCGAATCAGGTGATGAAACAATCGAGTGACCCAGCCGAATTGCAGCTGGGCACCCAGCGTCACCACCACCCAGCCACGAATTCCGTTAATGCAGGTCTGGATTGCGGCCAATAGAAGAAAAGCCACCGCCAGAACCGTCAGTAAATTCCGATCCTGTGAAATAACTATTTCATCAATAACGATTTGACCGAATAGTGGCGCCAAAAGCAACAGGAGTTGCAGTGCCAGGGAAAGCAAAAATATATTCAAAAGAGCCCCTCCCAGGCCCTTTGTACCTGCCACAAACGACCAGAGGGGGAGCGGAGAAATTTCCTGACGACGTTGGAATTTTGCAGTGGGCGATAACTCCAATGCCACACCGGTAAAGTGCTTCGAGACCTCTGCCATGGACAGCTTGCGGCGTCCTACAGCAGGATCAACGATACAAACGGACTTGCCGGTGACTCGTTCCAGAACCACAAAGTGATCCAGGTCCCAATGCAAAATTGCCGGTTGCTTAAGCTCACGGAGGTGCTGGAGATCCAGCCGGAGGGCGCGAGGAGTCAGCGCCAACCCCTGTCCCATCTCCATCAACTGAGCCAGGTTAATTCCCTTCAGAGATACCGACCAGCGCCGACGCAGGCTGGACAGGTCCGTTCGATGACCATGAAAGCTTGCAACCATGGCCAGGCAGGCAAGGCCGCACTCGGCCGCCTCGGTCTGCAGCACCACCGGAACGGACGGGCGGCCCAGGAAAGAAACGCTCAGAAGACCATCACGCATGGCTGCGGCCCCATACCGATCAAAGGGCGCTCACCGCCGCACGTATCGGATCAAAGATCCACTCAATGATGCGCATGCGTTCACGGACAATGTCCGCCTGCAGGGTCAGGTCTGGCTGAAGTGGGATGGCTTCCCCGTAGGCAATGACAACGTTAGAATCCAGCGTAGCGATAACCCGATAGGCGGGGGTCTGCAGTCTTAGTGGTCCGACCTCATCACCCGGGCTGAGCATGGTGCGGCTAACCGAGTGCACAAGACCATCATAAATCCCAAATCTCTGGTGCGGGAACGCATCAAAACGAAAACGGACTTTCTGGCCAGGCTGAACGAAACCGGCCGCATGCGAGGGCACCAGCAACACCGCCTGCAGCCGCTCTTCATCCGCAAGCATATCCAGCATAATTTGATTCGGCGTGACAGACTGACCCTCAAAAGCAACCAACGACGTCACCCGGCCGGAGACCGGCGCACGAACGACGATTTGTCTCTTTACTTCAGCCTCGGTCAGCATGCGCTCAATCTCAAGCGCACGAGTATACAATTCGTCTTGCCGCACGCTTAGCTGCAATGGGAGCAATTCCAACTCTTCCTCAAAGCCAGAAATAGTAGCCTTGAGAAGATCACGTTCTCTTCCGAATTCTGCGACATTTTTCTGCGCGCTCAGGAGCTCACCTCGCCTCGCATCCAGTAGGCTAAGGGAAACGTGCCCGCTCCCTTGCAAAGATTCGAGCCGAATAACCTCCCGCTCCAAAAGAGCAGTACGTTTCGCTGCCAAATCTTGTTGGTTCTTTACAGCAAGCAATTGTAGATTCGATTCCTCAATCCGACGCCTAGTGCTCTTTGAATGGGCCTCGGCCAACTCATTTTCACGGGCGGCCCGGCGATTTAGGCTTGATTGCTTATTCTTTAAAGCCTCTACTTGCGCCGCTTCGGCGTTTCCTCCGGTTGCCATGCCCCTCAGAGACGAAATGGAAAATAGACTTTGTCCAGCCACCACCCATTCATCATCTGTGACGTGCACGGCATTGATAACCCCCACGCGCGGAGCAACGACACGAGTCAACCCTGTCGACGGCACAACGTATCCTGCAACCCTCTCTTTCCGTTCATATTCCCCGAAAACAAGCATGCAAATTATCCCAAGCGCCAACGCAAGCGCGACCAGAGCCAATGCGGCCATTTGCTTCTCTTGCGGAACCATGATGCTGCCAAACACATCTGGTGATTTGTGGTCAATCGCGTCCTTACGGAAAAGGGGTGCTTTGTGTTTAGACATTGCCAGATGTCACATTTGCGTTATAGGAAAATCTAGAGTTTTGCACCTTGATTGGGCTCTTCACGTATTTAAACGGGATAAAGGCGATGCCCTTTGCGTGCTATAACCGAAGGTTATCGATAACATAGATGCTGGATAAGATTCCGGCTCATATCACCCTATTTAGCCTTGTTGCTTTTTTAGATTAACAGCACCGTTCTCCTATTAAGACTTTAATCAGAGTCTTTGATTGACTTTATCTTAATAGCCGCCTCCCAGGAAACGATTATTATTGCCGCCACCACACCTACGCAGAATCCAGCCATATGCGCAACCGTTGCACTGCTGTCAATTAACAGAACATTTCCCATCTCACCAATGCAGAGGATGCCTGCCATAACAACGACAAGACCCCTTGGAAGTATTGCGTTTTTGAAGGCCCAACTGACCAGTAGAAGCCCGAATAGCGCATAAACACCACCAGATATACCACCGTAGATTTCGAATAGCCTTCCCCCAAAAGCATACTGCGCATAACCAGCGATTAGGTTACCGATCATGAATACCAAAACTGAGTTCTGCGGTCCGATGAGCGCCCAGGATAACCATCCTCCAATAATTAGCAGCAAGAGGTTCAAAGAAAAATGTATGGAAGAAAAATGAAGGTATGGCCCAGTCATGAACCGCCATACCTCGCCTTCTTCTACGCGACTATAGATGAGTCCGAAGGCTGAAAAGATCTCCCCGAGACCGCCCAGTATTACTTGAGATGCGATCTGCAAACCGCCTATTGACATCCCCACCGCCAACCAAAACCAGAGCCCCCATTTTGCGGAAGGGGTGGACTTTAGCCAAAAGAAAAAAAGCGACCGCTGATAAATAGCTTCTGAACTACGGGATAATACGAAATAGTCAATGAGAAATATTGCACCGATAAGCATCAGTAACGCGCCAAAAAGTAGTTCATTTTTTGATGCGGAGACCAACCCGGAAAAAAGAAAGATGAGAGCGGGTGGAAAAAACATAAGGGAAACATTTCTAGTATGTTTATACAGAGCGCCCTTAGCTGTATTCTGTAGCTCCGCAATCTCAATAGGGGTTACAAATTTCTTACCCCCAGGCTGGCCGATCAGCAGATTATTTGGAGGAAGCCATGATTTTACTGCTTCCCTGACCTGAGAAAACGTTACTGGAGTTTCTAGATGCGAATCTCGCAAGATAGACCAACTAGAGCCATCGTGCGTTGGCATATTCAATTCTTGCCATGATCGGACTTTTTTCATGTCTTTGAAAGAAGGTCTCCGTAGTCTGGAAACGCGCTGCTGAAGGCCCTTGATCCGCTCTTTAGCGGAAATAAAGAGCAACGTTTTTTCTTCTCTATTCGAAGATTTACTCTATTTTTCTTATATTTGTGTGCACGTTAAATCCAAACTACGGAGCACCATTTGTCATTCCTGCTTGTGGTTGGGGGGAGCTTATTAGTTGCCGCTACCGGAATTGTTAGCGATCGCTTGTGCGATTGCGAGTCCTGCAGCTACACCCCAGGCCAAACCAATGACCGGCCCGCTGATAGGGGCAGTTGATACTGCAGCTCCAGCAGCAAGGACAGTAAGGACCGCACCAGCGCCCTGATATCCAGAAATCTCACCTGAGCTCCCAGTACCGCCGCTCACTGTTTGCAATTCATGAACATTCAATTCTCGCATTGTGATTCTCCTTAGACAAAAGCCAATGAATGGATTAGCGACTGAATGAATTAGGGCCACGAATAATAAGTGCCCCGATTTCTTTCGATCCGCGACCGTAGATTGCCAAGAAAACCTCAATTCGGCGATAGGAGAAAGTCGATAAATCGTGTAGGAAAATGCCCAAGGTCCTAGGTAGAAGTTCCAATAGCCTCAAGCGATGCTCAGGTTTACGCGCTGATGAGGGATTTGTTTGCCGCACGCCCGGTGTTTTTTCAATGTGTTCGCGGAGAGCTTTGAGGCCTTTAGCGTTTTTCGAGGGTAGTCAAGTTCCGATTCCATGGTCCGCCTTAGGTGTTGGCCTCAAAAATGGCGTTTTCCTTGAGCAGTGGCTTGATCAGCCTAGCGGCTACTATTCGTTGCGGTCTAGTGACCCGCCCGCATCGCTCGCCACCGAAAACCTGGACAGCATCAAGTAGTCGCTTTGACTCATCGGCGGCGGCGTCGCCATAGTCAATGGCAGGTTTTCATCAGTGAGAGCAGTCGCCAGCACTTTCCCGATCGCCATTTGATGCCCGATTTCTTTGGTTAAAGAGCGTTTGCAGAAGGTTCGATGAACCCATCATTCTATTCTAAGGAGCCTATTGCAGCTACCGCATAGGAACTTGAAAGCAGAAACGCGTTGGCCACTTCCCGTGTGCTTATCGGTTACCTGCTGGACTCAAGTTCCACCTTCACCCTTCGATTCATCCTTCCCTTCTTCTCGATCTTGCGCACCCGCACGGGCCCGATTTCGCCGGTGCGCTTGACGTGGGTGCCGCCGCAGGGCTGAAGATCCACGTCGGGGATTTCGAGCAGGCGGA